>JAYZBT010000205.1:0-36769 GCA_036338615.1 Gemmatimonadota bacterium
GAAATCCGTCGCAACTTCGACGGCTATCTCACATATCTGATCGAGCGCGGTTTCGGCGAGCGGTGACGGGGTCGGATCCTGCCAGAATATTGCTCGTGGGCTTCATGGGGTCCGGGAAGTCGAGTGTTGGCTCGGTACTGGCGCGTCAACTGGGGTGGCGCTTCGCCGACGTGGACGCCCACGTCGAGCGGACACAAGGTATGCCGGTGTCGCAGCTCTTTTCTCGGCTCGGAGAAGCTCGATTTCGTGAACTTGAGCACGAGGCGACGCAGAGCCTCCTCCGAAAGCACCACGTCGTCGTCGCGAGCGGGGGGGGGTGGGCCGCTCGGGCCGGACGCCTCGATGAGCTACCGGTCGGCACCATCGCTGTTTGGCTCGTCGTCAGCGTTGAGGAGGCGGTTCGACGCGTCGGCGTTCAGCCCGGCAAGAGGCCTCTCTTGGAGGGCGAAAACCCTCTCGCCGCGGCTCGAGAACTGCTGGCGATCCGCACCCCCATGTATGCCCGAGCGACGCATGAGGTGGACACGGAAGGCGTATCCGTAGAAGATGTGTCGATCCTGGTGGCGCGGACCCTGGGCCTGAACCTGGCCGCAGCAGACACTCAAACGGACACTGAATGAGCGACAACGGTGGTAAGAAACTCGTCATCGTCGAGTCCCCGGCGACGGCGCGCACGATTAGGAAGTACCTCGGTAAAGGTTACGACGTGGCGGCGTCTGTGGGCCACGTCCGGGACTTACCGACGAAAGAGTTGGGCGTCGACATCGAGAACGGTTTCGAGCCGAAATACGTGACGATCCGGGGCAAGGGCAAGGTCATTCAAGAGCTCAAGAGGAAGGCCAAAGGCGTCGACGCGGTCATTCTCGCGACCGACCCCGACCGCGAGGGAGAAGCGATCGCGTACCACGTGGCGGAGCAGTTGGGATACCTGAAGGACCGGGACCGCTTCCAGCGGGTGACCTTCCGTGAGATTACCAAACGTGCGGTGCAAGAGGCGCTGAACGAGCCAGCGCCGCTCGACATGAAGAGGATCGAGGCGCAGCAGGCGCGTCGGATTCTCGATCGACTGGTGGGATACCAGGTCAGCCCCATGCTTTGGAAGCCGATTCGTCCGGGGCTGTCAGCGGGCCGTGTCCAGACCGTGGCACTCCGTCTCATCTGCGAGCGCGAGGACGAGGTCCGCGCGTTCGTCGAACAGGAGTACTGGTCCATCACCGCGCACCTGATGCGCGACGAGCAGGGCTTCGAGGCGCGGCTCCATCAGATCGACGGAAAGAAGTTCACGCTTGGGGATGAGGACTCCGCCAGTGAAGTGGTGCGGGACGTGGCGGACGTGCCTTTTACGGTCACCGAGGTAAGACGACGGGAGCGCAGGAAGAATCCCGCCGCTCCGTTCACGACGTCGACGCTGCAGCAGGAGGCGGCGAAGCGACTGCGGTTTTCCGCGCGCAGGACGATGTCCAACGCGCAACGACTGTACGAGGGTCAAGAGATCGGCGGGCGTGGGCAGCTCGGTCTGATCACGTACATGAGAACGGACTCGACCAGGGTCTCGCCCGATGCGGTGGATCAAGCGCGGGCGTGGCTCACCTCGGAGTTCGGTGACTCCTACGTGCCCGAGGCTCCGCGCCTCTATGGGGGCAAACAGCAGCGGGCGGCGCAGGACGCGCACGAGGCGGTTCGCCCGACGGACGTCACGATCCACCCCTCGGAAGCCGCGCGCCATCTCGAGAAGGATCAGGCCAACCTGTACGAGCTGATCTGGCTGCGATTCGTCGCCAGCCAGATGTCGCCGGCCGTCTACGATACCACGACGGTGGACTTCGACCTGACGGGCGGCTCGGGCAAACGCTTCCTTTTCCGGTCGACCGGCTCGATCGTGAAGTTCCAGGGCTTCACACGGCTCTATTTGGAGGCGACCGAAGCCGGGGAGCACCGGCGTCTGGACGACCTGGAGCCCCTTCCCGAACTGGACGAAGGCGACGTGGCCGCGCTGCAACGCATCGAGCCCAACCAGCACTTCACCCAGCCTCCCCCGCGGTTCTCTGAAGCCAGCTTGGTCAAGGAGATGGAAAAGCTCGGCATCGGGCGTCCTTCGACATACGCGCAGACGATCTCGGTGATCGTCGACCGCGGCTACGTCGAACTCGAGCAGCGTCGATTCATCCCGACGGACCTGGGCGAGGTCGTCTCGAAGCTGCTCGTCCGGCTCTTCCCCGACTTGTTCGATGTAGAGTTCACCAGCCGAATGGAGACCGAGCTCGATCGGGTCGAGGACGGCGAAGTGGAGTGGCGAGCCCTGCTCCAGGACTTCTACCCCCGTCTTCGGGAGCGCATCGAGGCCGGCGCGGCGAACTCCGACGCCATCATTAGAGAAATCCTCGCCGCGGAGGGAGAGAACTGCGACAAGTGCGGTCGTCCCATGCTGGTGCGCTGGAATCGGTTCGGGCGCTTCCTCGGTTGCTCGGGATACCCCGATTGCAAGAGCACGCGCTCGCTGGACGGCTTCAATCCCGAGGGTGATGAACTCGGGATGCACCCCGAGTTCGGCCGCATGGTCCGGCTCAAGTACGGTCCGTACGGACCGTACATCGAGCTGGAGAGCGAGGAGGATGGCAAGAAACCGAAGCGCTTTAGTCTGCCCGAGGGCAAGCAACCGCAGGACGTCGATCTGGCGTATGCCCTCAAGATGCTCGAGCTGCCCCGCGCCATCGGTTTGGATCCCGAAACGGAAGAGGAGATCGTCGCTGGTCTGGGCCGCTTCGGCCCGTTCGTACGGCGCGGCAAGACGTTCGCGAGCCTCAAGGATCACGACCACATGTGGTCGGTCACCTTGGAAGAAGCCGTCGAGTTGATCAAGGCCAAGCTCTCGGGGAAGTCGCGAGCGCTCAAACAGCTGGGAAAACACCCTGACTCCGGTGAGGAGTTGGTGATACTCTCTGGCCGCTACGGCCCTTATGTGACCGACGGCAGCATCAACGCGACCTTGCCCAAGGGCACCGAGCCGGAGGACGTGGACCTCGAGACCGCGGTGGACCTGCTTGCCAAGAAGGCTGCCCGCAAGGGAACGGGCAGGGGCGGGAAGAAGGGGCGGGGGCGCGGCAAGAAGTGACGGTCACCGTGGTCGGAGGAGGGCTGGCCGGCTGCGAAGCTGCCCTCCAACTCGCCCAACGCGGACACCAAGTGCGCTTGATCGAGATGCGCCCGGTGCGCGGCACCGAGGCGCACCAGACGGACAACCTCGGTGAGCTCGTCTGCACGAATTCGTTCAAGAGTGAGGGACCGGCGAACGCGCACGGCCAACTCAAGCGAGAGATGAGAGCTCTCGGATCGCTCCTCCTGCGCTCGGCCGACCAGTCGAGGGTGGCGGCCGGTTCGGCACTCGCGGTCGACCGGGGCCTTTTCTCCCAGGCGATGACGGACGCGGTCGAGGCTGAGCCGCTCGTCGAGGTCGTGAGGGAGGAGTGCACGAGGCTACCCGAGGGGCCCGCCATCATCGCGACGGGGCCTCTCACCTCGGACGCCCTGTCCAGGGCCATCCAGGAGTGTCTCGGGGACGGAGGACTCGCGTTTTTCGACGCGATCGCCCCGATCGTGCACCGCGACAGCCTCGACGAGAGCGTGGTCTTCGAAGCAGGTCGGTTCGATGAGGACTCCGACTACCTCAATTGTCCCATGAGCGAGCCGGAGTACGTCGCATTCATCGAGGCACTCAATCAAGGGGAGGCACCAGAGGGACACGACTGGGACGTCGTGCCGTACTTCGAGGGCTGTCTGCCCGTCGAGGTCATGGCCTCCCGCGGTCTCGACACGCTTCGCTTTGGGCCAATGAAGCCGATCGGCCTGACGGATCCACGCACCGGAGAACGACCCTGGGCGGTCGTCCAGCTCAGGCGGGAAGACCGGGCGGGCCAGATGTGGAACATGGTTGGGTTCCAGACTCGGCTGGGAATCGGCGAGCAGCGCCGGGTGTTCACGACCATTCCGGGGCTCGGCGACGCCGACTTCTTGCGTTGGGGCTCGATCCACCGCAACAGCTATCTCAATTTCCCCGAGCGGCTCGCTCGATACGGGGCTCCGGCAGCCCAGCCCGACCTTCTGTTCGCGGGGCAACTCACGGGGGTCGAGGGCTATACGGAGTCGGCGGCGAGCGGAATCCTCGCCGGAATAAATCTGTCTCGGCTCCTTGCCGGTGAAGATGCCATCATCCCGCCCCCGACAACGGTGCTCGGCGGGCTCTTTCAGTATCTGAGTGAGGCCAAATCCGGTCACTTCCAGCCCATGAACTCGAACTGGGGTCTGGTCGAGCCTCTTCCAAAGCGCATCAAGAACAAGAAGGAGAGGCGGGAAAGGCTCGGAGAGCGCGCCCAGGAGGACTTTCTCGCCTGGATGGCAGCGCACGGACTTTCCTAGTGACGCCCGAGGTCCGAGACTTCCTCCGGCATTTGGCCGACGAACGTCAACTCTCGGGCAATACGGTCGAGGCGTACGCGCGCGATCTGGGCCAACTGAGTCAGTTCCTCACCGAGTATCTGGGGCACCCCAACTGGAGCTGGTCCGATGACGAAGTGGACCGCCTCGCGCTTAGGGGTTTCATGGGCTGGCTCGGTCGCCGTGGCCTGACGAAACGCAGCGTTGGTCGAAAGCTCTCGGCTACCCGGTCCTTCTTCACCTTTTTGCACGCGGAGGATCGCCTCCCGCGCAATCCGGCCCGGGCCGTGCGTGCCCCTAAGATGGAGAAGGCACTGCCGGGGCACCTCAGCCGTGGCGACGTTCGTGACGTTTTCGAAGCTGCGCAGGAGCGGGCTCAGCAGAACACGTTGGCCACGGCTCGCGACCTCGTAATCCTCGAGTTGCTCTACGGCAGCGGGCTGCGCCTCTCCGAAATGCACGGCATGAACCTCGGCTCGATTGACGCGAGCTCGAAGCTCGTCCGGGTGATGGGCAAAGGCAGGAAAGAACGTATCGTGCCGGTTACGTCGTCGGCTCTGACCGCCGTCGCTCGATATGAGCCCCGCCGCGCGGAGGTGCCGAACCGGGAGGACGACGCGCTGCTCGTAAACGCGCGGGGCGGGCGCCTCTCGCGGCGTTCGATTCAGACGGCAGTGAGGGCATCTTTCGAAGCAGCGGCGGGAGCGCGGGGACTTTCTGCGCACGCGCTGCGGCACTCCTTCGCGACTCACCTTCTGGAGGCCGGCGCGGATCTGCTCGCGGTGAAGGAGCTACTGGGGCACGTATCGTTGTCCTCGACGCAGATCTACACGCACACGACCAAGGACCGCCTTCTCGAGGTCTACAGGTCGGCGCACCCGAGAGGAGAATAGCGCGCGGCCCTCACGATCCGCCATCTGCCATTTCGGCAGAGTCGCTGTTAGATTCGTGGCCCCTCGCTTGCACCTGGCCACTTCGTTCAGTCGTGCGGTGATGGTTCCTTCCAAAAGTCGGGGCAAAGTCCGGGCAGATGAGTCTACCAGAATTTCGAGCCACGACCGTGCTCGCCGTCCGTCGTGACGGGCAAGTCGCCATGGGCGGCGACGGTCAGGTGACCATGGGTGACACGGTGGTGAAGGGGATGGCGCGCAAGGTTCGAGCGCTGAAAGACGGTACGATCCTCGCGGGATTTGCGGGGGCCGTGGCAGATGCGTTCACGCTTTTCGAGAAGCTCGAGGAGAAACTCGAGCGTTATCCGGCCAATATGCGCAAGGCCGTGGTCGAGCTGGCCAAGGACTGGCGGACCGACCGCTACCTTCGTCGACTCGACGCCCTGCTCGCGATCGCGGACAAGGATCATCTCTTCCTCTTGAGTGGAACCGGGGACGTGATTGAACCGGATGACGGCGTGCTGGCCATCGGCTCCGGTGGCTCCTTTGCGCTCGCCGCCGCGCGAGCGCTCAGGCAGCACTCCGACCTCGAAGCTCCCGAGATCGTGCAGCGCGCGCTGGAGATCGCCGGGGACATCTGTATTTACACCAATCGGGACATCACGGTGCTCGAGTTGGGCATCGGCGTGAACGGAGGGGACGCATGACGGGCAACGCGCTCGAATCCCAGGATCAGGTTGCGACTGATGTGAGCAAAGAGGCCGAGTCACAGGACCTCGTCTGGCTCGACGAGCTCACCCCGAGGCAGATCGTCTCGGAACTCGACAAGTACATCATCGGGCAGGACGACGCGAAGAAGGCGGTGGCGATCGTGCTTCGCAATCGGTGGCGGAGGCAACGTGTCGAGGAGGAGATGCGGCAGGAGATCGCGCCGAACAATCTGATCCTCATCGGTCCCACCGGCGTTGGGAAGACGGAAATCGCGCGTCGTCTCGCTGGCTTGGCGGGTGCCCCCTTCTTGAAGGTGGAGGCGTCGAAGTTCACCGAGGTGGGGTATGTGGGTCGAGACGTCGAATCGATGATCCGCGACCTGGTCGACATCTCCATCAACCTCGTGCGGGCGGATCGGGAGTACGAGGTGCAAGAGACTGCCGAGGCTCGGGCCGAGGACCGCATTTTGGAGCTGCTGTTACCCGTTTCGAACCCGGAACCGGAGCCCGTTCCGCAAGAAGAGCGCCCGCACATCTTCGTGGCGGGCCCGAGTGGCGTTGCGGAAGAACAGGAGGAAGGAGTGCTCGAGCGGCGGCAGCGCACCAGGGAGAAGCTTCGCAAGCTCCTGGTCGACGGCAAACTCGAGGACCGGGAGATCGAGATCGAGGTCAGTCAGGCGACGAACATCGAAGGCATGATGATCCCGATGGGTGGGGGCGACGGCCTCGACCACAACTTCACCGAGATGCTGCAGGACATGCTGCCCAAGCGCACCAAGCGGCGGAAGATTTCGGTGGCCGACGCGAGGCGGATTCTCCTCCAGGACGAGCTCGACAAGCTGGTCGACATGGACGAGGTCGTGAACGAGGCGCTCTACCGCGCCGAGGAGATGGGGATCGTTTTCCTCGATGAGATCGACAAGGTCGTGGGCGAGCGCGGGGGGCAGGGGCCCGATGTGAGCCGCGAAGGTGTGCAGCGAGACCTGCTACCCATCGTCGAAGGCTCGACCGTCTCGACCAAGTATGGCCTCGTGCGTACGGACCACATCCTCTTCATCGCCGCCGGCGCGTTCCACGTGGCGAAGCCGTCCGACATGATTCCGGAGCTGCAGGGTCGTTTTCCGGTGCGCGTCGAGCTGCAAAGCCTCGGAGAGGAGGACTTCGTGAGAATTCTGCAGGAGCCCAAGAACGCTCTTCTGGAACAGTACCGGGCGATGATCGAGACGGAGGGCACGAAGATCGAGTTTACGGACGGTGCGGTCGCGGAGGTCGCACGCATCGCGATGCAACTCAATGAGCGCCTCGAAAACATCGGTGCCCGTCGGCTTCAAACCGTGATGACCACCCTCTTGGAGGAAGTTCTCTTCGACCTTCCAGAAGCGGGCACCGACGTCATCCACATCGACCCGGCGTTCGTGCAGGACCGGCTCGCCACGATCTCCCAGGACGAAGATCTCGTCCGCTACATCCTCTAAGAATGCTTCCACATACTCCATGAGCACGAAGCGAGACTTCGTCGCGATCCCGGACTTCGAAGAGGCCGCAGTTATTCGTCTGCTCGAGCGTGCCCGGTCGTTAAAGGCGGGCGATGACACGGGTCGATTGGCTGGAAAGAGCCTGGCCATGATCTTCCGCAAGAGTTCGACGCGTACCCGGGTGTCGTTCGAAGTCGGGATGACGCAGCTCGGGGGGCATGCGGTATTCCTCTCGGACGCGGACAGCCAAATCGGTCGCGGCGAGACGGTGCACGATACCGCCAAGGTCCTCTCGCGCTACGTCGACGCCATCATGATTCGAACCTTCGAGCACACGGAGGTGGAGGCGTTCGCCGAGCACGCGTCGGTCCCCGTGATCAATGCGCTCACGGACTTGCTGCATCCGTGTCAGATCATGGCCGATGTGCAAACTGTGGCGGAAGAGTTCGGCAACGCTCACGGTGCGCGTACCGTGGCCTGGATCGGCGACGGTAACAACATGGCCAACTCCTGGCTGAATGCCGCATACCGCCTGGGATTCTCCCTTCGGCTGGCGTGCCCCGAGGGCTACGACCCCGATCCCGAGCTGTTGGCGCGAGCGCAGGGCAACGCGGACGTCGTGCTGACCCGCGACCCGTCAGAGGCGGTTCAGGGCGCGGATGTAGTCACCACCGACGTGTGGGCGTCCATGGGCCAGGAGGGAGAGGCTGAGCAGCGGCGCGCGGCGTTCCAGGGCTTCCTGGTGGACGAGGCTCTCATGGCTCAGGCGGACCCGTCTGCCATCTTCCTCCACTGTTTGCCGGCGCACCGCGGTGAGGAGGTCACGTCGGGTGTCATCGACGGACCGCAGTCCCGCATCTTCGACGAGGCGGAGAACCGCCTGCACGCTCAAAAAGCCATCCTCCTGGAGTTGATGGGGTGACCGACGCTCTACAGCGCACTCCGCTCTACGACCGACACGTGGCCGCTGAGGCGAAGATCGTGCCCTTCGCCGGCTTCGAAATGCCGGTTCAGTACCGTACGGGGATCACCGCGGAACACCGGGCGGTCCGGGAGGCCGCCGGTCTCTTCGATGTTTCGCACATGGGTGAGTTCGTCCTACGGGGCCCGCAGGCCCTCCACCTGGTGCAACACGTATCGGTGAACGATGCCGCCCAGATCGAGGTCGGGCAGGCACAATACTCGGCGATGTGCCTGGAGAACGGGTGCGTGGTCGACGATCTCCTCGTCTACCGCTTCGCCGACCGCTACATGCTGGTCGTCAACGCCTCGAACCTCGGCAAGGACTGGAACTGGATCGAGGGCCACGCGCAGGCGTTCGAGTGCGGGCTCGAAGACGTGTCGCAGGACACGGGGCTGCTCGCATTACAGGGGCCCGCGGCGCGACAGATCCTGCGCCCGCTGGCCAGCATCGACATCGACGACGTGAAGTACTACCGCTTCGCCGAGGGCGAGGTCGCCGGCGTGCCCGCCGTGATCAGCGGGACCGGATATACCGGCGAGGACGGTTTCGAACTGTATGTCGGGGCCAACGACGCACCGGCACTCTGGGACGCCTTGATGGAAGCGGGGGCGGACCCCGGACTGATGCCCGTAGGGCTCGGAGCCCGCGACTCGCTGCGCTTGGAGATGGGGTACGCGCTCTACGGCAACGACCTGGACGAGCAGCACACGACCCTGGAATCGGGACTCGGATGGGTCACCAAGATGAACAAGGGGGACTTCGTTGGCTGCGAGGCGCTCGCGGCTCAGAGGGCATCAGGCGTTGCTCGCCGCCTGGTCGGGATGCGGCTGGAGGGAAGGGGCTTCCCCCGCCCGGGGTACGACATCGTGCATGAGGGCGAGGTGGTCGGAACGGTCACCAGTGGGACCGTCAGTCCCTCCCTCGGCTCAGGGATTGCGATGGGCTATGTCCCGGTCGATCTGGCCAAGCCAGACACCCGGCTCCAGATCGACCTGCGCGGACGCCCGGTCGACGCGCTCGTCCAGCGCCCGCCATTTTATACCGGGGGCTCGATCAAGCGGTGATTCGAATCGGCATCCTCACAGTGAGCGACGGCTGCGCGCGTGGTGAACGCGAGGACAGGAGCGGCGCGCTGATCGGCGAATGGTGCGCCGAGCAGGGACACGAGACGGCCGTACACGACATCGTCTCGGACGAGACCAGCCAAATCGTGCGCTCTCTGGTGTCGTGGTGCGACGACCTCGCGGTCGACGTGCTTCTGACGACGGGCGGGACCGGTCTCACGCCTCGCGACGTCACGCCAGAGGCCACCCGATCCGTACTCGATCGTGACGCGCCGGGAATCGCCGAACGGATTCGCTCCGTGGGGCTGGACAGCACCCCGTACTCCGTGCTTTCCCGCGGCGTCGCCGGCACGAGAGGGCATACGCTCATCGTGAACCTGCCGGGGAGCCCGGGAGGCGTAAGGGACGGTCTGGCCGTGCTCGGGCCTCTACTCCCCCACGCGGTCGATCTGCTCAAAGGCGGAGGGGAGGCCCACCGGCCTCCCGGCCGTCCCTCATGACCGACGGTCGCGTTCTCATCTCGACCCACGACCTTCGGCGCGCGGGACGACTCAGGGACGGCTTCAAGTCCGCGGGCTACTCGACGGATCTGGTGACCCCCGATGAAGAGCTGACCAACGACGACGGCGCGGTGCTCCTGGTGCTCACGGGAGGTCTCGACGAAGGAGGGGGAGGGCTGGCGAAACAAGCGGCGCGCACGCTCGGCATTCCCGTCTTCGCGATCGCCGACCACGCCGAACTGGCGCCCGCGCTGCGACCCGGATTCGACGAGGTCTTTCCCAACACCGCGCACGTCGACGAAGTGGTGCTGGTGGGCAGCCGTCTCATCGAGCGCGCGGGCCTTCAGGCACTCACCGGGATTGTCGGCGAGACCGACGCGATCCGTGAGGTCCTGGAGCGGGTAGTCCAGATCGCTCCCGTTGCTTCGACCGTGCTCGTCACCGGCGAGTCGGGCACGGGCAAGGAGCTCGTCGCCCGCGGCATTCACGCGCTGTCCCCCCGGCGTCACAAGCCCTTCATCGCGGTCAATGTGGCGGCACTCTCGGACGCGTTGCTCGAATCCGAATTGTTCGGGCACGAGAAGGGGGCCTTTACCGGGGCGATCGACGCGCGTAAAGGCTTGTTCGCGCTCGCGGACGGCGGCACCATTTTCCTGGACGAAATCGGCGACATGCCGCTCCATATGCAGACGAAACTGCTGCGGGTGTTGGAGCAACGGGAGTTCCGCCGGGTCGGCGGCGAGAAGAACATCAAGGTCGACGTCCGTATCGTGGCCGCCACGAATCAGGACCTCCGACAACTCGTAGCCATTGGGGAGTTTCGGCGGGACCTTTTCTTTCGCCTGAACGTGCTCGGCATCGAACTGCCGGCGCTGCGGGACCGCCGCGACGACATCCCGCTGCTGATCCGGTCCTTCGTCCGGGAAGTGTCGGAGGGTCACGACCGCAGCTTCCCCGGCATCTCCGCCGATGCGATCGAGATGCTCACGGCGTACGCCTGGCCGGGCAACGTGCGCGAACTCCGCAATCTGGTGGAGTCGATGGTCGTGCTCGCGCACGGACGGATCATTCGGCCCGAGGACATTCCGGACGAGATTCGCGCGGGGCGCGGATCCTCGCTGTTGCCTGCGCGGATCCCCAGGGCGACCGGTGAAGGCGGGGACACCCCGGACATTCGACCCGAACTTGAGTTCGTCTTCCGCACGCTGCTCGACCTGCGGGTGGACATGGATGATTTGCGTCGGGACTTCGACGTCTATCGTCGGGGTGAGGGCGGCTCGCTGCTCGGCACGCCCTTGCTCGGTGGCGTCGGCCCCGCGATGCAATCGCCGGAGACCGGCGGGTTCGGCTCAGCCGATCCAGGGGTCGGGGGCACCGAACTCGGCGGCGCAGGGATCGAGGTAGGCGCCTACCGTCCGGCTTCCCATTCCACCGACTACGACGACGTCGTGGTGTTCGGCGTGGGAGCGGGTCCGCACAAAGCGTCGACACTCGACTCCGAAGACGTAGTGGTGTTCCGGCCGGGCATGACCATGGAGGAACTCGAGCGACAGGCGATCACGGCGGCCCTCTCGTCGGTGAGCGGCAACCGACGCAAGGCAGCGGAGCTTCTGGGTATCGGCGAGCGCACGCTGTATCGGAAGATCTCGAGGTACGAACTGGACGACTAGCGGACAGTGATCGTTGTTGTTCCGATCGCACTCCTACCTGCCGCGGCCGCCCGCTCTGCCGCGGGCCCGCGCCCGTTCGGCCTGAATGCGCGGCAGGATCACGCTCCAGGCGCTGGTCTGATCCAAGCCGTACAGAAGCGTGAGGTCTGACTCGAGATCGACCTCGCTACTGAAGGAATAGACGGCCATCTCGGTGACGCGCTGACGGAGGCGACGCTCCCCCCAACTGGGCGTCACGGCTACGATCGCGCTCGGGCGAAGCCTCGTCCCACGCGACAACAGCTGCACTTCTTCGGGTACGAATCGTTGGTCGGGTTGCTCGGAGAAGAACGAAACGAGGAAGAGCGTTTCAGATGCTCCGACGCCCGGAGCATTCCGATGGGCGTTGGCCATGCTGGACAGGCGCCGGTAGGTGTCGGGAGCCGCGACTCGGGTCACGGATTCCTCGAGAGGGGTCACGAGAATGCGCAGGGGGCCGCTGATGAGCGAGAGCGAGATCTCGTCCTGTCGAAGCGTACCGTACCCCGGAGGGGGCAGGGTTTCGAACGATTCCGTTGGCGACGCACCGGAGCCCTCCATGCCGGGCGGAAGCGCGCAAGCGCTGAGCGAGACGGCTGCTGCGACGGCGCACACGGGTAGCGTTCGCTTCATCTCGTTTCCTCCGCGCCCTCGAGCAGCTCGGCGAGTGCTTCGAGTAGCGCCTCACGTCCTTCGCCGGTCTTCGATGAGAAAGGTAGGACCTGATCCTCGTCGACCTTCAGTCCGGCGCAGGTGCGGTCGATCGCCTTCTCTCGCTGAGTCTGCTTCAGCTTGTCCATTTTCGTCAGTACGACCAGGGTCGGCACTTCCAGCTCGGACAGGTACGATACCATCTGGAGATCGTGATCGGTGGGGTCCCGCCTCGCGTCCATGAGATGTACGAGACCACACACGTCACCGGAGGCGCTCAGGTACCACTCGATCAGCTTGGACCATGAGTCGCGCATGCCCTTCGGCACCTTGGCATATCCGTAGCCTGGCAGGTCGACGAGGAAGAAGTGCTCGTTCACCAAGAAGAAATTGATCGTTCGGGTCTTGCCGGGCGTGGCGGAGACGCGAGCGATCTTGCTACGGGTTCGGCGGAGCAGCGTGTTGATGAGCGACGACTTCCCGACGTTGGACCGGCCCGAGAAGGCGATCTGGGGCAGCGTGCCCGGAGACGGTCCACCCGGTTGGGCGATCGTGCCTGCGTACTCGACGGTCTTGATCTTCATCCGTGTGGGAGCTGCGGGCCGAGCCTGCCGCGCTGTGGCTGGGGGCGTCGGCGGAGCGGACTTTCGAGCAGGACCGCGTCCATCACCTCGTCCATCGTGCGCACGAGGTCGAAGGTGACGCTCTCGAGCACCTCTTCCGGCAACAACTCGAGGTCGGACGCGTTGGCGGCAGGAAGCACGACCCGACGCATTCCGTTCCGCAGCGCCGCGACCGCCTTTTCTTTGATGCCCCCGACTCCCAACACCCGACCGCGAAGCGTGATCTCACCGGTCATCGCGACGTCGGCGTACGTGGGGATACCGACGAGCGCCGAAATCAGGGCGGTGGCGATGGTAATGCCAGCGGAAGGTCCGTCCTTCGGCGTGGCCCCCTCCGGAATATGAATGTGCAGGTCGATCTTCTCGTGAAACTGAGCGTTGAGACCGAGCAGCTCCGAACGCGAACGGGCGTAGGTGACGGCCGCCTGCGCCGACTCTTTCATCACATCGCCGAGGGTGCCGGTGAGTCGCAGGTTGCCGCCACCGGGTATCACCGCGACCTCGACGTCTAGGACCTCACCGCCCGCCGCCGTCCAAGCGAGACCGTTGGCGATCCCGATGCGCTGCCCGTCTTGGTCCCGATCGGGCGGGGCATAGGGACGCGGACCCAACAGCCCCTTGAGGTGCTCCGACTCGACGACCGCGTCCACTGCGACGCCATCAGCGACCGCTCGAGCCACCTTGCGGGCGATGCGGGCGAGTCGGCGATCGAGCTCGCGAACCCCCGCCTCCCTCGTATAGCTAGCGATCACACTGTGTATGGCTCCGCCGGACAGCATCACTCGACCAGGTGCCAGCCCGTGGCGCTCGGACTGGCGTGGCCAGAGGAATCGAGTCGCGATCTCACGCTTCTCCGTGTCCAGGTACCCCGGTAGTCGGATCACCTCCATGCGGTCCCGCAACGGCTCAGGGATTCCCTGCAACGTGTTCGCGGTGGTGATGAACAGGACGTCCGACAGGTCGTATTCCAGTTCCAGGTAGTGGTCCGTGAAGGTTCGGTTCTGCTCGGGGTCGAGTACTTCCAGTAGGGCGGCACCGGGATCTCCGTGGAAGTCCTGGGCGAGCTTGTCGACCTCGTCGAGCAGAAAGACGGGGTTGTTCGTGCCGCTCCGTCGCATGCCCTGCACGATCCGACCGGGCAGCGCACCCACGTACGTGCGCCGATGGCCTCGGATCTCGGCTTCGTCCCGTACGCCACCGAGGCTGACCCGGACGAACTCTCGCCCCAGCGCGAGCGCGATGCTGCGGCCCAGCGAGGTCTTACCCACGCCGGGTGGGCCCACCAGGCAGAGGATGGGCCCGCGCATCTCCCGGACGAGCGAGAGGACCGCTACGTGGTCGAGGACCCTCTCCTTGACCTCGGCCAGGCCGAAGTGCTCTGAGTCCAGGATATCCGACGCATGCTCGACGGACAGGTTGTCCTCCGAGTGCTTCATCCAGGGTAACGCCACGATCCAATCGAGGTGGGTTCGAATTACGGCTGCCTCCGGGGACACCGGATTCAGCTTCTTGAGGCGCTTGAGTTCCTTCTGAGCGCGCTCGCGGGCGCTTGGGGGCAGGTCGGCTCCACGGACCTCATCGTCGATTTCCCGCCATTCGTCGTCGTCGGGCTTCGCGGCCTCTCGGTGGATCTCCCGAAGGCCCGATCCGAAGTCCGGGGATCGTTCGCGGCCGAGCTGGAGCTGGATCTGGCGGTCGAGCTTGGCTTCGATTCGCATGATTTCCAGTTCGCGCACCAAGAACTGTCGCACCAGTTCGAGTTGGTCGGTGGCGTCACCCGCCTCGAGCAACTCCTGCTTCTCCGACGACGGCAGGATCAAGTGACCCGAAACCAGGTGCGCAAAGCGCACGCGGTCGCCTTCCGCCGAGAGGATGCTCGAGAGGACCTCCGGGACTCTCTCGTGCAGGCGCGCGTATTCCCCGTACAGGCTCACCACGCTTTTGGTCAAAGCCTTCAGGGCGTCGGGTGTTGGACCCTCGGCTTCGACCTCCCGCTCCGTCAACAATTCCAAGGACGCACGCAGGGCCTGGGTCGTCGTCGTCAGCCGGCGGATCTTGGCGCGCCCGAGACCTTCGAGCACCACGCGCAGCGTGCCGTCCGGCAGGCTCGAGACCTGAACGATTCGCGCGATGGTACCGACGCGGAACAGGTCGGCGCTCACTGGGTCGTCGACCGCTGGATCTCGCTGCGCGACCAGTAACACGAGGTCGTCCGCCTCACGAGCTTCGTTGACTGCGGCCACGGATCGATGCCGACCGATGAGCAGAGGAAGCACGATGTAGGGAAAGAAGACCAGGTCCCGGAGGGGGATCACCGGAAGGCGATCCCCTACTTCGATCTCGTCTTCGACCCTGATGAGGTGCGCCATGCGGCAGAAGCCTGGAAAGAAGGTGCGTCTCGGCGGGGCCTATGGTAGGCCTTGTGGCGCCTCGATGCTACGCCTTGAGCTTCTCTTCTTCCGGGTGGAGGACGAGCAGGGGCGGCACGTCACCGTCAACGCTTTCAGGCGTGACCACGACTTCCCGCACGTCGGTCCGCGAGGGGATCTCAAACATGATTTCACGCATGATTCCCTCGATGATGGATCGCAGTCCGCGCGCGCCAGTCTTTCGCTCCGAGGTTTTCTTGGCGATCGCCTTGATCGCCTCACGATCGAAGGTCAGCCCGATGCCCTCCAGCTCGAACATCTTCTTGTACTGCTTGACGAGCGCGTTCTTCGGCTCTTCCAGAATGCGAGCCAGAGCCTCCTCGTCGAGGTCGTCGAGCTGGACGCTCACCGGGAGCCGGCCGACCAGTTCGGGGATGAGCCCATATCGCTGAAGGTCCTCCGGCTCCACCCACTTCATGATGTTGCCTTCCTTCTTCTCGACGTCCTCCCCGGCAAAGCCGATGCGACGCGAGCCGATCCGGCCCTCGACGATCTTTTCGAGACCATCGAACGCCCCTCCGCAGATAAAGAGGATATTGCGGGTGTTGATCTGGATGTACTCCTGCTGCGGGTGCTTGCGGCCACCTTGGGGCGGCACGCTGGCGACTGTGCCTTCCAGGATCTTCAGCAGCGCCTGCTGCACGCCTTCGCCAGACACATCGCGCGTGATGGACGGGTTCTCCGACTTGCGCGCGATCTTGTCCATCTCGTCGATGTATACGATGCCGCGCTCGCACTCGGCCACGTTGAAGTCGGCCGCCTGCAGAAGACGTACGAGAATGTTCTCCACGTCTTCGCCTACGTACCCGGCCTCCGTGAGCGTGGTCGCGTCCGCGATGGTGAAGGGCACGTGCAGCATGCGGGCCAGCGTGAGGGCGAGCAGCGTCTTGCCCACGCCGGTCGGTCCGATGAGCAGGATGTTCGCCTTGTCGATCTCTACGTCGTCGAGAACGCCCTGGTGGTTGACTCGCTTGTAGTGGTTGTAGACCGAGACGGCCAAAGTCTTTTTGGCGTCTTCTTGACCGATGACGTATTGGTCCAGGAGCGCCATGATCTCTTGAGGAGTCGGGCTGGGAACGGTTTGTTCTTGAGCTTCCCGCTCCTCCTCCTCCGCGAGGATCTCGTTGCAGAGGGAGATGCATTCATTGCAGATATACACGTTCGGTCCGGAGATGAACTTCTTGACACTCTCCTTGGACTTTCCGCAGAAGCTGCAGCGAAGGTGCTTGTCGCTCGTCATAGCTATAAGTATCGCGTCTTCGGCTACTCGCCGCTATCGGAGTCGGCAGGTTTCCCGGGGGTCTGCGAAACAGGGCCTTCTAGGACCCGATCGATGAGTCCGTACTCCACGGCTTCTACTGGGTCCATGAAGCGATCTCGGTCGACATCTGCCTGAACCTGCTCCTCCGGCCGGCCGGTATGCTTGGAAATGATCCCGTTGAGCCGTTTTCGCACGTGCAGAATCTCCTGGGCGGCGACCTCGATATCCGCTGCGGTGCCCTGGTATCCGCCGGACGGCTGGTGGATCATGATGCGCGCATTGGGTAGCGCGTTGCGTTTGCCGTCGGCACCCGCCGCGAGCAGCACCGCCCCCATCGAAGCAGCGATGCCCACGCAGAACGTGGACACCGGCGCCCGCAGGTGCTGCATGGTGTCGTAGATCGCCATGCCCGCGTACACGCTCCCGCCCGGGGAGTTGATGTACATGAAGATGTCCCGCTCCGGGTCTTCGGCGTCCAGGAAGAGCAGTTGGGCGAGGATGATGTTCGCCACGTTGTCATCGATCCCGCAGCCCAAAAAGACGATCCGGTCCATGAGCAGCCGGCTGAAGATGTCATAGCTGCGCTCACCGCGGCTGGTCCGCTCGATGACGTACGGTGGATATATCGGCATATCAGGGGTCTCTCGTTCGACTAGTCGGTCGTGTCGGTGATTTGTGACTGTTCTTGCAGGAAGTCGAACACCTTCTTCTCGGTGAGCTCCCGTTCGAGCATCTCGATGCGTCCGGCTTTTTGCAGGTTCGCGTACACTTTCGCAGCCGTGCTGTCGGTGGCCTCGGCGATCTCTTCTACGCGCGAGTCGATGTCGTCCTCCGTCGCCGCCAACCCTTGAGTCTCGGCAACTTCCTCGATCAACAAAATGCGCTTGACCGCCCGTTCCGCCTCCGGGCGGATCGAGGTCCGTAGCTCCTCCATCTGCTCGGGCTCGAGGTTGGGCTGGTCCCCGATGACACCATCCGCGTAACGGTCGACCATGGAGACGGGGACGTCGAACGGATTCGCCTCGAGCAGCATGTCGAGCAGTCGCCCCCGCACGACGTTCTCGGCCTCTTGGCCGGCCTCCTTTTCGAGATCGCTGCGGACGCGGGACATCAACTCATCGAGCGTCTCGAATTCGCCGACCTGCTTCGCCAAGTCGTCGTCGAGTTCCGGAAGTTCCAGGATCTTGCGACGGAGCAGGGTGATCCGCACGCTTTCTTTCTCGCCCCTCCGCTCCTCGTCCGGAAAGTCGTCGGGGAACGACAGGTCGAACAAACCGGATGCTTCGGGCTCCAGTGACTTGATTGCGCTCTCGATGTCGGGCAGCGCGTCGCCCTGCCCGAGCCGGAACTCGTACTCCTTGCCTTCGTCGCCGTCGGCGGCCGCGTCACCCTCGAGCCTCTTGATGCGGATGGACACGAGGTCGCGGTCTTCCGGCTGACCATCTTCCACCGGCTTCCAAGCGCCGTTCTGCTCTCGGATGCGAGTGAGCACCTGCTCGATGTGCTCGTCGTTCACTCGACGTACCGGACGCTCGATCGCGAAGCCACCCAAGCGCGAGAGTTCGACGTGCGGCTGCACGTCGAACGAGATCGAGAAGACGAGGTCCTGCTCCGGCTCGTAGCTCAGGTCCTGAATCTCGCCTTCGCTGATCGGCTTCAGGTCGTGCTCTGCCAATGCGGAGCGGTAGGCCTCCCCGATCAGCCTGTCGAGAGCTTCCTGGCGAAGTGTCCCGGCGAAGCGGGATGCGATCACTTTCTTGGGCACGCGGCCCTTTCTGAACCCTTTCAGGCGGGCGCGCGAAGCCAATTGTTGGGCTGCGCGCTGCTCTTCCTCGCGGACTACCGAAGCGGGAACGGTAACGCTCATACTACGGCGCCACCGCTCTTGCTCCTCCACCGAGACCTGCAGGTTCGATGCGTCTAGGGTCATACCCCCACGGGGTTCAAGTGTCGGATGTCAGGAGTCCCGGAATGCGAAAGGGGGGACTCGAACCCCCACGGCTATTAACCACGGGATCCTAAATCCCGCGCGTCTACCAGTTCCGCCACTTTCGCCAGGCCCGGCGAAAGATAAACCCGGGGTAGAGAGGGTTTCTACCCCGGGCCCCCTTAGTTGGGCATGCGCACGTTGACCACTCTCACGTCGCCCTGGGAGTCCTGGAAGTGGAGCGACACGATCTGGCCTCCGCGGACCGCGTCGAGCGCTACACGCACGTCGTCCGGTGTCTCGATCGTCTTGTTCTGGACTTGGAGGAGCCTCTGACTGATGTACCCGCTAACGCCGCGGCGCTCCGCCGGACTGCCGCGGGCCACCTGCGTGAGAATCACGCCTCCGGCTCGCTCGAACCTCCCCCACTGGGCGAGTTCGTCGTCCATCGTCTCGACGTTGATGCCGATCCGTTCTTCGGCGTGCACCGCGCGCTCCGCCACTACCGTCGGGGCCTCGTTGATCGGGGCCTCGTCCAGCCGAAGTCGGACCTCGGTCGACCTTCCCTCCCGATACAGAGTCACGGTCACCCTGTCTCCCGGCCGATACTGTGCGATACGCGCCTGTAGTTCGCCGACGTAGCCGACCGGTTCACCGTCGAGCGCCACGATCACGTCCTCGCTCCGGAGTTGTCCGGCCGCAGGGCCATCGGGCGCCACGGTCTGGACGAGGATGCCGGAGACCGAGGGCAGCCCATACACCTCGGCGTCCTCCGGGGTCGCGTCGGCGATGCCCACGCCCATGCGCGGCCGCTTCACTCGACCGTACTCGACCAGGTCCTCCATCACGCGCCGCGCGAGGTTGATCGGGATCGCGAAGCCGTAGCCCTGATACACGCCGGTCTCGGACGCGATGGCCGAGTTGATGCCGACTACCTGGCCGTGCAGGTTGACCATCGGTCCCCCTGAGTTCCCGGGGTTGATGACCGCGTCCGTCTGGATGAAGTCCTCAATGGCAAAGCCGGACACAGCGGGGCCGAACCGAGGATCGTTGTTAAGGTCGTTCTGGAGTAGTCGCAGCCCCCGCCCGAGGGCGCTGACGATGCCAGCGGTCACGGTGAAGTCCAGTTGTGCGGAACGACCGCCGATGCCCGGGTTGCCGATTGCCAGAATCCACTCGCCGACCTTGGTCTCATCGGAGTCGCCGAACGACATCGCGTGCAGTTGCTCCTCTGCTTCGATCTTGAGCACCGCGACGTCAGTGAACGGGTCGTTGCCGACGATCACAGCAGTAAAGGAGGTGCGATCGGGGAAGTAGACCGTGACCTGGTCTGCTCCCTCCACCACGTGGTTGTTGGTGAGGATGTAGCCGTCCGGCGATACGACGAAGCCGCTGCCGCCTGCGACCGATCCCTGGGTCGGCGGCTGTCGCTGACCCCTGGGCATGTCGTAGAAGTCCCGGAAGCCCTGAGGGAGCTGTTGCTGCCTCGTCTGCGTGGGAGGCCTGCGTGCCTCGATCCGCACCACCGCCGGCGTCACGGCATCGGCCAAGGTCGTGAATGCCGCGCTGAGATCCAGTGCCGGCTGCACGGCCTCCGCCGCGACCTGTGGTGCTTCGATCAAGGTAGGCATCGCATACGACGGGCTGGTCCAGCCGAGCCCGCTGGCCATGCCCAGACCGAATACGAAAGCGATGGCGCTATAGAAAACGACTTTGCTCTTGGCACGAAGGGGGTCGTACATCTTGGCGCCCTCCCGAATTATTTGTGATCGGCCGAACGAGTTGACCGAATAGAATTCATACACTCGAAGGTCGGAGCCGGGTCCGCCTTCTACACCTGTCTGAGACGCGATGCAGGGGACGTCGGGGTGCCCCGACGTCCCCTTTTTCGCCTCGGCACCTCTGAGTGAGGTCCTACGCCTCTTCGTCGACGATCTCGTAGTCTGCTTCGACCACGTCGTCGTCCGCCTCGGCTCCGGCTTCGCCGGCACCGCCGTCCTCTCCACCCTCGGCCGCCGGCTCATCGTCACCCGCGTCCTCGTCCCCATCCTCCGCCTCCGCCGCCTGAGACTGGTACATCTCCTGTCCGGCGGCGCTGAACGCCTGCATCAGCTCGTCACGGGCCGAGTTCAGGGTACCGAGGTCGTCGCCCTTGAGCGCTTCCTTGGCTTGCTCGACCGCGCCGTCGAGGCGCTCCTTGGTGGCTGCGGCGACCATGTCGCCCCACTCGCCCGAGTCCTTCTCGACTTGATAGACGAGGGTGTCGAGCTGGTTCCGCGATTCGACCTTTTCTCGACGCTCTTCGTCCTCGGCCGCGTGTGCTTCCGCGTCCTCGACCATGCGCTCGATCTCTGCATCCGAAAGGCCACTCGAAGACTCGATGCGAATCTTCTGCTCCTTGCCGGTTGCCCGGTCCTTGGCGGACACCTGTAGGATGCCGTTTGCGTCGATGTCGAAGGTTACTTCGACCTGCGGCATGCCGCGGGGTCCAGGCGGAATTCCGGTCAGCTGGAAGCGGCCGATGGTCTTGTTGTCCACGGCCATCTTGCGCTCACCCTGCAATACGTGGATCTCGACCGTGGTCTGGTTGTCCTCAGCGGTGGAGAACACTTCGGCCTTCTTGGTCGGGATCGTGGTGTTCCGTTCGATCAATGCCGTCATGACGCCGCCCAACGTCTCGATGCCCAGCGAAAGCGGAGTCACGTCGAGCAGAAGCACGTCGGTGACGTCGCCCGAGAGCACTCCACCCTGGATCGCGGCACCTACGGCCACGACCTCGTCCGGGTTCACTCCCTTGTGCGGGTCCTTGCCGAAGAACTCGTTGACCACTTCCTGCAGCTTGGGGATCCGGGTCGAGCCGCCGACGAGGATGACCTCGTCGATGGCGTCGGTCGTGAGTCCGGCATCCTCCAGGGCCCTCTTCATGGGCGGAATCGTGCGCTGAATGAGGTCGTCGACGAGCTGCTCGAACTTGGCACGCGAGAGGCTGTAGTTGAGGTGCTTCGGGCCTTCTTGCGTCGCGGTGATGAAGGGCAGATTGATGTCCGACGTCATGGTCGTGGACAGTTCCATCTTCGCCTTCTCGGCAGCCTCTTTGAGGCGCTGCAGCGCCATCGAGTCCTGTGATAGGTCGATGCCCTGGTCCTTCTTGAACTCGTCCACGAGCCAATTGATCACGCGCTGGTCGAAGTCGTCACCACCCAGATGCGTGTCGCCATTGGTCGACTTCACCTCGAAGACGCCGTCACCGAGCTCGAGAATGGAGATGTCGTACGTGCCTCCCCCAGGTCGAAGACCGCGATCTTCTCCTCGGTCTTCTTGTCGAGGCCGTACGCGAGCGCCGCAGCGGTCGGCTCGTTGATGATGCGCAGCACTTCGAGGCCGGCGATTTTGCCGGCGTCCTTCGTCGCCTGGCGCTGTGCGTCGTTGAAGTAGGCCGGAACCGTAATCACCGCCTGGCTCACTTTCGTGCCGAGATAGTCCTCGGCCGTCTGGCGCATCTTCTGGAGGATGATCGCGCTGATCTCCGGGGGCGTGAACGTGTCGTCTACGTTCGGAATCTTGACCGTCACCCGATTGCTGGCGTCGTGGGTCACGTCGTAGGGGACCAGCTTCTCCTCCTCGGCGACTTCGTCGTGCTTGCGACCCATGAACCGCTTGATAGAGAACACCGTGTTCTCGGGATTCGTGATGGCCTGGCGACGTGCGACCTGGCCGACGAGTCGTTCACCGTCCTTGGTGAAGGCGACGACCGAGGGGGTCGTGCGTCCGCCTTCCGAGTTGGGGATCACGACGGGCTCCCCTCCCTCCATGACTGCTACCACCGAGTTGGTGGTTCCGAGGTCGATCCCGATGACTTTACCCATGCTCTCCTCTTCTCGTTGCTGTTAGCGGCCCGTGAAAGGCTCGGCGTCCTGGCCTCGGATGTGCAATCACCATGCCGGTTGCAGGCGCAGAAAACCCGCCGGACTGGCGGGGTTCGGAGGGAATAGCTGCCATAGTGGCAGGGCTTGCGTGCTCCGGGTTACTCCGACCCGGGTCCCATCCGACATTCGAGCGCCGCCAGCGGGAACTGCGCGTCGCCCCCGGATTCGTTGGCGCCGAGTACGATCGGGGCCCCGCACTGACGGTGGTTCATGCGGGCCGCGAGTGGCCGGAATTCGAGCCGTTCAGCCCTCGCGGCCGAACGGGCCTCGGACGGTTCTGCGTCGTTCCTCGGATCGCTCATGTATGAATTCTAGGCCCGCCCTAGGTAGCCGCCAAGCGGAGTGGCGGCCGCTCTCGGGCGCGCGGATTGGAGTCGTCGCGGCTGGTGGCGATCGCCTCGGCGGCTGATATTGCGCCCGGTTCCTACCGACCCACCGCTCCCGAAGAGGCTGCTCCTCCTATGAAGCGACCATGACGCGACCTGGTTCGAGAGTCGCTGCACTGTGGCTCTGCGCGGCGATTCTGGTCGGCACAGGCGCTTGGAGGTCCCTCGGTGCCGAGGGGCCGGCTCATCCAGTGGCCGAGTCCATCGCCCTTCAAGCCAGCGCACAGATCAGCGTTCCGCAGGGCTCGCTCGACACCCCGCTGCTAGACCGACTTCGGTCGGTACTCGGCCTGTTATTGCTGGCACTGGTGGCGTGGGGCATGAGCGTCGACCGCAAGAACATCCCGTGGCGCGTGGTGATATGGGGAATCTCCCTGCAGATCCTGTTCGCGTTCCTCATCCTGAAGACTCCGATCGGGACGGAAGTCTTCGGCGTGATGAACACGGTCGTGATCGCCTTGCTGGGCTTCACCGTGGACGGGGCGGAGTTCATCTTCGGCAACCTCGTATTCAACAACGTGCCCGTCGGCAGCGGACCCGGGGGGCAGGGCGATTTCGTCGCCACGCCTGGTCAAGTAGCCAACACCGGCGCCTTCTTCGCCTTCAATGTGCTGCCGACGATCATCTTCTTTTCGTCGCTCATGACGGTGTTGTATCACGTCGGCGTCATGCAGATCGCCGTGAAGGGCGTGGCTTTCGTCATGCAGCGAACCATGAGGACCTCCGGGGCCGAGACGCTTTCGGCGGCGGGCAACATCTTCGTTGGCCAAACGGAGGCGCCTCTACTGATCAAGCCGTTCGTCGAACGCATGACGATGTCGGAGCTCATGGCGGTGATGACCGGGGGCTTCGCGACCGTCGCCGGGGGAGTACTCGCCGCCTACGTCGGGATTCTGCTCGCATATTTCCCCGACATCGCGGGGCATCTGATGGCCGCGTCGGTGATGTCGGCGCCGGCTGCTCTCGTAGTCGCCAAACTCATGTACCCGGAGGACGGCACCCCGGAGACGGCCGGCACGCTGGAAGTCGACATCGAGAAACAGGACGTGAACGTGATCGACGCGGCCGCGCGCGGTGCGTCGGAGGGCTTGTACCTGGCGCTCAACGTGGGTGCGATGCTGCTGGCTTTCCTCGCGTTGGTGTACATGCTGAACGGCATGTTGGGGTGGGTCGGCGGCCTGTTCGGCTTCGACGGGCTCACCTTCGAGTGGATCCTGGGGTGGCTTCTGTCGCCGCTGGCATGGCTCATGGGGGTGCCGTGGGTCGACGCGCCGGTGGTCGCCTCCCTCATGGGGGTCAAGACCGTCCTCAACGAGTTTGTCGCCTACTTCCAGTTGGCCGCCACGCTGGGGGGTGAGAGTCAGCTACATCCGCGCTCGGTCGTCATCGCCACCTACGCGCTCTCCGGATTCGCGAACTTCTCCTCGATCGCGATCCAGATCGGGGGTATCAGCGGCATCGCCCCCTCGCGCAGGCACGATCTGTCCCGCTTGGGCCTGCGCGCCATGATCGCCGGATCCATTGCCGCGTTCATGACGGCCACGGTTGCCGGGATGATTCTCTGAGGGCGGAGGCGGGGGCTCCGACGCTCGACGTGGGCGCTGCAGCGGACTTGTTGCGGGATCGGCTGACGTTCACTCCGAGAGTGCAGGTGGTATTGGGGTCCGGGCTGAGCCACCTCGCCGCGGAGATCGTGGACCCCATTACGATTCCCTTCGAGCAGGTACCGGGGTTTCCTCCCTCTGGTGTCGCGGGACATCAGGGTGCGTTCGTGGCGGGTCGGCTCGCAGGCGTGCCAGTGCTCGCGCAGGCGGGACGCTACCACGCCTACGAGGGACACACCATGGACGTGGTGGTGGCCCCGGTGAGGGTCGGCGCTGCGCTAGGCGTGGAGGTGCTGATCGTCAGCAACGCGGCCGGCGGGATCGATGGGAGGTTGGGACCGGGAGACCTGATGCTCATCGAAGACCACATCAACCTGATGTTCAGAAGCTCGCTCGGGGGCCCGGTACAAGGTGACGAGGAGCGCTTCCCGGACATGAGCGCGCCCTACGACGAAGCGCTCCAGGGCATCGCCCTGGAATCGGCCGACGAGTTGGGCGTCGAGCTGACGCGCGGTACGTATGCCGCTGTGCTGGGTCCGTCGTACGAGACGGCGGCCGAGGTCCGCATGATCGCCAAGATGGGCGCTCACGCCGTAGGTATGTCGACGGTACCGGAAGTCACCGTCGCCCGCGCGGCCGGACTCAGGTGCCTGGGCTTTTCGATGGTGACCAACAAGGGCACCGGGCTCAGCTCCGAGACGATCGGTCACGACGAGGTGATGGAGGTCGGGCGCGTCTCAGGCGCCCGACTGGGCAGGATCCTCGGGGGAGTGCTCAGGCGGCTGCGGGCCACCGACTATCCAGGGGATGCGAAGTGATTCAACGGTCCTCGGCCACCGCCCAGGCCCGGAGCCGTCTCGATCGCCCGAGCCACGAAGCCTATGGCCCGGTCGACGGCGTCGTATACCGACGCCCCCAGAGCGAGGTCAGCGGCCACCGCGGCGGAGAGCGTGCATCCCGTCCCGTGCGTGTGAACGGTGTCGATGCGTGATCGACGCCACACGCGCTCTTCCTCACCGTCCCAGAGCAGGTCGATCGCGTCCCCCTCGAGGTGTCCGCCTTTGACGAGGGCTGCGCCCGCGCCCAACTCCACGAGACGGCGGGCCGCCCGCCTCATCTGGCCGAGGTCGTCGATGGGCTCTCCCACCAGCACGGCGGCTTCCAGAAGGTTCGGTGTGGCCAGCGCAGCGAGCGGTAGCAGTCGGGCGACGAGGCCGCGCTCGGCCTCGGGATCGAGCAGTCGCCGTCCACTGGTGGCGACCATGACGGGGTCCATGACGTATCTGGCCAGCTCGTGCGTTTCGATGGCGTCGGCGACTTCGTGCACCAGTTCGGCGCTCGCGAGCATTCCCGTCTTCAGCGCGTCGGGTCTGAGGTCGGTGACGACCGCGTCGATCTGGGATCGCACGTTCGAGGCGGGCACCGGATGAATGCCGTGTACGCCGAGCGTATTTTGAGCCGTGATCGCGGTGACCGCACTCGTCCCGTAGACGCCATATGCGTGGAACGTCTTGAGGTCCGCTTGAATGCCGGCTCCTCCCCCGCTGTCGCTGCCCGCGATGGTGAGCGCGATGGGCGGCGCGATGGGCGGCGCGGGGGACGGAAGGCGCGGGTGGATCGCCATCTTCTCCGGCCGAGCGTGGGGTCAGGGATCTTCGGATTCGGAAACTGGTGGCACGCGTGGGCTTGAGCCAGCGGCGAAGTCGCTTGATCGGGCGACTCCGAACACGAAAGTCGAGGGCGAAAGAGTCGCTGGTGCTCGTAGAGGGCGTGCGTGCCGTCCGTGAAGCGTTCGACGCGGGCGCCGACCTTCGCTTCGCGGTGACTTCTCCGAGGCTGGAACAGACTGCAGTCGGCCCGACGCTGCTCGACCGTGTCTCTCGGGCTGGCCTCGAGACGCACTCGGTCGAAGACGCCGAGCTGAACGATCTGGCCGCCACCGATCACGCGCAGGGCGTCTTGCTGGTGTGCGCCGAGCCCCATGCGTCGTTGGATCTCGTAGTCGCCGGCACGCGACTGCTGGTGCTGGACGGGGTCCAGGACCCAGGGAACGTCGGGACGCTGGTCCGCGCGGCGGTCGCCTTCGGTCTGGATGCCGTGATCGCACTCGACGGGACCGCGGACCCTTGGAGCCCCAAGACGGTACGGGCGTCTGCCGGGATGGCCTTCCGGATTCCGGTGATTCAGTCTCGAATCGGGGATGCGGCGGCTGCCTTCCGGTTCGCTGGAGTGCCGCTCTGTGTCGCCGCCGTGGCCGGTGAGCCGGTGAGTGGGATAGCTTGCCGTGACGGATTCGCGCTCGTGCTCGGGAACGAAGGAGCCGGCGTGCGCGAGGCGCTGCGTGAAGCGGCCGAGCTCACGGTGTCGATTCCGATGCGAGGACCGGCCGAGTCTTTGAACGTGGGAATGGCGGGGTCGGTACTGCTCTATGAACTGACGAAGGAGTCCCGAGCGTGATGGAAGCCTGGTTGGTCCCCATGACGGCTGGTTTGTTCGGGCTCGCGGTCGGCTCGTTCCTGAACGTGTGCACGCTGCGTTGGCCGCTGGACGAATCGGTGGTCGCCCCCGCCTCCAGATGCCTCAACTGCAAGGAGGCGCTGGGCTGGCGCGACAACGTCCCGGTTCTGAGCTGGCTGATCCTCCGGGCGAAGTGCCGCTTCTGCTCGGAACCGATCTCGGTGCAATATCCGCTAGTCGAGGCGACCAGCGCCCTCATCTGGGCGGGCGTCTTCGCCGTGCACGGCCCCACGCCGGAAGCCGTACGCGGCGGCTTGTTCCTGTGGATTCTGTTCGGGATCTCGATCTCCGATGCCCGTTTCTACATCATCCCCGATCAGTTCTCGATCGGCGGCGCCGTGCTCGGTGTCGGCATGTCGTTCTTCGCGGGGGGACTCGACTGGAGAGCGTCTCTCATTGGGGCGGTCGTCGGATACGTCGCCCTCTGGACCGTCGGCGTAGGCGGGACCTGGATGATCAAGAAGCTGTCTCCTGGCCGTCTCGAGGAAGCCGGCGTGGACCAGGCGATGGGTGGCGGCGACATCAAGATGATGATGATGGTGGGGGCCTTCCTCGGAGTTTGGGGTGTCGCCATGACCGTGTTCGTGGGCTCCGTCCTCGCTCTCGTGGTCTACGGGCCCATTTCCGCCTGGTCGAAGCGTCTCATTCCGCTCGGCGTCTTCCTCGCGGCCGCCGGTGCCATCAGTTACGCCTGGGGAGATCAGATGCAGGCCTGGTACCTGACTCAGTTCGTCGGACTGCCCGGGTAATTCTCTGAAATGATCCGTTTCTGCTCGCTCCTTGCGGTGCTCCTGGCGGCGTGCGCGGACGTCCCGGTCGAGGACCCCGTGGACTCCGATCGCGGAGCCGCGCTGGGTGGCACGACGCGCATGGTTGAGCGTCTCGCAGAGATCGAGGCCGGGGTCGACCGGCGACAGAGCCAGTTTTCGAGTGACGCCCGGGTCGAGGAGTTACTGGCGAGGGGGCCCGGGCCCGGCCTGCAGGGGCGGATGACGTTCGCCGGCCAGCTCTCCGAGATGCTGCTATACGCGGGCCGGTTCGAGGAGGCCACGGACAGCATGAAGGCGTTGCTGGAGGCGATCGACGCCGCCCAGGGCCGAGTCCCTGCGGAGTTTCGCGGAGTGATCGCAGAGTTGGAGGCAGTCGCGTTGCTCAAATGGGAAGAGCAACTCGACTGCGTCGAGGCGCGCCTCGTCGACCGGTGTCTGCTACCTGTGATCGGTGCGGAGTCTCGCCCCGCGGCGGCGCCGGGGCGCGAGGCGGTGCGCGCCTTCGAGAGATTGCTCGCCGTGGATCCCGGAAACGCCGGATACCGGTGGTTGCTCAACCTTGCCTATATGCTACTCGGCGAGTATCCCGATGGCGTACCCGACGAGTGGCTGATCGCACCCGCGACTTTCGCCGCGGAGCACGATCTGGGACGCTTCCCGAATCGAGCGGTCGATGTCGGGCTCGACGCGACGGGTCACGCCGGTGGCGCCGTCATGGACGACTTCGACCGGGACGGCGATTTGGACGTCATGGTCTCCGGCTGGCTCTTACAGGACCAGGTCCAGTACTTCGAGAACGACGGTCGGGGAGCATTTATCGAGCGCACCGATGCGGCCGGACTGACTGGTATCGTCGGTGGCTTGAATCTCAAGCAGGCGGACTTCGACAACGATGGCTTCCTCGACGTGCTCGTGCTGAGGGGGGCTTGGATGTCGTACGGACAGCCGAATTCGCTCCTCAGGAACCGCGGGGACGGCACGTTCGAGGATGTGACGGAGGCCGCGGGGCTGCTCGACGCCTATTCGACGCAGACCGCTGATTGGGCAGATTACGATGGAGATGGCTGGCTCGACCTCTACGTCGGAAACGAGTCGGTCGGAAGGCGTCGCAACCCCAACCAACTCTTCCGCAACAATGGTGACGGCACGTTCAGCGACGTCGCCGCGGCGGTCGGGGCCGATGTGGTGGGATTCACGAAGGGTGTGGCGTGGGGGGACTACGACAATGATGGGGATCCGGACCTGTACATCTCTCTGATGCGTGAGCCCAACGTGTTGCTGGCGAACGAGGGGCCGGCGGCGGGTGGCGGATGGTCTTTCCGGGACGTCACGAGCGAAGCGGGGGTCGCCGAACCCGTGACCAGCTTCCCGGTCTGGTTCTGGGACTTCGACAACGACGGTTGGTTGGACCTCTACGCATCAGGCTACCTCGCGCAGGTCGGCGATGTCGCCGCCGAACACCTGGGCCAGCCGCACGACGCCCTCGTGCCGCGGCTGTACCGCAACAATCGGGATGGCACATTCACGGATGTGGCGGCCTCGGCCGAGATCGACAAGATCCAGTACGTGATGGGGTCCAACTATGGCGACCTGGACTCCGACGGATATCCGGACTTCTACGTCGGCACCGGAGACCCGGTGTACGAGTCGATGATGGCCAATCGCATGTTTCGGAACGACGCGGGACTGCGGTTTCAGGAGGTGACCTCGTCCGGTGGGTTCGGGCACGTTCAGAAGGGACACGGAGTATCGTTCGGCGACGTCGACAATGACGGTGACCAGGACATCATGGTGAACATGGGAGGTGCGTCTCCCTCGGATCTGAGCCGCAACGTGCTCTTCGAGAATCCCGGACACGGCCATCACTGGGTCACCCTCAGGCTCGAGGGCGTCACTTCGAATCGGGACGGGCTCGGGTCACGCGTCCGGGTGCTGTTGGACATGGGCGGCGACGTCGCGGAGTTGAACAAGCTCGTCGGTGGGGGGGGCAGCTTCGGCGCGAACAGTCTGCAGCAGGAGATCGGGCTGGGCGTCGCGGTGGGTATTCTCGAGATCGCGATCACGTGGCCGGCGACGGGGCGCACGGACGTGTACGTCGACGTCGAAATGGACCGCATCTACCGCGTAGTCGAGGGCGGGGCACAGTTGGAGCCGCTGACGGTGTCGACGCTGAGCCTCGGCTCGGGTCGTTGAGCGCGCCGGGTTCCCAGATGCGGATCCGTGGGATCGTCCAGTCGGCTGCACTTTCACTCGTTCTGTTCGTCGGGTCCTGTGCCGAGCCGCCGCTTCCGGAGTGGCACGACGAAGGCGACTACCGGTGGCGAGAAGTACGGGTGCCGCGCGGTAGCGACGTGGGTTTCACGTCGCTGGAGTCGTCGCGAACCGGCCTCGACTTCGTGAACGCGGTCCAGACGAACGACGCCCTCGCCAACCGTCATCTCACGCACGGCTCGGGCGTCGCGCTCGGCGATGTGGACGGTGATGGTCGCGTCGATGTCGTGCTGGCGCGCCTCAGCGGTCCGAATGCGCTGTACCGTAATCTGGGCGGATGGCGTTTCGAGGACGCAACGGAGCGGTCCGGGATCGCCGCATCGGACCGTTTCTCGACGGGCGCGGTGCTCGCGGACGTCGACGGGGATGGGGACCTCGACCTGTTGCTCACGGCGCTCGGAGGGCCGAATGCCCTCTTCGTGAACGACGGCAGCGGAGTGTTCACCGAAGAGGAGGACGGGGCGCTGGCGTCGGAGTCGGGCAGCACCACCATCACGCTCGCGGACCTCGAGGGCGACGGAGACCTGGACCTCTACGTCACCAATTACAAGGCCGTCTCCGCCCTGGACGCGCTGCCGCCCGAGCGACGGACCTTCGACAGCGTGGTTGAGCAGGTGGGCGCCTCGTATCGTGTGCGGTCGGGCTACGAGCGCGACTTCAGGGTCTTCGAGCGCCCGGATTTGGGCAGTGTGATCTATGTGCAGCGCGGGGAGGCGGACGCGTTATATCTCAACGACGGCCGCGGGGGGTTCGGGCTCCAGGCGTTCACACGCGGTCGTTTCCTCGACGAAGACGGGGCCCCCCTGACGGAGCCGCCCGACTTCTTCGGCCTGTCCGCGCGCTTCTACGACGTCACGGGCGACGGCGCGCCCGATCTGTACGTCACGAATGACTTCGAGGACCCGGACCAGTTTTGGCTGAACGACGGCGACGGGATCTTCCGCGCGGCGCCGCGCCTGGCTCTGAGGTCCACCAGCAACGCCGCGATGGCCGTTGATTTCGCGGACATCGACCGGGACGGCGACGTCGATTTCTTCGAGGTCGACATGCTCAGCCGCGACCGGCGGCTGCGCATGACCCAAACGCCCACGCATACGGCGTTGCCGAAGCAGATCGGGATGATCGACGACCGTCCGCAAATGATGCGCAACGCGATGTTCCTCAATCGGGGAGACGGCACCTTCGCGCAGATCGCGGAGCTCGCGGGTTTGGAGGCCTCCGAGTGGTCGTGGGGCACGATGTTCATGGACGTCGATCTGGACGGATACGAGGACATCCTCGTCGCCACGGGGCACCGCTGGGACATCATGGATGCCGACACGCAGCGACGGCTGCGTACTTTCGGCGGTGACTGGCGGGAGGAGTTTCTTCTCTATCCCAGCCTGAACGCACACAACGTGGCGTTTAGGAATCGCGGAGACCTGACGTTCGAGGAGAACGGGCTCGCATGGGGCTTCGCCCAGGGCGAGGACATCTCGCACGGCATCGCCTCAGCCGACCTCGACGGCGACGGTGACCTGGACGTCGTCGTGACACGCCTCGACGATCCCGTGCTGGCCCTGCGGAACGATGCGGCTGCACCGCGGCTCGCGGTGCGCCTCAGGGGTCGGGCGCCGAACACGCAAGGCATCGGCGCCACGATTTCGGTGCGGGCGCAGTCGCTGCCCACACAGAGCAAGGAAGTGACGTCGGGCGGAATGTACCTCTCGGGCTCTGATCCAACTCAGGCGTTCGCGGCCGGCGGTGGCGACATCACGATCGAGGTGCGTTGGCGCGGCGGTACGACGTCCGTCATCGAGGGCGCACGAGCGAACCGCCTGTACGAAGTCCGGGAACCGGAGGTCGCAGCCGTGGGGCCGACGGAAGTGATCGAGTCCACTTCATCGGCCTTTTTCCAAGACGTGTCCACCAGTTTGGACCACCGACACGTCGAGACACCGTTCGACGATGAGAGCCGCCAGAGCCTTTTGCCAAGCGCGCTCAGCCGCTTGGGCCCGGGCGTCACCTGGTACGACGTGGACGACGATGGTGACGAAGACCTGCTCGTCCCATCGGGCAAAGGAGGCCGCCTCGGCTTCTACCGGAACGAAGGCGGTCGCTTCACGGATCTCTCGCAACGCTTCCCGGTGGCCGCGCTCGATCAGACGGTGGCGCTTCCGGTGCCCGGTCCCTCCGGGACCACGATTCTGATTGGCCAGTCGAACTATGAGGCCGCGAGTCCGGAGGCCGCGCTCGCGGCGTCCGCGGTGCTGTCCGTCTCCGTCGAGGGTGGACCGTGGTCAGAAGCCGTGGGTGGGGACAGAAGCTCCGCGGGCGCCCTCGCGACGGCCGACATCGACGGCGACGGCGATCTCGATCTCTTCGTCGGGGGGCGGTTCGTGCCGGCGGCGTACCCGGTAGCCGCGAGGTCGTGGCTCTTCCTCAACGAGGAAGGAGGGTACGTCAGCGACGTCTCCAACCGGGCGGTCCTGGAGTCGATCGGTTTGGTTTCCGCGGCGACGTTCTCGGACATCGACGGAGATGGCGACCCCGACCTCGTCTTGGCCCGAGAGTGGGACGCGCTCGAGTTGCTTCGGAACGACGATGGAGTGTTCCGGGCCGTGGGCTCCAGTTGGGGCCTGGCGGAGCTGCACAGCCGGTGGAACGGAGTCGCGGCCGGAGACCTGGACGGGGACGGGCGGCTCGATATCGTGGCCACCAGCTGGGGACGGAACACGCGGTTCGCTCCGGCTCCCGAGCGCCCCCTGCTGCTCTACTTCGGCGACTTGGACCGCAGCGGCTCGCTGGACGTGCTGCGCGCGCAACGCGACGCACGTGTGGACCGGATCTATCCCCTGGAGCCTCTGCCGAGGCTGCTTGCGGCGATGCCGTTTCTCGGTCAGCGGGTCTCGTCGTTCTCGGCCTTCGCGTCCGCCGGAGTTCAGGAGTTGTTCGGTGCGGCACTCACGTCGGCGGTGCGTCTGGTGGCCGACACCTACGAGCACACGCTGTTCCTCAACCGCGGTGACCGCTTCGAGGTCGTGGCCCTGCCGCTCGAAGCGCAGTTGGCGCCGGCCTTCTACGCTGGGATCGCGGACTTCGACGGCGACGGTCACGAGGACGTCTTCCTGAGCCAGAACTTCTACCCCACAGAGATCGGGACGCCGCGATACGATGCCGGTCGCGGGCTTTGGCTACGAGGGGACGGCGCTGGCGGGTTGTCGGCGGTGCCCGGCCAGGAGTCCGGCATCGACGTCTACGGCGACGGTCGGGGCGCTGCCCTCGGAGACTTCGATGGCGACGCCCGCATCGACCTGGCCGTAGCCCAAAACGGGGCGGCGACCCGCCTTTTTCGCAACGTCCGCGGCGCGCCCGGTCTGCGGGTCCGCCTCGCGGGGCCGCCCGGGAATCCGCACGGCATCGGTGCACGGGTCAATCTCGTTCTTACAGGCGGTGCAGGGGATGGCCCCGTGCGGGAGATTGCGGCGGGCTCCGGATATTGGTCCGTGGACGGTGCGGTTCAAGTGCTGGGTGGAGCGGCGCTCGCGGAAGCGGTCCGAGTGCGTTGGCCCGGCGGACGCGAGACCCGAGTCCCGATCCCGGAGGGCGCGATCGAGGTTACGGTCCGCTATGGATCCGAGCAGTCCCGCTGATATCCGCAGCGCTTGCACACCAGTTTACAATGGCGGTGGATCATGGCCCCGCCGCACAGATCACAGGTGGCCCCCCCAGGGCCCTTGTCGGCTCCCATTATTCGTCATTCGTCCGGGAGGCCGATGCCCTCGGCGCGGTATCGGCGCGACAACTCCACGTAGTGTGATCCGCCACCGCTGATCCAGGCCGCCGAGGAGCCATCGAGTCGTTTCTTGATCACGCCGGGCACCCCCGCCACTACGCAGCGATCGGGGATCTCGGCGCCTTCGAGGACGACGGTGTTCGCCGCGAGCACGCACTCGCTGCCGATCGTGGCACCTTGGAGGATGACGGCGTTCATGCCCACGACCGTGCGATCGCCGATCGTGCAGCATTCGAATTTGGCTCCGTGCCCAACGGTCACGTCGGCGCCGATCGTGGTCGGGCGCCATCGTCCCACGTGTACCACGCAGTTGTCCTGCACGCTTGAACGCGGGCCGACGGTGATCCCGTAGTCCGGGTCGTCACCGCGCAGGACCGCACCGAACCAGACGCTCGCTTCGGCCCCGATGGTCACGTCTCCGATCAGGACAGCGGTGGGTGCGAGGAAGGCGGACGGGTGCACGATCGGAGTCTTCCCGTCGAACGGGATGATGATGGCCATCAGGGAAAGTGCGGCGAGGGCGCCGAGGACGTCGAAAGGCGGGTGACCCTGGCGCGCAGCACTTGTGTGTCGCTGGCCTCCAGGATGTCGATGTGCACGCCCGCGACGTCGAAACCGTCTCCCTCGCTGGGCACATGCCCCAGTTCTTCCAAGATGAGCCCGTTCAAGGACCTATGCTCGTGCTTCGGCAGCGAGACGTTCAATGCTTCGTTGATCTCACGCACGTCGACGCCCGCGTCGCAGTCGAGTTGGGTCTCGGATACACGCAGGATCTCTTCTTCGTCGACATCGGTCTCATCGCGGATCTCGCCCACGAGTTCTTCGAGCACGTCTTCCAGAGTCACCAGGCCGTCGGTACCACCGAACTCGTCCGCTACCAGGCCCATGTGGATGCGTCGCCTCTGAAAGTCGCGCAGTAGCTGGCCACACGAGAGCGATCCGGGAACGAAAAAGGGCTCGTGCGAGAGCGAGCCGAGTTCGATATCTCGCTCTCCGGCGGCGACGCGCTCGTACAGCTCGCGCACGTACACGATGCCGGTAACGTCGTCCACGGACTCGTTGTAGACCGGGACCCGGCTGTAGGGCACGTGCTCGAGATCGTCGAGAATGTCGGCAATGGTCAACTCGCGCTTCCACGCGAAGATGTCCACTCGAGGGACCATCACGTCCCAGGCCGTGAGTTCGTCCAGCCTGAATGCGCGCTCGACGAGCTTGTTCTCCGCCTCTTCGAGGATGCCCTCCTCCTGCCCGATCTCCTGCAGTTCACGCAGCTCCCGTTCCTCCGCGCTGAGCTCGTCCTCCCCGTCGCGAACGAGCGCGCCTTCCACTCGGGAGACCGCACCCGAAACGAAGCGCGTCCACCTGGCCAACCTGAGCAGCGTGGGCGCCGACGTTAGCGCGAGCCGGACCGGGTGCCTCGCCGCAAGGGCGCGCGGGAGGATGTCGGCGAAGCCGATGACGATTACGATGGCGACCAGCACGTCGGCGACCGGACCACCGGCGCCCCATGTCGGCGCTCCCGTGGTTACCCCAAGCCCGAGTGCGCCGAGGTTGAGCGCCCCCGTGGCGAGCCGGATGCTCGTTCCGATCGTGCTGGCGTTCGCTCGCACCTCACCCAGTGCTTCGGCCCCGCTGAAGCCCTCTTCCTCAAGCGTGCGCACACGCGAGGAGCCGATCTGGAACACCGCCGTTTGCGCCCCCGTGAGGACCGCTGAGAGAAGGAGGAGGAGCACGACGGTACCGGCTGCGGCACCCATCATGGGGAGACCGCCGCCTTACGCGGCGGTCTCGTACTAGGAGGGTGGTCCCCCAGCCCGCTACTTCGGTCTAGCGCCAATCCTGGGTCTCCTTGAGCAGTTCATGGATCACGTCGCGGGTCGTCTGGCCGTCGGCCTCGGCCTCGAAGTTGAGGACCAGTCGATGGGCCAGGACCGCCGGCGCGATCGCACACACGTCATCATACGACGGGATGGGCGCGCCCCGCGAGGCCGCTCGTGCTTTTGCGCCGAGGACGAGGTACTGGGAAGCACGCGGGCCCGCACCCCACGAGACGTACTGACGCGCCACCTCAGCGGCTTCGTCTCCCGGTCGCGTCGAGCGCGCCAGGCGTACCGCGAATGAGACCAGTGATGGCGGCGCGGGAATCCGGCGAACCAGGTGCTGCAGGTCTATGAGTTCGGCCGCAGAAAGGACCGGGCGCACGTCCGGGTCCTCCTCACCGGTGGTGCGCATCGCGATTTCCTCTTCCTCGTCCGGGGTCGGGTAGTAAATGGGCAGCTCGAGCATGAATCGGTCCAGCTGCGCCTCCGGAAGCGGATACGTGCCTTCTTGTTCGATGGGGTTCTGGGTAGCGAGCACGAAGAACGGCTGCTCCAGCGCGTAGGTGTCACCCGCGGCCGTCACCGCACGCTCCTGCATCGCCTCGAGCAGAGCCGCCTGGGTCTTGGGCGGGGTGCGGTTGATCTCGTCGGCCAGGACGATGTTCGCGAAGATTGGCCCCTTCACGAAACGAAAGACCCTGCGGCCGGTCGTGCGGTCCTCTTCGATGACTTCGGTACCCGTGATGTCGGTGGGCATCAGATCCGGCGTGAACTGGATCCGGCTGAACTTGAGGTCGAGCGCGTCCGCGATCGTCTGTACGAGTAGCGTCTTCGCCAGACCCGGCACCCCCACGAGCAGCACATGGCCATTCGCCAACAGGGCCGTCAGCAGCTCGTTGACGACATCATGTTGGCCGACGATGCGCTTGGCCACCTCGGTGCGCATCATACCGGAGACCTCCGCGGCTCGGTCGAGCAACTCGAGGTCCCGGTCGATGACCGCGCCTTGTTCGGTGATTGTCATGCCTCTCCCTGGGACGGCCAATCCACGCGCTCGAATCGGTGGACGTCGGGCCGGTAAACTCTC
>JAYZBT010000206.1:0-3725 GCA_036338615.1 Gemmatimonadota bacterium
GAGCCTCAGGACCCGAGCCGACCGCGCCCAGCACGCCAGAGCAGCAAGCGCCTAAGAAGCTGCTCTTCCTCACTCATGCGGCGCTCTACAAACACACGAGCCTGGGGCCGGCGGAGCGTGCCGTCACATCGTGGGGAAGCGACGCCGGGTTCGAAGTGACCACCTTGGAGGGGTACCTGCAGGACCAACAAGAGTTGGACCTGTCGATGATCACGCCCGAGTACCTGGCCCAGTTCGACGGCCTGATGATGATGACGAACGGCAACCTCCCGCTGGAGGATTCGCAGAAGCGCGCGATCGTGGACTTCGTCGCGGGTGGTGGCGGATTCGTCGGGGTACACTGTGCTGCGCTGACCCTTTACGACTATCCCGACTTCGGTCAGATGCTCGGCGCCTACTTCAGGCGCACGGCAGCGCCGGGCCGCCTAGTGGTGCTCGAGGTCGAAGACCAGGATCATCCGGCAACCAGGATGCTCGGTGCGAGCTGGCCCATCCTCGATGAGTTCTATCTGTATGGTACAGCGCCGTGGAGTGAGGACCGGCCCGACGAGAACGTCGACGTACTTTTCGGCAACCGGATTCCCGTGGGATTCTCACGCGACCGCGTGCACGTCCTGCTGAGCATCGACACCAACGAAACCGACCTCGACGGACTACAGGACGTCGAACTCGGCGGTGACTACCCGCAGTCCTGGGTACAAGACTTCGGGGAAGGTCGCTCGTTCTACACCTCGCTCGGCCACCGGGACGACATCTGGAGCAACGATCCGGTCTTCCGCGCCCACGTGGTGGGTGGCATTCGGTGGGCGCTCGGTCTGGAGGCGGCGGATGCACCCCGCCCCTGAGTTTCTCTCGTTCCAGAAAGCGCTCGCGGGACGCTATTCCATTGAGCGAGAAATCGGACGAGGGGGATGGGGAGCGTCTTTCTGGCGCGGGAGGTGGCTTTGGATCGCATGGTGGCGCTCAAGCTGCTGCCACCAGAGATGGCGGCCCGCCCCGGAGTGAAGGAGCGCTTCCTCAAGGAGACCTGAACGGCTGCGGGGCGCTCGCATCCCAATATCGTTCCCATCCACGCGGTGGACGAACTGGACGACTTCGTCTTCTTCGCGATGGCGTATGGGGAGGGAGGAACTCTCGGAGATCGGGTCCGCGACCGCAGACCGTTTTCGCATTCCGATGCGGTCCGTCTGCTGCGTGAAGTCGCCTGGGCCAACCGTTCGGGCGCGCGATGGTCACCGACTTCGGCATCGCGGTCCTGGCCGAAGACTCGGGCCCCGCGGCTCCTACCGAGGTCCTGGACACGGCCGAGTTCATGAGTCCGGAGCAGGCCAAGGGTGGAGACGTAGATGCCCGGAGCGACCTGTACAGCCTTGGATGCTTAGGCTTCTTCGCGATCGTGGCGGACAAGGAGGTCGAGGCGTAGTCTACCTTGCGCAGCACGTCCGTCCGGAGGAATCACATGTCCCAAGCCGTCGTCCGCCTGAGAGCAGCAGGACTCGCCGTCCTTGCTCTGGCGGCATGCACCGCCGCTCCAGAAACCACGGCCGACCCTGTCTCCGACCCCGCCGCGGTTCGATCGTTCACGATCGAAGTATCGGATGAAGTGCTGACCGACCTCAGCGAACGCTTGGCCCGTACTCGCCTCCCGGAAGCGAGCCCCGGGGTCGGGTGGGAGCAAGGGACGAATCGGGCGTACCTGGAAGGGCTTCTAGCCTATTGGCAGGACGGATTCGACTGGCGCGCTCAAGAGCGACGGCTCAACGAGTTCGACCACTTCAAGACCGACGTCGACGGCATCGACGTGCATTTCATCCACGAACGGTCCGCGAACGAGGACGCGGTGCCTCTCCTGCTGGTGCACGGCTGGCCCGGCTCGTTCGTGGAGTTTGCGGACCTGATCGGTCCACTGACCGACCCCGCTGCCTACGGCGGAGACGCGGCGGATGCCTTCCACGTCGTCATCCCGTCCCTGCCCGGTTATGGCTTTTCGGGCAAGCCGGCCGAGACGGGCTACAACCCCGAGCGCATGGCCGACGTGTTGGCTGAGCTGATGGAGAAGCTCGGGTACGATCGCTTCGGCGCTCAGGGCGGCGACTGGGGCGCCATCATCAATCGGGCACTCGCGGGGAACCACGGTGAGCACCTCATCGGGCTACACACCAACTTCCTGATCTCCGGACCGCCAAGGAGCGCGTCCAGCGCAGAGGTTCCCGCCGATGAGATGGCGCTCAGACAAGAGCGTGCCGCTTCGTTCGCGGACGGACGCGGTTACCAGTCGATACAGGGCAGCAAACCCCAGTCGCTGGGCTACGGCCTCAACGACTCTCCGGCCGGGTTGGCCGCGTGGATCGTCGAGAAATTCCACGGTTGGAGCGACAACGACGGCGATGTCGAGAGCGCGTTCACCAAAGACGAAATACTGACGAACGTCATGGTATACTGGGTGACCGGGACGATCACGTCGTCCACGCGACTCTACTACGAGTCGGGCAATACGCCTGCGACCCGCCCAGTAGGCTACATCGACGTGCCAACCGGTGTGGCGAACTTCCCCAAGGAGATTCTATTCACGCCGAGATTGTGGGCCGAGACCGGCTTCAACATCGTTCGCTGGACCATGATGCCGCGTGGCGGGCACTTTGCCGCGCTCGAGGAACCGGAGCTGCTGGTTGACGACGTGCGTGCGTTCTTTCGTGATCTGAGATAGGAAGGTCCCATGAAGAAGTGGATTCCGGCAGTGCTGGCCCTGGCCCTCTGTATGGGAGTGTCGCCGAACGAGGCAGCCGCCCAGGGCGACGCCATGCTCGACATGGCGACATTTCCGCGCCCCATCGACGCCGTCGACAACATCTGGATCGAAGAGTTGACGATGTTGGAGGTGCGCGACCTGCTCCGGGAAGGCGCGACCACGGCGCTCATCCTCACCGGAGGGATCGAAGAGAACGGCCCCTACCTGACCACCGGCAAGCACAATCACGTGCTGAGGGTGATGGGAGAGTCGATCGCGCGCAGGCTCGGCAACGCTCTGGCGGCGCCCATCGTGACGATCGAGCCGGGTAACCCGGAACGCGCCAGCTCTCCGGGCGGCATCAGGTACTCACAAGAGACCTTCCAGGCCGTGCTCCGGGACATGGCCACGAGCCTGAAGGCCCAGGGCTTCACGGACATCTTCCTTCTAGGTGACAGCGGGGGCAATCGGCGCGGCATGGCCGCGGCCGCCGAACAGCTGGCGGAAGCGTGGAAGGGCGAGGACGTCGTCATCGCCCACATCCCCGAGTACTACAATTATGCGGACGTGGAGCAATACCAGCGGGACGTGCTCGGGGTCGACGAAGACCCGCGTCTCGAGGGTCTCCACGACGACTACTACATCACATCGATCATCATGAACGACAATCCGGAGTTCGTGCGCCTCCAGCAGCGCATCGACGCGGGCAAGGCCTCCATCAACGGCATCAGCATCGTGCCGGTGGAGCAGGCCATCGAGCACGGCCGGAAGCTCATCGAGTTTAGGACGGACGTGACGGTCGAGGCGATCGCGAAGGCCATGGCCGCAGGAGGGCACTGAGAGACGCGCCTGATCAACTGAGCCGGCCGCTCGAACACGCAACGCTGCGCTTTGGCGTCGCCTCTTCGGCAACCCTCGAGGATGCTGGCGTCTGAGTCGTACTGCGCCAAGAGTCGGATTCCCATCTGAAGCTTGGACGGTGAAGGACCTGCTTTTC
>JAYZBT010000207.1:0-6258 GCA_036338615.1 Gemmatimonadota bacterium
GAGAGCGGCGAGGCGCCGCCACTGGAAAGGCGCGCCGAGAGTGAAGCCGGTGCGCGACGTCCCAGCGTCTGCTCATCTCTCTTTTTACGGGGGCGTAGCGGGGGCGCTCGCGCCCTTCCTGGTCTTCCTGGTGGGAGTCTCGTGGCTGGGCCTATCGGGCGCGCCCGACGAAACCGGCTTCTGGCCGGTTCTCCTGATCGCGACAGCGGTCGGACTCTTCCTCTGCAAGGACAAGTCCGCGTATTCCGAAGCCGTGATCGAAGGCATGAGCCGCAGAATCGTCATGATCATGCTGCTGGCATGGCTGCTCGCCGGAGTGCTCGGCGTACTTCTGCAGCAGAGCGGCCTCGTGCGAGCGCTCGTATGGGCGACCAGCGCCGCGGGAGTGAGCGGAGGAGGCTACGTGGCCGTGAGCTTCCTCGTCTGCGTCATCTTCTCGACCGCAACGGGCACGAGTCTCGGCACCATCCTCGTATGCGCGCCTCTGCTGTACCCGGCCGGCGCCTCGCTCGCCGCCGACCCAGCCTTCCTGATCGGCGCGATCATCGCCGGGGCCACCTTCGGCGACAATGTCTCGCCGATCTCCGACACGACGATCGCGTCGGCGATGACCCAGGAGGCCAACCTCGGGGAGGTGGTCCGCTCGCGACTCAAGTACGCGGTCCCTGCCGCGGTCGTGGCGCTGTTCGTCTTCGTGCTTCTCGGCGAGTCGGGTACGGTGCAGCAGGGCCTGCGACCCGAGCCCGACCCCATGGGCTTGTTGATGCTCACCGTACCCGCTTTGGTGCTGACGGTGTTGCTGCGACGACGGCACTTGATGGAAGGCCTGGTCTATGGGATCGTGGGCGCGACCCTGCTCGGAATGGCGTTGGGTCGGTTCACCCCCGCCGACCTGCTCTCGATCGACCGCGACCAGTTCATCGCTACGGGGATTCTGCTCGACGGCATGCAAAGAGCCATCGGCGTCTCGATCTTCACCGTGCTGCTCATGGGACTCGTCGGCGGACTCGAGGCCGCCGGACTCGTCGACCGCCTTACGTCGTGGGTGCGCGCTCGGGCCACATCGGCGAAGAGCGCCGAGTGGTGGATCTTCGGGACCGTGTCGGGGGCGACGGTCCTCACCACGCACTCAACGGTGGCGATCATCACGGTGGGCGAGCTGGCGAAGGACATCGGCCGGGCGGCCGGAATCGGTTCTAACCGCAGGGCGAACATCCTCGACATCGCGGTTTGCACCTACCCCTTCCTGCTGCCGGTCTTCATACCCACCGTGCTCACGGCCTCGATGACCGCCGACGTCATCGGGATGCCGCGGCTGTCGCCCTGGGACGTGGGGTTGCACAACGTACACTCGTGGGCGCTGCTGGTGGTGCTCCTCTTCGCGATCGCGACCGGATGGGGCGGGCGATGGGGCAGGACCGTTCAGGAATCCGGCTGAGTCACCACACCCGTCGCACTCACGAGTGCTGGCGCACCTTGTTCGAGGCACGCCAGTTGCTCGACCGGCACCTCCACGATCGGGATCCCGTTGTACCCGAGCTCGCGACCCACGATCACGCCCAGCGCCAGGATGGCATCGGCTCGCGCCAGAAGAATCGCGGCGGGTGCCGTGCCTTCCCGGAGCAACTCGAGCATGATCGCGCTCGACGAGCTCGACCCGACCGCCGCTGGAATCGCGAGCACGGTCCCCGCTATCGAAGCACCGAAATCGGGATGTCTCGGGTCACAGATCGTACCAGCCACCGGGTCGACTCCGCCCCAAAAACTGATCGCATGATCCAGCCTCAGCAGCGGCCCGCCGCCCTCCCCTGCGACCAACACCCTGCCCGCTACCACGCCCACGCCTCCTCGTCTCGTACCAAGCGACCCGCCACCGCCGACTCGACACAATCCTCCAGGCTGCCATACAGAACTTCGTACCCTGTGTTCGATGGACCGTAGTGCGCGAACTTGCCGGAGTTGGTCATCAGCACACCACCCGATGCCGGCAGGATAGGCGTCACGACGACGCAGGTGTCCACGATGATCTCGACGCCGGCGTCGCGCAGAATCCCCGCGTCTCCGCGTGCCTCCAGATCATTCAGGGTGTCGCGCGCGGTGCACGCGTAGAACGGCATCACGAGGCGCCGACCCCGCACCAACCTCGTCAGCTCCTCGAATTCATGGAGCGAGAAGTGCGGACTTCCCACCGCGACCGCATCGACTCCAGCGGGATCGGTAGCGGTCGAGAGCCTGTCCAGAGAGCCTCGTAGCATCTCGCCGGTGAGCGCGACCTTCCGCACCGGAGCCAAGCCCCCGGTCGCCGCGTCGAGCGTCGGGGCCTCGGGCGTGGCCCCGACGACGTGAAACAGCGCGACCGCACCCGTGGACGCCGCCGCGGCCCCCAGCGCCTTGAGCTGGTCACGCGTGACACTCTCAGGCAGGCCTACGATGGCCGATATATCCCGACCCACCTCGAGTCCGAGCCACGTTCCCAACACCGGATAGAAAACGTCCCTCTCTTTGAGCGCCGGGGGTACGAGCGAAGCGTCCACCACGACGGTGGCCGCGCGGTTCTCCTCGAGGTGCAGCCCGTACAGCGGAGCACGCGCAGTGAGCGCACAGCACGCGTCGAGAAAGTCCCCGTATCGTTCCGTGCGCGCCCCTAGGACCGAGTTCACAAACGCGATCGCGTTCGACTCACCCCAGGCGACCTGCTCGCCCACACCAGGCAAATGACCGACCTGATAGGGCGCACAGGTGAAGGTCGGCTTCGCTCCCATGCGCACATAAGCGTCCATCTGACGTCGCGCCATCGCGGTCTTCTGCCCGTCCGCGCGCACCACACCCGGGTGCAGGAGGTCCAAGGCGCCCACGTTGAGCGTCGTGTCCACCGCAACCCGACCACCGCCTTCCACGAGCCGCTCGGCGAATTCCACTCCGCCGTCTCCATGGTGGAGGCACCCGTCGATGTGAGCGGACCGGATCTCGACGAGGCGCGGGGCCGCCAACAGTTCGGCCGCCGATACGACGATGCGCATCGCCATCGCGGTCGCGTCCCCCTCAGAGCCGCTGAGCATGGCGCGCTCGTACAACGCGAGGTCGAGTGTCATCGTCTACCCCCCCAATACACCACGCATGAGCGCGGCGATGGCTAGACCGGAGTAGTTGCCCACCGCGTATCCGAGTAGGCCGGCGGCCATCCCCGGCAGCAGCCGGTCGGAATAACCTCGCGCGGTGGCCAACGCCATCGCGGACGCCGGTCCGCCGACATTCGCCTGCGAGGCCACCGCGAGCGTCCTGAGATCGAGACGAAGTACACGCCCCAATCCGAAGATCACGAGTCCGTGAATCGCCACCGTCATGGCGGCGAAGTACACCACGGGCAGCCCGACGGCGAATATGTTGGCGACGACCGAGCGCGCCCCGTTGCTCGCCAGGAAGAGCAAGACGAGATAGTTGCCGATCACGCCGGCTCCGCGAAGCCTCTGCACCGCCGGGATCTGGGCGAGCAGTAACGCGATCGTCGTCAACCACAGCACGCCCGGGATCGGGGCGAGACTCTGCCCGAGCAGATCTGACGCCCACAGGGTACCGAGCACGATCGCCGCGAGCGCTGCCAAGTCGCCGAGTCCCACGTCGCCCACGCTCGAATAGAGCATGCGCTCGGCCCCGTCCGATGCCGTTGGCTGCGTTTCCGTATGGAGCGCCGCTTTCGAGGGAGGGGGCGCGCCGGGCCGCCCAACCGACGCCGAGGCCGAGGCCACCGCCAGGCGACTGCCGAGCATCACCGGCACCGCGAGGCATATCGCCATCCAGATCGCGGTGAGGATCACGTCAGCGGCGATCGCCGCCGCGAAGAGCTCCCCGCTGGTCCCCAGCTCCGCACCGACAGCAGCGAAGTTGGCGCCCCCTCCGGTGTAGGTTGCGGTGTACTGACCGGCGAGCTTCCAGGTCTCCAGGCCGATGCTGTCCGCGAGCACGTACGCCGCTACCGAAGCGCCGATCGCGGAACCCACCGCTCCGACCGCGAACGCGGCCAGCATGGTCGGTCCGGCCTTGATCACCGTTCGCACGTCGACGCTGAGCAGAATCAACACGATGCCGGCGCTGACGGCGGGTCCGCCCAGAAACACATAAGCGGACGAATCCCCGGGGATGATTCCCGAGTTGGAGAGCACCATGGCCAACAGGATTCCCACCAGCGCCGAGCCGAGAGACCTGAAGAACTTGTGACGCGCCTCGAGCGTGACAGCGACGGCGACCACCGCTGCGAGCACGAAGAAAACTGCTGTCGGGTCACGGATCATCGCGAAGTCACGCGCGTTGGAATGCTCTGGGGTACCTTCGGAGGCCGCCAAGGTCGGGCTTGTGCTCGGCTGGCGCCAGCGGCAAAGCCGTTCTTCCTCGTCGGGAGAAGCAACTGGACAACTTGACGCACGGACTGGTGGGCGCCGCCATCGGCAAGGGAGGTGCCGAGCGCGCGACCCCGCTCGCGACGGTAACGCTCGTCCTGGCGGCGAATGCGCCCGACGTCGACGTCTTCAGTTATGTGCGCGGCGAGTACTTCGCGCTCTCGTTCCGGAGGGGAATCACCCACGGATGGCCCGCGTTGATCCTGCTCGCGTTCCTGGTAACCGGCCTCGTGGTGCTCTACGACAAAATGCTGCGCCGGCGCCGCGACCCGAGTGTCGAGCCCGCGCGGCCGGGTCCACTGCTCGCCCTGTCGGCAATCGGGGTGCTCACCCACCCCACGCTCGATTGGATGAACACCTATGGCATGCGTTGGGGTCTGCCGTTCGGCGACGCGTGGACCTATGGGGATTCACTCTTCATCATCGACCCGTGGATCTGGCTGGCTCTCGGCGGTTCCGTGTTCCTGGCCGCTTCTCGGTCACGGGCCAGCCTGGTCGCCTGGGGACTGCTGGCGGGGCTCGCATCGATCGTCGTGATGGTGTTTCCGTTCGGTCTCCTGGCCAAGTCGCTGTGGCTGGGCGCACTCGTCGCCATCGCCGCGGTGAGACGGAAGAGGGGCCCGCGCCCACCTCCCGGGCGCGTCCCGAGCACCGCGCTCGCTCTCGTCTTTCTGTACGTGCTGTTGATGGTGGGCGCCGACCTCGCGGCCCGGAGCCTGGTCCGGGCCGCTGCCGAGTCGGCGGGCCTCGCCGTACAGGACGTGTTGGTGGCCCCCCAGCCTGCGAATCCGTTCAGCGCGGAGGTCGAGGTCATGACCGAGACGGGATTCGTGCCCGGTGCGCACCGGTGGCTTCGCAGCCCGCGCGTGGAACTCCGACCCGAGGAGACCGTGCCGCTGTTGGAGGGCCCCGCCGGCGTGCCAGAAGCCGAACTGGTGAGGATCGCGGCACGAGCTCGGCTGGAGCCCGAGGTCGCTCGCTATCTCGTTTGGTCCAGATACCCATACGTGCGGATCGAACGCGACGGCGCGGGCTGGTGGGTCCGGTTCAGCGACGCACGGTATGACGGACAGCCGGGTTCCGGTGGCTTGAGCGGCCTGCGGGTGCAGGTCCGCGACTGAGCGACTCCTGGACCGTGGCTAGATCCGCTTGCCACTGACCCGGGCGGTGCAGCCTGACCGGGTGTCCGAATACCCCGCCGCAAAGGTGTCGTTGTCGAGAAAGATGCCCACCAGGCCTCTCACGTCGGGAACGAAGTCGATTGAGAACTCACCGGTGTCGCGGGTGATTTCGCCCTCGAGGTCTCCGGTGAAGTTCTCGCCTCTGAACTGCCACGAGCCCACTACCCTGATCTTCTCGGGCAGCGGGCCTCCGTTCCTGAACTGACTGAAGCTCATCTCGATTTCCTCCAACGTGCACGTCGTATTCGAGAAAACCAGCAGGAAACGACCGTGCAGCTGGCCCGGATCGATGCGTGCCAATGCCGTCGGGCCCTCGGCATTGCAGCCTGCGAAAGCGAAGCAGACGAAGGCTAACGCGGTGTTGGTCCTCACGACTCTCAATCCACCGATTCTAGGGTCATCGGTGCGAAACGAGCACCGTGGCAGGGGCCGAACCTAGCCGGAGTGAGCTGGGTGAGCCATCGTCCTGTATGGACCCTCTCGCAAGCATTCCGCTGGAAGCCATCGAAGCCGCGCGGGACCGAATCGCGGGTGCGGCAATCCGCACTCCACTGCTCCCCCTGGAATGCCCCGAGGCGGCTTGTGAGGTATGGATCAAGCTCGAGTGCCTACAGCCGATCGGTTCCTTCAAGATCCGGGGCGCCACCAACGCCATGGCGCTCGCTGACCCGGGGGAGCTGGCC
>JAYZBT010000208.1:0-4015 GCA_036338615.1 Gemmatimonadota bacterium
GATGCGTGAAGTACTTGTAACCGGGACCGTATCCGGCGTCCTCGATGACTTTGCGCGCGGCTGCGTCGACGTCTTCAGCGGGCACGCCCGGAGCCGCTGCCTCGAATGCCGCGGTCTGAGCTCGATACTCGATGTCGTAGACGCGTTTCATCTTGTCCGTCGGGGTCCCGAGCACGAAGGTCCGGCTGATGTCGGAGCGGTAGCCCTCCACGCCGCAGCCACCGTCGATCAGCAGGATGGTGCCCTCGCGGATGACCTGAGGGGTGATAGAGCCATGAGGGAGAGCGGACCACTCACCCGTCTGCACGCTCGATCCGCCGGAAAAGCCGAGTCGATCGTGAGCCATCGACACAAGGCCGCCGAACTGGCGTTGGGTCATGCCCTCGTCCATCGCCAGATACGCCGCCTTGTACGCGGTGAGCGTGGCCTCGTTGGCGAGCTTCATCAGTGCTAGCTCGTGTTCGTCCTTCACGCCGCGGCAGCCCGCGTTGATCGGCGTGGCGTCCGCTACGGTAAGCGCAGGCGCCGCGCGTGCAATGCCGTCACTGAAGCGGAACTGCATGGTCTCTTCCGCGCCGACCCTGCCGGTGGTGATGCCGCGGTCCCGTAAGCCTTGGGTGACACGCTCATAGGGGCTCTCGTGCTCTTCCCACGTGTAAACCGCCGAGCCCCCCAGGGGGCCGAGTGCGAGTTGTTCACGCGCGCGGTCTTCCTCGAAGGCGGGACAGACCACGAAAGCGTCGCCCCGTACGGGGATGACGACCGTGAACAGGCGCTCGCCTCCGCCCCAGCTCACGTTGGTGACGTAGACCATTGAAGTGCCACCGGTGAGCGCGAGCGCGTCGAGGCCATGCTCCCGCATCAGACGCTTGGCCTTCTCGACTCGAGCCGCCCGCTCGGTGGAAGTGATGGGGTGTGCCCGATCCGCCCAGGAGCTCAGGCGCGCGATCGATGGCGGCATCTGCTGTGGGGCAGGCTCGGCCCCCAGCAGCGCTTCGGGCCTCGTGAGCGTGGCGCCCGCGGTCGCTGCCGCGGAGGCTCCTAGGAAGTGGCGTCTCGAGATCATTGGTCTCTCCGAAAGTGGCAGGCGCGCATGATAGGGCCTCAACGGCCGACTGACCACGGCAGGCGCGGCGCCATGAGAACGCTTGCCCCGGTCCGTGGGGAGCCGCAGGTTGACGGTCGCACCGTCACCACGAGGAGGTCCCTCTTGCGCCACTCACCGCGTGCTGCCGCGACGCTAGCCATTCTTTCGGTCTGTTACTTGGCGGCCTGTTCCTCTGAGGACGCGCCGGAGATTCCGACCTCGGATGGGTCCACCGAAGGACTGATCGCCCGCGCGAGCGCGCTTGAGCTCGACACCGAGTACAGCCCTCCCCCGGGGGAGAACCTGCACCACCACACCTCCGGCTTCGCCAAGATCCTCTGCTCCGCCGTCTTCATCACCGGGCTCGACCCGGCGGACGCAGCGGCCAACGTGGGCGGTTTTACTAGCCCGTTCGGTGAACGAGCGCACGTGGTCGACACGGTCGTCGACTTCTCGGCGCAACGCGTTTCGCTCACGCTTCCCGACGGCGTCACGCGCACCGCGAAGAAGTACAAGAACCAGGGCTGCGTCACGTTGCCGATTGGCGAAGACTCGGTCCACTTCACGCCGACCGACGTGGCGCGGCACCTGCCGCCAGCCGCGACAACGGCGTGGCCGATGGGCGACTTGGTCCCCGATGAGCCGTGGCCGGACGGAATTGACATGGAGAAGGTCGATCAGGCGCTCGACGTCGGATTCGGACCACCGGAGGCGATGACGCTGGGTCTCGTGGTGACCTACAAGGGCCGCATGCTCGGGGAGCGATACGGTGAGGGCATCGACATGCACACGCCGCTCGAGAGTTGGTCGATGGGCAAGAGCCTGACAGGCGCGCAGATGGGTGTGCTCATTCAGCAGGGCGAATACGAGCTGTGGCAGCCCGCGCCGGTTCCCGAGTGGCAGTCCGAGGGCGATCCGCGCCAGGCGATCCGGATCGGCGACATCATGCGCATGTCCTCTGGTATTCGGATTCGGGCGCCGCAGGACCCTGATTTCGACCCGGCGCTTGGCTATCCGGATCACGTGTACTTCTACACTGGGACGGCGGACTCCTACGAGTGGGCCGCTACGCGACCACAGGAGTGGAAGCCCAATACGGTCGGGCGATACCGGAACAGCGACCCCGTGCTGACCAACTATCTGATTCGGTTGGCCGTCGAAGGCAGGGGGGAGGAATACCACTCGTTCCCGCAGCGCAACCTCTTCGACAAGATCGGGATCCGCGACGCGATACTGGAGACCGATCCCTTCGGCAACTTCCTCACCCAGGGCTACGAGTATTTGCCGGCGCGCGATTGGGCGCGGCTTGGCAACCTGTACCTACAGGACGGCATGTGGAACGGAGAGCGCATTTTACCCGAGGGATATGTGGAGTATGCGCGCACGCTGGCACCGACCTGGGTCTCAGACGGAAGACCCGTGTACGGAGGCGCGTTCATGTGGGTGAACGGTGACGGAGGCTGGCCGCTGCCGACCAGTGCCTTCGGCATGCGCGGCGCGGGCGGGCAAAGCACGACCATTATTCCGACACACGACTTGGTGGTTGTACGTCTAGGCAAGTATAGCGCGGCGCAGTTCGGCGGACGTGCGCTCAATGCCGCGTTCGAGATGCTGATAGAGGCCGTGCCAGAAGTGGACGGCCACTAGCCGACGGTCGTGGGTTCCGATGGCGTGTTTGGGGGGATGACGAGGAGCGTGACGTGAGCGGAATACGGATCGACTACAGCGATTTGAGCGGGATGGTGGACGAGGGGCGGAAGCAATCGGGACAGCGCAAAGCACGGCGGAGCCGGTTGATCAGGTTCCCGTGGGTGATGCTGAAGTGGGCCGTCGGACTCGTGATCCTGGCGGTGCTTCCGTTTGTGGTCCTCATACGTGGTGGCGTGTTCGCGTACCGCGAATGGGCGCTCGGAACCTGGCCCGCGTTGGCGGTGGCGGTCACGACGCTGCTGCTCGCGGGCTACGCCTAGGCCTTCAGCCGGAAGGTCGGGGCGGGCAAGAGCGTTCGCTGGGTGCTCACCCGAGGAGCGATCGTGATCGCCTACTCGGGATACGCGCTCGTCTACGTCGCGAGCGCCAACGTGAAGTCCGAGGACATCCAGGCGCAATACTCGGCCATCCACCCTCTGCTGCGCGTCGCGGCCAGCTCATTGATCCTCGTCGACCCGAGCGCCGTCATCACCGACGCGGGCCGTTCCGCCGAGGACTACTACGCGATGGGCCTTCCCGTGAACGAAGCCTCGTTGCATTTCGAGCAGGAGGACGGCTTCGTGCATGCGCTCGACCTCAGAACGAATGGTCGTCCGGAATGGAGGAACCGAGCGGTCGAAATGGCCTTTTGGGCGCTGGGCTTTCATTCGCTCCGCCATGTCGGGACGGCGGACCATCTTCACCTGTCGCTTCGTCTGCCGGGATAGCGTCCGCGGGCGGTAGCGGCGTCGGTTCGCACCAGAGCATTGCGCCTCCCGGCGGATGATTCACCCAATCGCCCACGATCCTCGGGCGTGTTTCTCGCCGAAGGCCTGTCTCACGTTTCACTCCCATCATCTTCCCTCCCTCTGAGCGTGGCGAACGCGATGTTCACGTCCTGCTCAGGGAGAGTCGTTCTGGGGAGGGCCCGACGGCGTTCCGTCATGAGGCGTACGGCTGGCCAGCGAGCGACGTAGGAGCCTTGTAACAGCTGAGCTAGCGGTAGTTTCCGAACGACAGCTCCATGCCGTAGTCCTTGCCGCGAACGAACGCCATCACCTCCTGCAGCGTGTCGCGGGAGCCCGACGTCACGCGCAACTCGTCACCATGAATCGACACCTGGACCTTCTTGAAGCCGTTGTCCCGGATGTCCTTCAAGATCTTTTTCGCGGTCTCCTGATCGATTCCCTGTTTTAGCCCCACAGTCAGGCGCGCGCGACCGAGCGTGCCCATCTCGAC
>JAYZBT010000209.1:0-18647 GCA_036338615.1 Gemmatimonadota bacterium
ATCTCGGGCACATGCGTGGCGTCGCACCACCCGGGCGCTGTTCGGCTCTGAGTTCGAGATGGGCCCAGCGAGCAACCTACCCCCGTCCACGCGGAGCCGTTACAAGCAAGCGGGAGCACCTCAGAGTTAGGAACCGAACGACGACACCACCCTTTCCTACCTATGAGCCCGAGACCATCGGCTCGATATGTCGGCAATCGGATGCATCCGCCATCTTCGCACGAAGCAGGAACTCTTCATTACCGGAGAACACATGCGCTCATTCTCTCTAGATGTCTCACGAACGCCGGCAGGCAAAGCGCTGGCAATCGCGGCACTGACCGCGACACTGGCGGCACCGCTTTCGGCCCAGTTCTCCGACCGGCTGGAGGCCGACTCCGACATGCTCGTGAAGGACGGATTCGACACCGACCGGGCGATCTTCTGGGCGCAACCGAATTTCACGCCGCTTCGCAACCCCGAGTGGCAATCGCTCCGCAGCCTGCGACGGGCGGGCGACCTCACGGACGAGACGACCGTGGTCACGTTCGACGTGCAGGGTAACACGCTCGTGCTGGTTTCGAGCCAGATGTCCTACCACCACGTCGCACAAGGCGAGATGGAGGGTGAGCCGTGGATGGTGACCTTCTGAGTGGTCTGTAACTCAGGGGTCAGGATGGCTCCAAGCGTCGACGGCGAGATCCACTGGTTCGCCGAGCACGGACTGTACGACGGCCTGTTTCTGATGAGGGACGAGGAGAGCGGAACGTACTGGGATCACATGACGGGCGAGGCGGTGTACGGCCCTAGGGTGGGCTCCACACTGGAAGTGTCCAACCTGAGGCAAACGACGGTCGCACAAGTGCTCGGACAAGATCCCGACGCCTTGGTGGCGATTTCGGACCAGGCGCTTCGACCCGACGAAGCGATGGCGCTCGACGGCCTGCTGGGCCGCATCAGGGGGCGCCTGGGTCGCATGTTCCAGGAGACCGTCGACGAAGAGGACGATCGTCTGCCGACCATGGACCTCGGCATGGGCATCTGGGATGGTGAGCGGGCCCGCTACTACCCGTACGACCGCATCGCGGGAGGCGGAAACGCTGTGCTCGACGACTTCGGCGGGCGTCAGGTGGTCGTGTACCTGGACCCGTCGGCCTATGCGCTCGCAACCGCCTACACCGACTCGGACGGCATCACGTGGGACGGGGACGTGCTGCGCTTCTCGGACGGTACGTACATCGAACGCGGCGTCTTCCACGACGCTTCCGGCAAACGCGCGCAGATCGAGCGGCCGCTCCAGATCTTCACCCGCTGGTACGGCTTTTCGCTGACCTTCCCTCAGACAGAGATCTTCGGGCACTAGCCGGACGGGATGGAACCCTTCGAGGACGCATTCAACTCGGAGTTGATCGACGGGGTCTCGCGCGGACTGGCGCAGGCGTACGACGACTTCCACGCGGATCGCTTCGAACGGCTCGCGAAGGAGGGGCTCGCGGATCTCGAGTTCAAGGCCCACTCCGCTCAAATCGGGAACGCGCTTCTCGCGACGCTCCCCGCGGACTTCGACTCGGCCGCGGGACGACCCGTCGGAGGCCGTGCGGGCCCATAAGATCAGACCGATCTCGACGCGGCGGTACTACCCTGGTCGGCACCGTGTGGAACTGGTGGCGAACGGACGCACGCTGGCCAGCGGAGAATTCGAGCTGGAGATGTGAAGCTGGAGGCCTACCGCGCTCGTCTTACTTGATGATCGCCATCGGGAGCAGGACCAGATACGCCGCAGTCAGCAGTAGCGGCGCCGCGGTGATCGATCCTCGCGAGAGCAGCAGGTAGCCGAGAGCCAGACATGCCAGTCCGGCAACGCCGAGCATGGCATTCACCTTCGTGAACTTCAGGGCCGCTGGGTTCGCGGTCGCTCTCTTCCCCTTGTTTGCCATGGCGGTAACGCTATCTGAGAGAGCCGAGTGGGTCAATCGCTCGCCAGGTGCTCCTTGAGTGACTTCTTCGTGATCCCGAGTCTCTTTGCGGCCGCGGCCTGGTCACCACCGACCAAACGAAGAACCCGTCTCACATGACGCTGGGCGGCGCGATCCAGGGAAAGGTCCTCGTCCTCACCCCTGCCCTCCTGACCCAACATGAGGTGATCGGAGCCGATGACCGTCCCCCGGGCGACTATGGCCGCCCTCATTAGGGCGTTCTCGAGCTCACGAACGTTGCCAGGCCAGTCGTAGGACTGCAGCCGGGAGACCGCCTCGTCGGAAATGCGGCGGACGTTCCGGTGCGTTTCGGCCCGGATGCGGCTGAGCAGAGCATTCGCTACCAACTCGACATCACCGGGACGCTCTCTCAGCGGCGGCACGACGATTTCGATGACCTTGAGGCGGAAGTAGAGGTCCTCGCGGAAGTGGCCCTCCTCGATCAAGTCCTCGATGGGTTGGTGCGTGGCCGCGATTACCCGCGCTTCGGTCGGCCGCGACTGTTCACCACCGACGGGATAGAAGCGTCGCTCCTGCAACACCCTCAGCAGCTTGGTCTGGAACTCGGGACTCGTGTCTCCGATCTCGTCCAGGAAGATCGTGCCGTCTCCGGCCAGCTCGAAGTAGCCCTTCCTGGTTCCGACCGCGCCGGTGAACGCGCCCTTCACGTGACCGAACAGCTCGGACTCGAGCAATGTCTCGGTCAGCGCGGTGCAATTCACCGCGATGAACGGATGCTCGGAATGCAGCGAGTGCTCGTGGATCGCCCTGGCGATCACCTCCTTTCCGGTGCCCGTCTCGCCGCGGATGAGCACCGTGGCCCGGTTGCCAGCCAGCACACCGATCGTCTTGTAGATGTCGATCATACGGGCGTCACGCCCGATCAGCTGGCCGCGTGGCAGAGCTTCGGATTCGGAAGCGACATCCTCTTCGCTGACCTCCAGGGACAGCGCCTGCTCACGGAAGCAGCGCTCGGCGAGCCCCTGAAGCGCTTTGGGGTCGACCGGTTTTACCAAGAAGTCAAAGGCGCCGGATTTCATCGCTGTGACGGCCGTTTCCATATCGTCGTGGCCGGTGATGACCACGACGTCAACGCCCTCCATGGCGCTCTGCACCTTCTCGAGAAGATCCAGGCCGCTCATACCGGACATGCGCACGTCTGTCACGATCAGCGCCGGGTCGAATGCCTTCACCCGCGAGAGAGCCTTCTCAGCGCTCTCGGCTGTTTCGACCTCGAATCCGGCGTGCGTCAGCCGGGTCTTGTAGACCTCGAGCGCGTCGGTGTCGTCGTCGACGACGAGAATTCGTTGAGTCATTGCCGCGATCCTACCCGGGAATGCCGTCTTCGCTTCCACCCTCGTCTCCGTCTTCCGTCCAGAAGGCGGGCCGGTCCGGCAGTTCTCCAGCCCGTAGCCGTGCCAGCTGCTCCCGGTCGCGACCCTTGCGCACGCGCACCATGAAGAGCAAGAGCAGTGCCAAAAACATCCAGAAAACGGCAGAATGGCTGAGCATGAGCAGCCACCCGTACCGATCTTTGACGTGCTTTTTCCAGTCCTCCTCGAACTGACTGGATGTGACGCCAAACGTCACCCGGAACGCGGTTTCGAAGGAGCGCAGACTCCTCCAGCGTTCCACTAAGATCGCGAGCCCCCGTTCCCCGCTGCCCTCCAGCAGATAAGTGATCGCGCTCGCGGAGAGCAGGTAGGCGACCTCCGCCTGACTTCGGTCCGACGGCCACCTCAGCTCCAGCGAATCCATGGGCGGGGCACGACCGAGCGCCAAGAGCACGCGTAAACGCCAGCCCCGGGACGCGTCGAATCCGCCCGAGGCCCACTGGGCGTACCCTTCGTTGAACCAACGCGGAGCTCGGAGCCCCCCGAGTTCGGAAGAGAGTCCGAGGTGAGCCCACTCGTGTCGGAGCGTCCGGCGCCCTTCCGGGCCGAGGACCGATCCTGCTTCATGGGTCGGCACGACCAGCATTTGCAGGTGGGGGACGGCCACACCTGCCCGCCACTCGGGAACCACCCCGCCTGTCAGCTCGTCGAAGGCTTCAGGCGTGTGCGCCAAAACGGCGCGAACCCCGTCGGGCACAGAGTCCGAGAGGCCAGGAAGCGGAATCTGCGTGTCCAGAAACCCCAGTACCTCACGCGCGATGAGCGAATCCAGCCGCGCGTGATACACGTCGACGCGCGCACCGGTCAGTCTCGAGTACGGCTCCCCATCCAGCGAATCAGGGATCTCCTGCGCCGCTCCGGACAGCGGGCACAGGATGGCGACGATCACACCCACGGCCAGAAGCGAGCAGGGCCTCACTAGCCGGACAGCATCTCCAAGTTGGAGCGGACGGCCTCGTTGTTCGGATTGAGGGCCAAGGCGCGACGCCAGAACAAGAGCGCAACGTCCCTGTCGTTGTCCTTGTACGCCATGGTACCGAGCCGCAGATAGACATCGTCGCCGAGCCGCGGAGCCAACTTCACCGCTTTCTCGTATTGGACCCGGGCTCCGTCGAGGTTCCCATGCGCGTACGCCTGATCACCGAGATTCTTGTGCGCTTGCGCCGGTGGTGATTTCCCCGCCACCGCCCGCTTATAGAGCGCCTCTGCCGTCTCGACCTCACCGCGACGCTCGAGCACAGCCCCGGTATTCACGAGAATCGGGCCCGACTCCGGGTAGAGCCCCATGCCCTCACGGCCGACGGCGGCCGCATAGTCGAGGTCGCCCGCGACGGCTGAGGCGAGCACCGTGTACGCATAGTACGCCGGCGATGGCTTCTTCACGCCCGGTGACGTCCGGTATTGGCGAAGAGAGTCGAGCGACCGAGCGACGTCACGGGCCTTCAGGAACAGGATGCCGCGCGCGAGATGCAGGTCTTGCTCGTCCGGCTTCGCGAGCGAAGCGGTGTCGAGCGCTTCGAGCGCTTCGTCATAGCGTCCGAGAAGCTCGAGTGCCAGAGCCTTGTTGCGCTGGACCGCGTAGCTGCCCCGCAACGGGTCGGGCATGGACGCAAATCGTTGTACCGCCTCCTCGAGGCCACCCTGTCGGAAGGCCATCAGGCCCAGCACGAAGTTCGCTCGTCCCTGCTTGGGATCGATTTCGAGCGCCTGCTCGAACTCACGCGTGGCGTCTTCGAGCATTCCGGAGCGATAGAATGCGATGCCCACGTTGAGGTGCTGCTGAAGCGCCTCGTCACCGCCAGTCTCCTCTTCCGTGCTACGCTCACCCGCGCGGCTGACGAAGCCCGCCAAGATGAGCGCGTACAGCGCCTTGCCGGTCTCGAATTCGACGAGACCCGCCTCGTTCACTATTTCGTCGACCGTACGCACTCCGTCCACGAACGGTAGGACCTTTTTCTGATCTTTCGTCAGTTCAACGTCTTCTTCGGCCTCGTCCGGATGCTTGTCGAGCTGGAAAACGATGTCGAAGGACGGGATCTTCTTCTCGACCTGGCTCCACTCGTCGACCCGTCGGGCACCCTCCATGAGCAGTGCCTCGGGCGGCACGTTCACCAGAAAGATGCCGTCCTCGTCGGGCGCCTGGTCGGAGTCGAAGTGGAATGAGCCCTGACTCCAGGTGAAGAGGTGGTATACCGCCTCTTCGATTTGCATCTGGATGTAGAACTGGAGCTTCTCCTCGGTGATGGCGTCCTGCTCCACCAAGAGTTCCCCCAGGCGCTTCCCTTTCTCGAGCGCCTGTCGTTCCATGGCGGACGAGAGGTCCTTTCGCGTGATGATGTGGTTTCGGACGAGCAATTCACCCAAGCGGTCCGGCCGGTTGAGCACCGAAGCGTGGATGACCCGACCCTTCCCGAAATAGATGTATCCGAAGTTGGACCGATCCGTGATGCTCAAGCATCCGGTCTTCATCCCCATCCCGAGCAGCTGACAGATGTCGGCGAGGCTGACGTCTTGAAGTGCGCCCTCGATCGCCATCAGTCGAGCTCCTCGATCAAGAGGTCATCGATGGTCGGCCACATCAGTATCACGTTCTCAGCGGAGGGGAACCACACGCCGCCTTTGCTCGGCGCCTGCGTGGCGATCGGGACCGGCTGAGCATCAGAATCATCATCATCGTGCAGGGTCGCGATACGCGGTTCTTCCGCCTCCACCAGCTCGAGCTTGCCCGAATCAGTCCCGCTGTCCACCTCCAGGACCAAGCCACCCTCGAAACGGGACCGGAGGCGGGCATCGATGCCCTCGATGCCGGCCGGGGGGCGATCACCCACAAGCAAGACCCGCGCGCCGCGGCGCTTGAGCGCCTCGAAGAGGTGGAAGAACTCGTCCTGCGCCCGTTCGGTCTCGGAGAGCGCCTCCATTCCGTGCACCATCAGCGCGTCCACCGTCCACCACCGCTCCCGCCAGGCACCGGCCACACCAGCGCCCAACGCGCGGATGAAGTCCTCTGCGAACTCGGCCGCGGAGGTCACCGCCGTCCTGATCTCCGGACCCACCCTCGCTTGATGCGTCCGAGCTGCAGCCGCGAGCAGCGTGCGCGCCCGCGCGGGGTCAGCGGACCAGACGTACAGGGGGTTGTACTCGGGCCGCTCGGCGGCAACGAGCTCCGTCGCGGCCTTTGTGGCGAGCGGTGGGAGGCCCTCGAGGTCCGCGAGGAAGGGGCCAGCACCGACCTTCAGGAAGGGACGCTGACGCTCGCGCACCGTCGTCAACAGCGCCTCGGCATCGGAAAGCATGTCCGGATTCTTGAGCAATGCCGCGGCAGCGCCCGGCCAGGGGTTCCCGAGGCGATCCAGCTCCTGCTCGATGTCACGCAAGCGCTGCACGTCGTCCGTGAACGCGTCCACGATGCCCTGCCACCCGTCGGGCTCGTTCCCGTCCTGGTAGGCCTGCAGACGCGCCACGTCGAAGCCTTCTCGCTCAGCGGTATCGATGGCGGCTCGAATCGCCTTTCGCCACGGCGCTTCTTTCTGCTCGACGGTCTCCTCGAGGGTCTCGGTCATTTCGTCCAAGAAGGAGCCGAACTCGTCGTCGATCCCACCCGTGACAGGCCCGAGCTTGTCCTCGCCCATCATAGCCGCGATTTCCGCGGTCGAAACCCGGCGCTCTTCCAGGTCCTGTATCGCGAAAATCTTGTTCAGCGCCCCGCCGAGCTCACGTACGTTCGTGAACGGAATGCGGCCGAGCGCCTCGGCAACTCCGGCGTCCAAGGACTGGCCTCTCGCCTCTGCTCTCTTGCGAATGATGGCGACCCGGGTCTCGTACTCCGGCACGCCTATGTCGACGATCAGGCCCCCGGAGAAACGCGACAGCAGGCGGGCGTCCAATCCGTTGATATCGGCCGGAGGACGGTCGCTCGCCAACACGATCTGACTTCCGGCCGTGGAGAACTCGTCGAGCGTGCGCAGCAACATCTCCTGCGCCTCGGGCTGACCCGTGAGGAACTGGACGTCGTCCAGGAGCAGAATGGCCAGATCACTGTGACGATCCTTGAACCCATCCCCGTCGCCCGCCTCCAGCGCCGCCTCGAGCTCTGCGAGGTACTTCTCCAGCGCCATGTACACGACCTCGCCATCCGTCGCGTTCTTGCTCGCCTGATCGGCGATGGCGTTGAGAATGTGAGACTTACCCAGGCCTGACGCCGAGTACAGGAAGAGGGGGTTGTAGCTCGTGCCCGGAGAATCCGCCGCACGCTTCGCTGCCGCGGAGGCCAGCCGGTTGGCCGGCCCGACTACGAAGGAGCCGAACGTCAATTTGGGATCGAGATCCGTCATGACCGCTGCTGCGGAAACCCTCTGCGAGACGGTGATTCTGGGCTGTAGGCCAGACGATAAGTATCGGTCTGTGGGACCGTGAAAAAAAGGGCCGTACACGCTGTCATGGGAGTTCCCCCCTAGCCCATGCCGCGGCCCGGGCCAGGTCGTCCGGGAGGGGAACTTCGAAGCGCATCTTCTCTCCCGAGATCGGGTGGACGAAGACCAACTCCGCCGCGTGGAGGAACTGTCTCGGCACGCGTCGCGCCAAGTCCTTGGCCCAGGCGTGCGTTGGGCCACCCATGCCCCGCTCCCAACCGACTCCATAGACCGGATCGCCGACCACCGGGTGCCCGATGTGGAGGAGATGCACGCGGATCTGGTGTGTGCGACCGGTCTTCAGCGCGACATGCAGAAAGTCGACCCGCTTCCATCGCTCGCTGACCGTCGCGCGCGACACCGCAGAACGACCGTCGTCCACCACAGCCATGCGCTTCCGGTCTTTTCGGTCTCGTCCGATGGGAGCATCGATCGTCACCTCATCGTCCGCGAGGTGCCCCCACACCGCGGCATGATACAGGCGCTTCACGTCGCGTCTGCGAAGGGCATCTGAAAGCTTTTGGTGCGCCTCGTCGTTCTTCGCGACCACCAGCAGACCGGATGTATGGCGATCGAGGCGGTGCACGATCCCGGGTCGGAGACGGCCGCCCACGCCCGACAGGTCCCGGACATGAAACATCAACGCGTTCACCAGCGTGCCGGAGCGGTGCCCTGGGGCCGGATGCACGACCATGCCCGCCGCCTTGTTCACGACAAGGAGCGCGCTGTCCTCGTAGACGACGTCGATCGGGAGGTCCTCCGCCTCGATCTCGACCGACTCGGCTGCGGGCACCACGACCTCGATGACCGCGCCGCCGAAAACGGAGTCGGACTTCTTCGCGGGCGCTCCGTCGAGCAACACCATCCCGGCCGCGAGCAGCTTCTGCACGCGCGTACGGGAGAGATCGAGTTCGCTGGCAATGAACGAGTCGAGCCGACCCTCGTCTCCTTCCGAGACGGTCAGTCGATGCGTCGTGCCATCCAAGGGCCGAGCCTCCCTCAGAAGGACATCATGAGACGAGCGCACGCAGAGCGATCTTGGCCGGCGTGCCGTCGAGGTCGACGTCGCGCACGTGGGGCCAGGCCGGGTCGCTGATGTCCCCTTCCACGAGCAGCGCGGGGGCGAGCGTCTCTCCGCCGATGAAGTCCCGATGCCGGGTCGCCGCTTCGCGGACCTCATCGGGGCCCGCGATCAGCAAATCGATGCGATCCGTGATCTCCAGATCCGCATCCTTGCGGAGTCGCTGAATCCGATTCACGAGCTCGCGAGCGATACCTTCTGCGATCAGCTCGCCGTCGAGCGCCGGATCGAGCGCGATCGTGGTCGCGCCTTCCCCCTTCACGATCAGGTCGCCCAGGGCTTCCTGTACGATCTCGAGGTCACCCTCCTCCACCGTGTGCGACGCACCGTCGACTTCGAACTCGACCTCACCGCCGTTTCGATACTCGGCCAAAGCTTCCTGGGGCAAAGCCCGCAGGGCGTTTGCGGCGTCGTTCGTCTTCTTGCCGAATCGCGGTCCCAATGCCCTGAAATTCGGCCTCGGCACGAGCCTGACGAGCTCGTCCGCGTTGGCGAGGAAGACGACCTCCTTCACGTTCAGCTCCTCGCGGACGACCCCGAGCACCTCACCGGAGAGCGTCCGACCCTGTGGAAGTACTGCCTCGGCCACGCGCAGCGGCTGCCGTACGCGGATCTGTACCTCCTCCCGCGCGGCCCGGCCCAGCGATACGAGGGCTCGCGCGGACGCCATGTCGGCCTCGAGCTCCTCGTCCGTCAGGTCCGACGGCTGCGGGTACCGCTCCAGGTGCACGCTGGTGTCGGTCAACGCCCGGTGCAACCAGTCGGCAACGAACGGCACGACGGGCGCCGCGAGCAGCGAGACCTGTCTGAGCGCGTCCCAGAGCGTGCGGAAAGCAGCGCGCATGTCCCCCGGGTCACTGTTGCCCCAGAAGCGGGATCGGCTCCGACGCACGTACCAGTTCGAGAGATCCTCGACCACGAAGTCTCCGAGAATCCGATAAGCCCGCGTGATCTGATAGCCGTCGAGTTCTGCGCGAACATCGCGCACGACCGAATCGAGACGCGAAATCAACCAGCAATCCAGAAGCGGGCGGTCCGCGGGCTCGGGATCTTCTTCCGAGGGTGACCACTGCTCCACAGTCGCATAAAGCGTGAAAAACTTGTACGTGTTGCGGAGCGTGTCGAAGAACTTCCTCGCCGCTTCCTTAACCCCCTCATTGTCGTACCGCTTCGGCACCCACGGATTGGACGACGTGATGAAGTACCAGCGGAGCGCATCGGCTCCGTGCTCCGCGACCGCATCCCATGGATTCACCATGTTGCCCTTGGACTTGGACATCTTCTGCCCTTGAGCATCCAAGACCATGTCGTTCACGATCACGTTCCGGTAACAGGGCCCCCTACCGAGCAACGTCGAGATCGCCATGAGTGAGTAGAACCACCCACGGGTTTGGTCGAGTCCCTCGCTGATGAAGTCGGCCGGAAAGTGTCGGTCGAACTCGTCCTGGTTTGCGAACGGATAGTGCCACTGCGCAAAGGGCATCGCCCCGGAATCGAACCAGACGTCGATGACCTCCGGCGTGCGCCGCATGGTGCCGTCGCACTCCGCGCATCCCCAGGTGACCTCGTCGATGAAGGGTCTGTGGGGATCGAAGTCCTCCGGCAGCCCACCGGATGCCTCCGCGAGCGCGGCAAGCGAACCGATCCAATGTGTGTGGTCGGCGTCGACGTCGCATACCCAGGCGGGCAGCGGAGTACCCCAGTAGCGATCGCGTGAGAGGGCCCAGTCGATGTTGCCGCGGAGCCACTCCCCAAACCGGTTCTCGCCAACCTCGGGCGGGTGCCAACTCACCTGATCGTTGTTGGCGAGCAACTCGTCCTTCATGCTGGTTGTGCGGATGAACCATGAATCGCGGGCCACATAGAGCAGCGGCGAGTCGCAGCGCCAGCAGTGCGGGTAGCTGTGTGTCATGCTCCCGATGGCGAAGACCAGGCCGCGTTCCCGTAGTTCTTCGACTAGGTCCGCGTCCGCGTCTTTCACGAAGCGGCCGGCGACGAGTTCGACGTGGTCATGGAAGCAGCCGGCGGCGTCGATCGGGTTGATCATCGGCAGGCCATGCTTCAGGCCCGCGGCGTAGTCGTCCGCGCCGAACGCAGGCGCCATGTGCACGATGCCCGTTCCGTCCTGAGCGCTCACGAAACTCTCGCCCACCACGGTCCAACCGTTCTGTTGGTCGTCCGGCGCCGGTACCACATCCAAGGGTCGCCGGTACCTCAAGCCCACGAGGTCCGACCCTTTGACCGTGCGCACGATTTCCGCATCCTCACCGAAGAGCGCCTCGGCGCGGGCTTCAGCGACGATATAGCGCCTGCCGTCTCGTGCGACCTCTACGTAGGCGAGGTCCGGGTGCACCGCCAAGCCGGCGTTCGAGGGCACGGTCCAAGGCGTCGTCGTCCACGCGAGGAAAGCGCGACCGTCCGGGTCGGGCGACCCGTCCTCAGCGACGACCTCCGCGACGAACGTCAGCGACGGGTCTTCGACGTCCTTATACCCCTGCGCCACTTCGTGCGATGAGAGGGTAGTGCCGCACCGTGGGCAATAGGGAACGCTCTTGTGCCCGCGGTAGAGCAGGTCCTTGTCGGCGAACGACTTCAAGATCCACCAGACGGACTCGATGTACTCGGGGGAAAACGTGACGTACGGACGCCAGTATTCGAGCCAATACCCGATGCGCTCGCTCAACTCCTCCCATTCTTCCTTGTACGTGAAGACCGAGTCTTTGCACACCTGATTGAACGCGGCAATCCCGTATGCTTCGATGTCCGGCTTGCCGCTGATGCCGAGCTTCTTCTCGGCCTCGATCTCGACGGGAAGGCCGTGCGTATCCCAACCGGCGATACGGGTGATGCTGCGGCCCTGCATCGCGTGGTACCGGCAGACGAGGTCCTTGATGGTGCGCCCAATCACATGGTGAAGGCCTGGGCGACCGTTCGCCGTGGGAGGACCTTCGTAAAATACGAAGGGCTCGCCGCCTTCGTTTGCGGCGAGTGTCCGACGAAAGAGGTCTTCCTCGCGCCAACGCTCGAGCGTCACCTCCTCCATTTCGAGGAGGCCCTTGGGCAGATCAGGATAGGTCATAGTTCTGCGACGACGTGGGCGATCAATCGGGTCAGGTCGGGCTCAGCTTTCTGTGCGTTCGCGATGATCTCCGAGAGCACCGCAACCTCCAAGGCATCCGGAAAGCACTCGTCCGTGATGATGCTGAGGCCGAGCACGGGCATGGCCATGTGGCGTGCTACGGTCACTTCGGGCACGGTGGACATGCCCACGAGGTCCGCTCCCATCGAGCGCAGCATGCGGTACTCCGCCCGAGTCTCGAGGGCGGGGCCGGTCCAGGCCACGTAGACGCCTCGGTGCAGGCGAATTCCGAGCTCCATGGCCGCCGTCATCGCGACTTGCTGTAGGCCCCGAGCATAGGGCTCCGACATGTCCGGGAACCGAGGTCCAAAGGAGTCCTCGTTCGGCCCCACCAGCGGGCTGTCTCCCAACATGTTGATGTGATCGTCGATCAACACCAGTTCACCGGCTCGCCAGAGCGGGTTCATGCCACCGGAGACGTTGGAGACGATGAGGGTCTCGACACCGAGCCGCTTCAGTACGCGGATCGGGAAGGTGGCCTCCTGCAGCGAGTAGCCCTCGTACTTGTGGAAGCGCCCCTGCATCACGACCACCGGAGTCTCGCCGAGCGAACCCAGCACCAGCCGCCCCGAGTGACTCTCGACCGTCGCCGCGGGGAAGCCCGGGATCTGCTCGTACGGGATGACCTGCTGCCCGCCCACTTCGTCGGCAAGCCCGCCGAGCCCCGTGCCGAGCACGATGCCGACGCGCGGCACCCGCGCGCTATGCTCACGGATCGCGGCCACCGCGGCGTCCGCACGTTCCAGCAGCCCCTGGGGCTCCGTCATCGAAGTGATCGTCACGAGCGCGTGGGGCCTCAGGCCCCGCCCGATCTGCCCGCGTCGTCCTCGTCAAACGCGAAAAGCAGTGGGTCCGCCGAGTCGACCGGCGCTGCCTCCTCCCCTTCCGGTTCGGCTTGGGACTCGGGCTCGAGCGCCCCAGCCCCATCTTCGTGCTCCCGATCGAATTCGGCGTCGAGTTCGTCGACCGCCAGGTCGGGGGCGATCGCGGCCTCTCCTTGCCCCGAATCATCCGCGCTCTGGTCGGGCTCGGGCGCGGCGAATCGCTCGCCACCGAGGTCGAGATCGATGGGCCGGACCTCCAGCGGCAGTCGCTCATCCTCTACGTCGACCACGTCGATCTCACGCTCGAGCAGTTGTCGAAAGGCCTTGAGGAACCGTCTCCTACGCCGTTCCATCTCTTCGAGGGCGTCCCTCCCCTGCTCCAACCTGCGCTCGGCGTCGCGAAGTTGGTTCCGCACGTTCGCCTCGGCTTCAGCCGCCAATCGGCGCGCTTCGGTCTCGGCTTCTTGGATTTGCTGGTGCGCCCCGCTCTCGGCCTCGCGAAGCACATGATCCGCTTCGCGCTGGGCCTGTGTATGGATGTCGGCGCGCAGCTCCTGGGCGCTCACGAGCGCGTCCTGCACCGCCTGTTCACGACCGGATTGTGCCCCCACCTGTTGCTCCAACGTCGCTGTACGCTCGCGCAAAACCAGGGTCTCCCGCACGAGGTTCTCGAGACGCTCCGCCACGATTTCCAGGAAAACGTCGACCTCCTGAGGGTCGTAGCCCCGGAGCAGCTTCTTGAAGTCCCCTCGCTTGTTGCGAACGTCGAGCGGTGTCAGGTCGATCATTGTCAGGCTCCTGAAAAGGCCGTCTGGGCTCGTGGCCCAAAGAGTGCCGTGCCGATCCGCACCATCGTACTGCCTTCCCGGATCGCGATCTCCAGATCGTTTGTCATACCCATGGAGAGTTCGGGACCGACTCGGTCCCCCTGAGCTCTCAATTGCTCGTGAATGTCGCGGAGCCCCCCGAACGTAGCGGCCAGCACCGCCTCCTCGGCGACAAAAGGCGCCATGGTCATAAGTCCATCGATCTCGAGTCCAGGCAACTCAGCGAGACGTAGGATTTCATCCACCGCGCGATCCGGATCGAAACCGCTCTTGGCGGCCTCCCCCGAACTGTTCACCTGGGCCAACACGTGGATGGTGCGCCCCTGCTCGTCTGCCATGCGCGCGAAGCGCTCGGCGAGCTTGGCAGAATCCACGGAATGAACCAGGTCCGCAAAGGCCAACGCGTGCCTCGCCTTCCTGCCCTGCACATGGCCAATCATGTGCCAGGTAGCCGCATCCCGGCCCAGCGCACCGACCTTGCTCTCCAGCTCCTCGATCCTGTTCTCGCCCAGGTCGGTCAGCCCTGCGCTCAAAGCCGCCTTGACCGCCTCCAGCGGGTGTGACTTGGTCACCGCGACGAGGCGCACCGAGGCCGAGTCTCGGCCCGCCGCATGCGCGGCCTGCGCGATGCATTCGCGCACACGAGGCAGCGTCTCCGCCAAGAGCGTCTGGTACGTGGTCATCGTGACACTCGACATCACAGTGGGTTGGTCATGAGCAGGTGATATAAGAAAGGGACCCCGCCGGAGCGCCGGCGAGGTCCCAAAAAGGGCCTTCCAGGCTCCGTGTTAGCGGACCTGGAAGGTAATCGGGAACGAGACCCAAACCGGGACCTTCTTGTCACGGTTCAGAGCCGGGGAGAACCGGTAGATCTCCGAGACGGCCATGGCCGCGTCATCGAGCGCCTGGTGGCCGGAAGTCTGATCGATCTGCCGGTCCTGGACTCGGCCGTCTTCATCGATGAAGAAGTAGACACGCACCGTGCCACCGATGCCCGCATCCCTGAGAAGCGGTGGGTACTCCCGCTCCATCGCCCGCACCACGTCGCTCCGATTGAGGATCGACGGTGCCACGGTGAATGGAGTGAAGGTCGGTGCGGCGGACAGGTCCGTTGCGGTCTGCTCCGGGGGCGGCGGAAGATCTTCCACCGGATTGTCCTCGAAGGTGGTGGGCGCAATCGTGATGTCTTCGTCGATATCCGCGGTCGCGATGATCGGGGTCGCGGGACGCGCGATCTGCTGCGGCGGCGGCGGAATCTCGATCTCAGGCGGGAGCTCGATCGCCTCCAACTCCGTGTTCTCGAACGAGAAGTCCTCGGCGGTCAGTTCCGGCCAGAAGGCGAACATGCCAAGGTGCACAACGGTGGACGCAATCATCGCCACCCAGAACCATGACTTGAACGTCCGTTTGAGACGCTCATTCGCGGTCTCCCGAAATTCAGCCGGTACGGCTTCTGCTGTCATCGTCTCTCCCTCTGCATGCTCTTTTCGAGTTGCGTGGCGAAGACCACGCGAACTACGCCGGCAGCGACCAATGCGCTCTGCAATTGGTCCATGAACCGGTACGGCACGTCACGGTCGCCCCGAATCGAAATCACGAGGGCGCGTTCGGATGCAGCGTAGAGCGGGGCGACAACCGTGGTCACCTGCTCCATCGACAGCGGCTGGTCGTTGATGTACACCAGGCCGTCGCGCTCCATCCAAATGTTCAGGATGTTCTTCTGTTTCTCGTCGATCTTCTCCGCGCTCTCGGCCTCGGTCCACTCGATCGGGCGATCACGGTCGGTCTGGAAGACCGTAGTCACCATGAAGAAGATGAGAAGCAGGAACGCGATGTCGGCAAGCGACGAAGTCGGAACCTCGCCCGACGCCTTCGAAGCCTTCTGAAAACCGCCACCCTTGATTGCCATATCGGCTAGTTCTCCAGAATCTGAAGCGAGATGCGTTCAGCGTTGGCCTTATGAAGCGCGTCGAGCACGTCTACCATGAACTTGTAGGGCGCGTCCGGATGGGTCTTCACGGCCGCGATGATGTTCGGGTTCGCCGATACCTCTTGGCGCCACAGCCCATCGACCTCAGTGGGCCGCATCTGCTGCACCTGTTGGCTCTCGCCACGCTTGACGTCGACGATGCCGGTCGGCTGAATGATGATGTGCAGGATATTCTTCTGGCTGACCTGGGCTTCCTCACCGGGCTCCGGGAGCACGAGATTCAGACCCTTGTCCTTCGGGAACGTGGTCGTGACCAAGAAGAAGATGAGCAGCAGGAACGCGATGTCAGCCGTCGACGACATCGGTACGCCCTCGCTGACGCTCGACTTCTTTTTGCCTAGAATCGACATAGTGGTGCCTGGGTTGCGATACTCTGAGGTACTGGGTCTGTGTGCGAAAGGTTCCTAACTGCTAGCCCCGCTGCTCCGGCTCCTTGACGATCTCGAGTCGTCCGTCGCTCTCGAGCTTCCAGGCCAGGTTGAGGACTTTTTGTGCGCCCTGCTCCATGTCGACGATCAGCCGGTCGATACGGGTGACGAAGAAGTTGTAGGCGATGTTGATCGGTACCGCGACAATCAGTCCCGCTGCCGTGGTCAGCAGAGCGACCTTGATCCCACCCGCCACCAGAGTCGCGTCGACCGTCCCCGCCTGCTCGATCGAGGCAAAGGCCAGAACCATTCCCAGTACGGTGCCGAGGAAGCCCATCAAGGGGGCCACGTTGGCGATGGTCGCCAAAATGACCAAACCCCGCTCCAGGAAGCTGAGCTCGATCGACCCGGTAGTAGCGATCGCGGCTTCCAACTCCCCGGCGATCATCTTCTGCGTCTTGATGCGATGTAGTCCGGCAAGAAGAATGGCGGCGGTCGGTCCGGGTGTACCACGCGCGATCTCGAACGCTCCCTCCAGGTCACCCTGCTCAGTGGCCTCTTCGACAGCGGCCAAAACGTTGGCCGTTCCGTGATGGGCCACCATCAGCGTCCAGAACTTGGCAATGATGACACCGAGAGCGATCAACGAACACAGGATGAGCGGAAACATCATCCAGCCGCCGTCCGCGAACAGGGTCATCAGTTGATACTGGGTACCCACGAAAGGCAACTCCTGGAATGTGGTTGTCGCGCGTGATCGAGGAGATGTACCGCCCTCGAAAGATCCGCGGAATCTAGGCACCCTGTCGTCAAGGTGTCAACGCACGCCGTCGGTCCAATCTACGCCCGTGAATCCCGGGGATTTCAACTGGGGGCCTGACCAGCGGCGAGGGCCGCGTCGTGCTGAGGCATCCTCCCCACCACGATCTCCCGCAAGCGCTCGGGATCCACGTCGCGCTCCAGTCGGCCCTCGACCGCCACGGAGATCTGAGCGGTCTCCTCGCTGACTACGATGACGAGGGCGTCCGTCTCTTCGCTCAAGCCCAGCGCGGCCCTATGCCGGGTACCGAGCGACCGATCCCTGACGGAGGATTGTGTGAGCGGGAGGATCGCACCGGCCGTACGGATCTGGTCACCCGCGATGAGCACGGCGCCGTCGTGTAGCGGTGAGTAGGGCGTGAAAATCGTAGTCAGCATCTCTGCCGAAACACGAGCGTCCACGACGCTCCCGGTTTCCGCATACTCGTCGAGGCCGACGTCCTGTTCGATCGCGATGATGGCACCGTGGCGAGCCCGAGAAAGACGCACCGCGCCTTCCACGACCTCCTCCGCGACGCGGCCGTCTTCCATTCGCTGGAACACTCGGATCATGCGGCTACGACCGAGGCGCGCCAGGGCAGCACGCAGCTCGGGCTGGAAGACGACGAGTGCCGCGATGGCCGACAGTTGGAAGAGAGCCTCGAGCAGCGTGCGAATCAGGATCAGGTCCAACAGCCGTGCCACGCCATACGCGAGCGCGAGCAGGACCACGCCCAGCATGATCTGCATCGCCCTGGTGCGCTGGATCACGATCAGGATCCGGTATACGAGAAACGCGACGATCAGGATCTCGGCCAGGTCGGTCCAACCCGGCATCAAGAATTGGAGCTGTTCCCAGATCCGGCCCATCACGTCAGCGGCTCATCCTCATCGTCTGCGTGCACGCCAGGAGCGGCCCCCGGAAGAGGCCCCTCTCCACCGGGCAGTCCCAACGGTGGCGCGGAGCGCACGGGCACGGGCACGGGCGCTGGCGCTGCCGCAGCGAGCGGCTCTTCTTCCGGCATCTCCAGGGGAGGAAGCGTCTCGCCTCGCTCGAGCATCTCGATCTCTTCGCGGTCGAGCGTCTCGCGCTCGAGCAACGCTTGGGCAAACACCTCCAGCAAGTCTCGGTGTTCCGCGAGAACATCGCGGGCACGCCCATGAGCCGTGTCCACCAAGCGCTTCACTTCCTCATCGACGAGGTGCGCCATGTGTTCCGACACGCTCCTGCGCTGTGAGATATCCCGGCCGAGGAAGATCTCGTGTTCGGGCTCGCCGATCGCCACCAGACCGATCACGTCGCTCATGCCGAACGACGTGACCATGCGCCGCGCCATGCCCGTGGCGCGCTCGATGTCGTTGCCCGCCCCTGTGGTCACAGCCTGGGGACCGAACACCAACTCCTCGGCGACACGGCCTCCGAAGAGCATCGCGAGTTGGCCCTCCATCCATTCCTTCCGGTAGGAATGGCGGTCTTCGGTGGGCAAACTCGCCGTGATTCCAAGCGCCCGACCACGGGGCACAATCGTGACTTTGTGCACTGGGTCCAGTCCCGGAATCTTCAGGCCGAGAACCGTGTGGCCCGCCTCGTGGTAGGCGGTGAGCTTGCGCTCATCTTCGGTCAAGACAAGGGAACGGCGCTCGGCACCGAGCATGACCTTGTCCTTCGCCTCGGCGAAGTCGTCCATCGAGACCTTGTCGCCGTCTCGGCGAGCAGCCAGAAGCGCGGCCTCGTTGCAGATGTTCTCGAGGTCCGCACCACTCATACCCGGCGTGCCGCGTGCGATGAGTGACAACTCGACGTCGTCCGACAGCGGGAGCTTCCTAGCATGCACACGGAGGATGCCCTCGCGGCCCCTCAG
>JAYZBT010000210.1:0-5460 GCA_036338615.1 Gemmatimonadota bacterium
TGCGTCAGGGCGTTGAGCGCATGCTTCGAGAAGAGATCCCCGAGTTGACCGCCGTGCACGACATCACGGATCACGCTTCGGGATCGAATCCGTACCTCTAACAACGTCGCCATGGTCCGTCGCCTACTCGTTGTTCTCATCGCCGGCCTCGCACTGGCTGCGACGGAGGGCGAGCGGAAGGCGGGGGTCTTACAACTCGAAGTCGTTCATACACGCAGCCGTGCAGTTGCCGACCTGAGCGCGTTCGCGGCTCCACTGAAGGAGGCGACCGGCGTGTGGTTTTCCGGCGAGAGCCAATTCCGGCTCGTCGATGTGTACCGAGACACGGAAACGCACGGGGAATTATGGGCGGTGCTCGTCACGCGCGATCTGGCGGAAGTCCTCGGGAACCGGATCGCCGTATAAAACGCCACCGACCCGCTTTCGCTGACCCCGCTGCACTGGCTCGACCCGGGCGACGTATACGATCTCGGAGCGAGTCGCATGTTCATCTCGGACGGCAGCCGCTAGGGCCGCTACGGTCGGAGATGGCGCGCCGCTGTTCGTCGGGCGTTGCGTCGCCCGCGGTCGACAGTGTCAGCTCCTGATCCTGACCCTCGAAGTCGCCCATGCCGATGAACGCCAGAGTGACATTGAGTCCCCCACCACCCGTCCTCTGGGACGTTACCAGAACGTACAGGTCCGACACCTCGCGGTCTCGAACCCAGTTCACGAGGGGGATCTCCCTCCGGAAGAAGTCCAAATCGTAGCACCCACCACCCTGGCAATCGAAAAACAGGTTGATGGCGTCACCGCCACCCGGTACCTCCTGCGCCCTGGCCGGACCTGTGAACACACAGCACAGAACAACGAGGCTCACCACCCAATCGGACCGCTTCATCATCACCCCGGTGGGGACTCCGGCATCCGGAGCGATAGCGCGGAAGGGGAGGAGCGCTGCCCGATGTCACAGGTAAGACGCGGGAGAGGCCCCCAGCGTTGTGTCTACTGGATGCCGGCCCTGCGCATTCGGTCGAACAGCACGGAAAACAGCCGCTCGCGAGTCACGCGGTCGAGCGTACCCAGATCGGCGAGGGCGTCCGTAATTCCGTTGACCAGCCCCCACATCTGATCGCCCAGCACTTCCGTGTCCGGTACCGCCTCGAGCACGGGGTCGCGCGACACACCGGCGCTGGTTGGCTCGTATGCGATCCGGTCCTCGCTTTCGACCAAAAAGATGTGGAGGTCCAACGCCGCGTTCAGCAAATCGTCCATGAGGTTGTACACCTCGTAGCGCCCGTCGCGAGCGGCCACGAATCCCGAGTCTGCCCGCTCGATCAGCATCGCCGCCGTGTCCGCGGCGATACCAGCCGCCGCGACCTGTGCTACGTACTTGTCATGGAAGAGTTGTGTGTCCGTCGCTCTCACGTCGTCGACGAAAAGCTCGCTTCCGAGCCAGAACTGCTCGATGTCTTCGAGCTGGCTGGCATTTGCAAGGTAGTTCCCGCCCAGCCATGCATCCTGAGGCTGCAATGGGATTTCCAGGGCCTCCGACCGGCCCCGTAGGTCCTCGATCATCTCCGCCACGGCGGCCTCCGCCATGTCCCTCATGCGGGGCAGGAGTTCTGCCGGGATGTCCGGAATCACGACCTCAGGCAGCGTGAACGCCTCGGCCACTTCCTCACCCCGAAACGCCTGCCAAGCGACGAAACCCACGGCGCCGCCAAGCAGGATAAACGCGGCCACGATCAATCCGACGGGGACCTTTCGCGGTCGACGTGGCGCAGAAGGCCGCGAACGGGGCTCCCTCTTTACGCGCCTCGAGTCGCCCCGGTCCAGTGCTGCCTCGCGGCCGGGCTCGTCGCCGCCGGAGGCTGTGGACTGCCCACCTCCGAAGTCGATGGGAGCTTCCTGGCCCGCGCTACCGGTGTCGTCCTCCTCCATCCAATCTGGCGGAGCCTCCGGCGTGTACTCGGACATGGGCTTTTCCATCTCGAGCGCGCCGCCCAGGTCCTCGGTGCCACCAGCGAAGTCGATCGCCGACTCGAGCTCCATGTCGCCGCCCAGGAGATCCATGGGAGCCTCAGCCGCACCCTCGAACCCCGCGGAGACGACTTCAGGCTCATCCTCGACCGGTGCCTCCATTTCGAGTCCGTCGCCGAAGTCGAAGCCGCCGCCGTCGTCTTCTACTTCGTCCTCGGCCTCCAGGACCGGAGCCAGGTCGAGTCCCATGTCGCCGAAGTCGAGGTCGGAACTCTCGGATTCCTCGACAGCCGCTTCCTCCTCCGGTTCCGGCTCAGTGCCCAAGTCGGCCTCGAGGGCGTCTCCAAAATCGACGGGCGGCGGCGCCATCGCAGGCGGGGGAGCTACAAAGCCCTCCTCCTCTGCATCTCGCGACAGAGTGTGGAAGATCTCGTGCGTATGCGCGGGCCCCCACCGGTCGGCCTGGGCATCGTACAGCTCGGTATCCGCCGTGATCGCCCCGAGCTCGATGCGCAACGCAAGCGCATCGACGCTCGGTATGGAGATCTCGTTCCCTTGGGAATCCATGTAGGCGAAGCGCATCGCGAATCCGTCAGATAAGGCCGTGCCCTAGCGCGCGTGCGCGAGGTGTGTGTAGAACCGCGCCAAGTGTAAACAGATGAGCAAGGAACGGCGAGGGGTGCGTGCGGCGCGCCGCCTCCCGCGGAACGTGGCACTAGCCCAGGCCGATTTCCTCGACGAGCGTCCGCAGGTCGGGTACCGCGTAATCGGGGCGAGCCGTCGACGGTTTCGTGGCGCCCCCGCCCGCCTTGCCCGCGCGCCGGTTCACCCAGACGCAGCTGATCCCGAGCGAGCGCGCAGGCGCGATATCGTGATAGAGGCTCTGCGCCACGTGCAGCAGCCGGTCGCAAGGGAGCCGGAGCCTCTCCAGAACCTCGTGGAAGTGCTTCGGCCCCGGTTTGTAGGCGGAGACCTGCTGTGCCGTTACCACCTCGCTGAATTCGACGCCGATCCGCTGCGCAGACCTGGCGAACAGGTCGTCGTCCACGTTGGACACGACGGCAAGTCGATATCGGGTCTGGAGCGCGCGCAACGCTGCGATCGTATCCGCAAAAACGGGCCAATCGCCGACCGACGCGGCGAACGCGTCGAGCTCCGCGCGAGTGGGAACAAAGCCGAAATGCCGACCAAAGCCGCGCGCCACATCCGTGAGCACCGCACGGTAGCTGCGGAACGGGCCCCGCTCGGCTTGGGACTCCAGACGCCCGAATCGTGCCAGGAGTTCTTGTTCGGGCTGTCCAACGATCCCGTTTGTTTCGAGAAGAGGAGTCAGGGAGGCAAGGATGCCCGCCTCCCAGTCGATCAACGTTCCGTAGCAGTCGAACGAGAGAGCGTCGAAGCGCTCGAAGTCGAGCGTTGAGTCGGGGCGCGTTGAATTCACCGGATCAACAGGACTCGAGAGTTCACAGGGTAGAGCCACTCCACGCCTCGTTCGGTCACTACGGCGTCGTCCTCCAGCGGAATACGGATCTTGGCGCCGCCCCAATCGGGGTTGGCCGTGAACGCGAAGAGTTCTACCGAAATCAGGGTGCCGGGTCGTAGCTCGTACGTCAGCCGCGTCGGGTTGAAGAATGCAAGCGAGGGACCGAAGCCATGGCCCCAGTTCCCCACCGAATGGGGCCCGATGACCACGTCCGTGATCGCGGGGTCGTCGCTCGGCTGATTGAACTCGACCCGATTGAACCCGGCGCCCTCAATGGCCCGCCACGTGGCGTCGAGCGCCATCTGCGCCGTGGCCGCCGGCTTGATACTCGCCTTCATTACGTCCCGCACCTGTATTGCGCGATCAAAGGCGTTCTGGATCCCGACCGGCGCCTCCACCTCCCCGTCCCGTAGCACGTATGCGATCCGCTTCATGTCGGTGTAGAAGTCGAGGAAACCCACGCCCCAGTCGACCATGAGCAGGTCGCCGCGCTGGATGATACGGTCGCTCGACGTGGCGACGATGCCATCGGGGCCCGTGATGTACACCGACGGCATGTCGAAGGACGAGTCGAGTCCCCGTTCGAGAAGTCGATCCCACATCCACCAGGCGACGTCCTCGAGCGCGGTCACCCCCGGCGTGATGACCTCGTTCGAGAACGCACGCTCCGCGATCTCGCGCGACAACTCCCCTGCGTCCGCAAACGCTGCAATCTCGGACGCGGTGCGCGTGGCCCGGAAGTCCGAGACGAAGCGCTCCGCCGACACCAAGCGCTCCCCATACGTCCCGAGTTCGCGCCTGAGGTGCAGGTAGGATGTGTGGGAAAGCCCGTCCGCTCCACCGATCGACTCGGCGATATTGACTCCGATGCGCTGTGGGTCCCGGTCGGCCACGTATTGTGCGAGCTCATCCGCGCCGCCGAAGTGGTCGTACACCCCGCACTGCTCGAGCATGTACCCACCCACGCCGAGTGCGGCTCGCGCAACACGATCACCGCCGTCGGTGAAGACGTAGTACGCCCAGCCCCCCACGTATCCGCGCCCCAGCGCTTCCCACATGGGGTCCAGCAAGCCCTCACGCATGACGACGATCCACATGTCGAGCTCGTTGTCGTGCATCGCCTTCGGCAGCACCATGTCGAACTTTTCGGCGCGGATCTGGCACATGCGTTCCCAACGGGACCTCGCCTCCTGGGCATGGGCCGACGTCGGCGTGAAGGGCGTGACCAGAAGCGCGACCGTGAGGACGCGGTAGATGTGCCGGCTCATCGTTTCCCCCGGGGAGCTTTGACGTGAACGGCCCAATCTGCGCGTCCGACACTGGCGAGGAAACCAGCCGCGCGACCCGACGCTCGTGGCGTCTTGGGTCTCGTGGACACTCTGAAGCGTCGATACCCTGAGCCCATGACCAATTCATGACGCAGGCCGCGCTTCGTTCCTGACACTGGTGGGGGCGGACGCGGTCGTCATCGGCATCGCGACGGGCTCGAGGTCCTGCTGTCGAGTGCCCTGGTCGCGCGCATGTCGCTGCCTCGAGGCCTGGGCACCGCCCCGTCGCGGTCGTCGTGATGATCGTGGGCTACTCGCGCGGTCTTGCGTACGTCGAACGCGGGCTCGAGCAGATCCCAGGAATCGCCGACGAGGCGACGCCTGCTGCTAGATAGGGCCCTCCTTCGGGCTGGAGGCCACGAGAGCGTCACAGCCTGAGGCCTCCACTCGTTCCTCCTGAAGACGACCTCATCACCCCCGCCCGGGTAGAACCCGGCCGGACCGGCGCCCGATGTAGCGCCGGTGTTACGAGACCGTGCTGGGAACGCCGTGGACTTCGATACAACGTTCGAGGAGCAGTATCCGCCACTCGTCCGCTACTGCCACCGCCTGAGCGGTGACCGGGACACGGCCGAGGACATCGCCCAGGAGGCGATGGTCCGGCTTTTCGAGCGCGACGTCGAGGGCAGCACCGCCGGGATTCGAGCCTGGCTCTTCAAGACCGCGACGCACCTGATTCGGGATCGC
>JAYZBT010000211.1:0-7213 GCA_036338615.1 Gemmatimonadota bacterium
GATGAGGGACTCGACAAGGTGCTGGAGCAACTCGACGACTACCTCGCGTCGGAGCGATTCGAGGAGTCGATGCAGCGGCGTGCCGGCGACCTCGTCGAGGCGATCAAGGACGAGCCCATCGGTGGCCTGCTCACACCGGCACGGGGTGCGGTCGTAGAGTCGGCCGTGGAGGACTGGCTTCACAGCGCGGTCGACAGCGAGGACTTCAAAAAGGCCATCGAGGACTACCTGGACCGCACGGCGCACAGCCTGCTTCGTCCGGGGCGGACCTTCCAGGAGATCCTCCCGCCCGGGCTGGTCGGCACGGTGGAGAAGGCGATCGCGGGCTACTTGCCGCTCGCGGCGCAGCGCCTCGGCCGGCTACTCGAGGACGACACCGCGCGCGCGCGCTTCGAGTCGACAATCCACGACCTGCTCCATCGCTTCCTGAGTGAACTCAAATTCCACCAACGCGTGGTCGCGCGCCTGGTCATGACGGAGGACACCGTCGACAAGGTTCTCGATACCATCGAGGCCGAAGGCTCGGAGCGCCTCTCGGAGCTCCTGCGGGACGGCGCGGTTCAGGAGGCCATGTCTCGAGGCATCAACGAGGCGATCGTGGACTTCTTGCGACGCCCGGTATCCGACGTGCTCGGCGACCCCGACGACCCCAGCGTCATCGAGTCCCGGGCTACGCTGGCGGGATGGATCGTCGGCATGGCGCGTGATCCGGAAGCGCGCACGTTCCTGGTGGAGAAGCTCCACCAGGGCTTGGAGAAGGCGGGTGACCGCACCTGGGGGGAACTGCTGGAGCGCGTGCCGCCGGATCGGATTTCCGAAACCATGGTTGCGTCCGCACGGACCGAAGCCGCCAGAAAGGTCTTGGGCGACGCCGTTCACAGGTTCGCCCATGGCCTGCTGGACCGACCCATCGGGACCCCGGCACGGTGGCTGCCGGACGATGGGGCGAGGCGTATCGAGGCAGCCCTGAGCGATCCCATCTGGGAGTGGCTCGGCACTCAAGTTCCGAGTGTCGTCGATCAGATCAACATCGCGGGACGCGTCGAAGATAAGGTCCTCGGTTTCCCGATGTCGCGCATGGAGGAGATCGTGCGCAAAGTGACCGACAGGGAACTGAAGCTGATCGTGCGGCTGGGTTACGTCCTGGGCGCGTTCATCGGCGTGGTTATCGCCACGATGAACGCCCTCTTTTTCTGACCGTTCGAAAAAAGGGCCGCCCCCGGGGCCCTACAGATCGTCCGGACCGCGAACGGAGAAGCCGCGCGTCTTGCGCGCCGTGCGTACGGGAAGCTGACGCTGCATCCAAGCGTAGGGGGTGAAGCGCTTCTTGTGCACCCTCCGCCGCCGACCACCCTGCGCCATGACGTCGTCGATCTCCTGGAGGTCCTGCGTATACCGACCTGGCATGCCGAGCCAAAGCCCCCACGCAAACGCGAGGACTCCTGCCAGGATCATGAGCCCGAGTTTCACTGCTTGGTGACGGTCTCGAACGCGAGCAACCCGAGGCCGATCACGAGAATGATCGCGACCGCGTTGGTACCGACCGCGACCATGCCGACCACAGACCAAAACACTACATGTGTGAAGACGTATCCGCCGGGAACCAGGTCGCGCATCGATTGGGCTCTTTGAAGAGGTAGGGCTTCTAGCAATATGGTCAGGCTAGTCCACCGCGTCCATTGCCTGCGCCGGGTCCTCGGGCTCGGAATCCCCCGCCCTTTTGCGTGCCTCGGCCAGGTAGCCCGGCTCGAGCCGAAGCAGGTTGCAGATCTTGCGCATCAGGTAGTCTTCTTTGTCGGCGAGTTCACCGTCGGAATACACCAATCCCCACATGATCTCCGCCAGAACCATCTTCTGACCCAACGAGTAATTCTCCGCGATCAGGTTGGTGAATTGCCACAAGTCGATCGCCTCGTCACGAGCCTCCTGCGCCAGCGTAATCAACTTTTCTGCCTCAGCCTGGTCGAGTCCATACTGGCGGCGAATGGCTGACTCCAGATGCTGTCGCTCATCGTCGGTGAACTCATCGTCCGCCTGCGCGAGCTCCAGCAGGAGCGCACAAGCCGCAAGCCGAATGTCCGGCTCTCTCTCCACCTTCTCCGCGTCCGGGGACGGGCTCATCGACGACTTGAAGAAGTTCTTGATGGACTCGAGCATGTATGTCTCCGTTCAGAAGTCGATCGAGCGCACCCTGTGGACGCCGGCCCGCAGTGGGAGCCAGGTCGTAGCGATAGTGAGCAGAAGCGCTCCACTGACGCCGAGCACGAGCGGGATCGAGCCGACCTGACCCGCACCCCCCTGGACTCGGGATTGCAGGAAAAGATACACCGGCCACGCCTCTAGAACGACGACCCCCCCAAGGTAAATCACCGCGGCCATCATGAAGAGTAGCCCCCCGAACGACGTCGGAATTTCCGCGACGTTCTCGGTTTCGTAGTTGGGGTACAGCGCACCGAGGCCCAGCGCGAGAGACGTCAGCGCAAACGTGATGCCCACCATGGTCATCGTCATCAGAATCAGGATGAACGGCGAGGCCTCGAGCACGATGTTCGTCACGACGATCAGCGGCAGCGCCACCAGGAGCAGTGGCACGGTACCCACCCAGTACTTCGACCAAAAGAGCGCACGCACGTCGAGCGGCGACGAGCGCAGAAGCCACATCATTCTGCCTTCGATCGACATCGCCGGGAATACGAAGCGGGCCGCGATCGCCGCGACCACGAAGCCGGCCAAGCCGAGGTTGAGGAATGAGACGACGTTGATGAGCAGGAAGGACACCTCCTCACCCGTATAGAGCGGCAGCACGGTGATGTTGTACACGTACACGGCCACCAGAACAGCGAGCAGAATCAGCTGAGACCACTGTGTGGTGTCGCGAAAGAAGATCCGGATTTCCTTGGCGACCAATCCCCGTGTGCTTGGCTTGGCACGTCGGAATACGCGGTCGATGACCACGGAGCGAGCCCGCCCCTCCCGACGCTCCGCGCCCTCCTGGGCGCGCGTGAAACCGGATTCGAAGAAGTGCCTGTGCAGCCAACCACCGATCACCACGAAGGCGGCTGCAGTACTCCACAGGAGGAGGAACGGCAACCAGTCGAAGTACCCGTTCAGATATGACATGATCGCGCCCGCCGCCCATTCGCTCGGCAGCCACACCGAGGTCGGCGTCCGCAACACGGCCACGAAGTCGACGAGGTCCTGGAACTCCTCCGGCCGCATCAGGCGCTCGGGCCTCAAGAAGCGGAAGAGCGCGATCACACCCGCGGCTGCAAAGAGACCGACAAGCGCCAGCAGGTCTCGCGTGCGGCGCGCCGGAGACACGTTCACGAGCATCAAGGTGACCGCGCTGCCGATGACCGCCGGCACGATGAGGAACGGCAAGAGCGTGCCGAGTGCGAGCAAGTAGTAGCGCCAGTCAGCAGCGTAAACCACGCCATAGGCGCCCAGGAGCGGCACAGCCAGCAACGCGACCATCCAAGACGAGTCCACGACCGTCTCTATGAGACGCGCCATGTACACCTTCTCAGGCTCCACCGGGGCCGCAACCACGATCTGCAGATCGTCGGAGAGAAAAAACGTGGAAAGCGCGGTGATGACGTTCGAGAGCACCAGGATCATCAGAAACGTGATGAACGCGATTCCGAGCAGCTTGCTCGCGAGCAGATCGCCGATGCCCTGGGTGCCGCGAAAGTAGATCAACATCCGGAAGATGACCGCGAAGATCAACGACCAGAAGAAGAGACCGACGAAGCCGAGCAGGAGCCCCTTGAAGAGCCGGCCCTCGGAGGCTCGCGCGCGGTTGACCTTGGTGCGGATCTTCGGGCCCAGCAGCAAGAGTATGCCCGCTCGACGACGCAGCGTCGTTCCGTTCACCGGCGAATCGCCTCGCGCAGGCTTTCGATCACATCCGCCATGGCTTCACCACCGGTCAGCTTCAGGAAGATCTCCTCGAGGTGCACACCCCCTCCCTCGGACTGAGTGCGTAGCTCGTCCATGGACCCGAGCGCGATGATCTCCCCCTCGTTGATGATGGCGATGCGATCGCAGAGGACCTCTGCCACCTCCAGCGTGTGCGTGGACAGAAAGACCGTCCCGCCGTTCTCGACGAAGGTGCGAAAGAGGTCCTTGAGCAGGCGCGCCGAACGCGGGTCGAGCCCGACCATCGGCTCATCGACGACGATCATCTCGGGCTGATGGATCAGGGCCGAGCTGATGAGGATCTTCTGCCGCATGCCGTGCGAATAGGTCTCGATGAGCTCGTCCTTCCAGGCCGTGAGCTGGAAGAGCTCCAGGAGGCGGTCCGCGCGCTCCTCCACAGCCTCACCCTCCCGGCCCCACAGCCCCGCGACGAAACGCAAGAACTCCCCGCCGGAAAGCTTCTCGTACAGAAACGGTCGGTCCGGGATGTAGCCGACTCGCGACTTGGCCGACTCGGCATCCTTGGCGAGGTCGTCCCCTCCGATCAAGACCTGTCCCTGCGAAGGGCGGAGAACACCCGCCACCATGCGGATGGTCGTGGTCTTGCCCGCGCCGTTGGGGCCCAAGAAGCCGAAGATCTCACCGCGGTGGACGTTGAGATCCAGCCCCTTCACGGCCACGAAGGAGCCATACGTCTTTCTCACTCCCCGCAACTGCAACATCTCACCGGAACCAGTGCGAGTCTCCCCGGCTGGGGTGAGTACGTCCGTATCGGTGCCGTCCACTTCGGTCACGGGCCTGCTTTTTTGAGGAGGGTCACTCGGGGGCGTCGGCCATGGCTGGATCCAGGACCTGGATGTCCAGATTCCCGATGAGTCGGATGATCTCGACCTGCTGCGCGAGTCCGCCCGTCACGAACCGGATGTGGGAGGCATCCGCAGGATACTGTCCGAAGGTGGGATCGACCGCGACCCACTCATCGAGCCAGACCTCGGGCCAAGCGTGATAGAAGAACGCCCCGTTCAGGTAGACGAGCCCTACCGCGGTCCTCGCGGGGAGACCGAGCGCCCGCGCGAGCGCGACGTAGAGCACCGTGTGCTCGTTGCAGTCCCCCCGCCGAGTATCGAGCACCTGGACCGCGTTCGGAATGGAGAACGTGATGCTTTTCTCCAACATGCGATATACGGACGTGGTGAGCGACTGAGCGACTCGCTTGGGGTCCTGCCGCCATTGGCTGCGGGCGTCGGTGATGCCCCGAGCGTGCGCCACGATGCGAGGATCGTCGCTCTGGATGAGCGGTTCCGGCTCTAGCGCCGAACGCAAGTCCATGAAGCTGTATGGGAGACTATAACCGGCATCGAGCGCATCCCAATTCGCACGCCGAACGATGAGCGTATCGCCCCGTAGCTCCTGACGTCCGCCATCCAGGTCGAAGCCCGACAGGTCCACGCCGGTGAGTCGGAAGCGCAATTCCGAGAACGCCTCCACGCCTTCGAGATCGACGTTGCTCTGCACCGCCGTCGAGAGGATGACGTCGTCGTCGATCGCGGTGCTGGTATTGAGCCTCCCGTCTTCTTGAGCTTGCCGCGCCAGCTCGTACTCGGTCTTCTCCATCGAGAAACCGAGTGGGCTCGAGGAGCGCAGGATGCGACCGTCTTCGTCGACCCAACTCTCCACCTGGATGCCCCCGAAGACCTCGGCGATCCTCCAAGCCGGAATCGAGTGAGTACGCGCGGGCCCCCAGCGTCCGGCACCGTCCAAGGCGGCACTGTCCGTCACCATGAGGGTGTCGAATTCGAGCACGCGCACTTCGACGGTGCGTGTGCTCAGAGTCGTGGGATCGAACACCGGAAGCCGGTGTCGGTCACCGACGTGCCACCCCTCACCCATCGCGAGTCGAATCGGAACGATGTTCGACAAGGTGGGCGGTTGCGGGAGCCGGAACGATAAATTCTGCGTGCTCCCGGCGCTGACGATCGCAACCTCCAAGGTCGTATCCGGCAGCAGTCTTCCCGAGGCCTCGAAGCGTCCGACCTCGCTGTCGAGCGAAAAGTCGAACGTTTCCATGACGAGCGAAGTACTCAGCGTCACGCTCGTACGTGCGACAGCCGTGCCCGTCTGGCCCAGCGCTGGGAGCTCCAGGACCATGACGTCTTCGAGCTCGAAACCGTCCGGCAAGGTGTCCAGGCGGGAGGTCGCCTGGCCCACGTTGCGATCGCCCATCGTAAGCGTGTAGAAATGGATCCCCGGCGCCAGCGAGAGGGCCGCGGCCGCGAGGCGGGCCAGTTCCGGCTGGAAGTACTCGCGACGCACCTGCCAGCCGACCATGCCGAGCCAGGTCAGCAAAATCGCGCTACGCAGGATCCGTTTACCCATCGGGCCCCCTCCACATGACCGTGTCCACCCCACTCCGAAGTGTAATCGGTACCGGCGGGTCGGTACCAGCGGCTCGCTTCTAGCCGCCAACGCTTCGCTGGTCGGCCATCCCCCGAATGAGCTCGTCGAATACGCTCTGCTCGTACTCCGACCCCACGATGATTCTCACGTCCTGCGGGGGCTGACCCTCGTCCAGGTGAAAGAAGACGACCTCCAGCATGGCCAACGCACAGCCTTCCGCATCGAGCTGCCCGGCTCCAGCACCGAGCGGCGGCAAAGCCAGGGACTCGAGGCCCAGGTCCACCGCCCTTCTCAAGCTGTTTCTCAGCGCTTTCTGGACCGAAGACGGACTCTCGGGCTCGTCCGGCGAAGACACCACCGCGTGGATCACGAAGTCTGCGGTCAAGTCGCCCGCCGGAGTGATGATCGCCCCCCCAAGCGGGATCGAGCCGACTTGCTCGAACTTGTCGTTCATCGAAGCGCCCGCGGCTTCTGAAACGTCGCGGCTCGCCGCTGTCGCGGGATCGAGGTCCGACCGGATCGGCCGGAGAATGCCCTCCGTTTCCTGTTCGTGCAGCACGCCGAGCACGACCCGGATCATCCTCCGGTCAGCTCCCGGGCCCGACGGTACATGGCCATCGCTTCCTCGCCCAGGTGCTTGCGGTCGTACAAGTGGCCCAGCGTGTAGAAGGCCTTCCGATTATTCGGCTGGAGCACAGTGGCGCGTTCCAGCGCCTCGAGCGCTTCATCGAATCGATTGAGGCGGTTGAGCGCCTCGCCCCAATAGTAGAATGCCGGGCCATGCATGTCGTCCTGCTCGCAGACCCAGCGGAGGTCCAGCTCCGCCTGAGCATAGACTCCCCGGTGGAAGTGCAGTATACCGATGCTCGCGCGCACCGCCGTGTTTTCGGGAGCGAGC
>JAYZBT010000212.1:0-6087 GCA_036338615.1 Gemmatimonadota bacterium
GCTTCACAACTGCGGCCGTACTTCGAGATGGGCAACGTGCTGGAACAGGGTGTCTTCTATGCCGCGAACCAGCTCTACGGCCTCACGTTCGAGGAGCGCACCGACCTGCCGACCTACCACCCGGACGTGCAGGTATTCGAGGTGCACGACGCCGACGGAGAGTTGCTTGCGCTCTTCCTCGCGGACTACTACGCGCGTTCATCGAAGCGAGGTGGAGCGTGGATGAACGCCTATGTCTCGCAGTCGAACCTGACCGGGGAGCGCGGCGTCATCGCGAACCATCTCAACGTGCCCAAGCCCCCGGACGGCGAGCCTACGCTGCTCACGTTCGATGAGGTGACGACCATGTTCCACGAGTTCGGGCATACCCTGCACGGCATGTTCTCGAACGTGGAGTACCCCTACTTCTCGGGCACTTCGGTGCCGCGCGACTTCGTGGAGTTCCCCTCTCAGGTGAACGAGATGTGGGCGACGTGGCCAGAGGTCCTGGCGAACTACGCGGTGCATTACGAGACCGGCGCCCCGATGCCGCAGGAACTGCTCGATAAGGTGCTCGAGACCGGCACGTTCAATCAGGGATTCGAGACCACTGAGTACTTGGCTGCCTCCCTACTCGACCAGGCCTGGCACCAGCTGGCCCCGGAGGAAGTACCCAGCGCGGAAGGGTTGCTCGACTTCGAAGCCGACGCGCTGGAAAAGGCTGGGGTCGCGATGGACGAGGTTCCGCCGCGCTACCGTAGCACGTATTTCTCGCACATCATGGGCGGCTACTCAGCGGGCTACTACTCCTACATTTGGAGTGAGGTACTCGACGCCGACGCGGTGGAATGGTTCCTGGAGAACGGAGGCCTCACCCGCGAGAACGGCGACCACTTCCGCGAGGCGCTCCTGTCTCATGGCGGCAGCGAGGACGCGATGACGCTCTATCGCAGCTTCCGAGGAGCGGACCCCAAAGTCGAGCCGCTGCTACAGCGGAGGGGGTTAGACTCGAACTGAGGGCTCGCCGGATCGGGCGCGCAGCGATCGCGCTCGATTTCTCGGTACTCACCATGCGTGAGATGCACGTGACCGGGGCCGAGTGCCATCCGGATTTCGTAGCTGCCACCGACGCGAAAGTCGATGTCGACTTCCGGTTCGGTCTCGGCCATCGGGGCGAACCAGCGACTGAACGTGGTCGCGTCAGCCCAGGCGTTGAACGCTTGCTGCACCGGACACTCGATGTGCACGGTCCGCTCGAAACTCGGGATCACGTGTCGCTCTCCCGGAACGTCTTCAAGCTAGTGAGGCTGTCGGTCCAGAACGGCGCGTAGAAGGACATCCACTTCAGCGCGGCCTTCATGGCACGCGGGTCGGTCTCGATGCGGTGGAAGCTCCCGTCGACGGTCCTCCGTACGAATCCGGCGGTCTCCAGTCGCTTGAGGTGCTTCGACACCGCGTTGAGCGACATGGGGTGTGGAGCCGCCAGCTCGAGCACGGTCTTGGAGCCGTGGCGGAGGTCTTCCAGGATCCCTCGACGCGTTTCGTGGCCGAGCGCTCCGAAAACGAGGTCGAGTTCTTTCGCTGTGCTCATGGCAGGAAGGGTACAGCGATCCGACTCAGTATTCAACCATAAGGTTGAATGTTTCCGGGCTATCCGCCCGCCGAGTCGAACATCCAGCCCATGATCCACCAGCGGGCGCCGTCGTGGAACAGCGTGATGCTGTTGACGCCGGTGGCGAATGGCTCGCCGGCCTCGGTCCGGGCCGAAGCATAGCTGCTCCACACGTGCACCATGTTGCCCGAGCGCCTGGTGATGCGATCGGTCTCCCACTCCCAGAAGCCCTGCCGGCGCGGGGCGTTGTCACCGTGGTAGCCGTCCAGCGTCGTGACGTTCACGCTCCGATTTCCAGAAGCGTCCATCCCGGCGATCGCGACCCACGCCTGGGGATGATGCAACGTGCGATCGCGCTCCTGGTCCGCCGACTCGCCGGGTGGGCCTGAGACGACTTCGTAGTACGCACGGATGATGCCGTCGATCGTCGAGACGTCTTCGCTGCGCGCTGTCTGGGCGGATGCCGCCCCTTGGGTCAAGAGGATTCCCGCGAGCATCCCTAGAAGCTGCCTCGTCATTCGCCTACTCCACATGATTGGGTTGGCCAGAGTCTGCCGGGACCGACATCGTCATTCAAGTCCGTCCACGAGTCCCGTGACGGTCCGACTGTATGAGCGGCTCGTTTTCACCCGGGTGCCGGCGGGCAGGTGGAGTACGAATTCGCCGTGCCCGAGCGGTTCTACGGACTCGATGAGCTGTGTTTGAACGACCGACGATCGGTGCACGCGCACGAAGCGGGGTTGCCTTCGCTCCCGATCCAGGAGCCCGCGTCGGTGGGTTGCTCGCTGCGCTACTCACTGGGGGGTGCGCGGTCATGTGGTCCCGAGCGCTCACTCGAGCGGATCCGGTCGAGTCGCTCTCAGTCGACTGAGAGCACCTCGCTGGGGAGCGAGTACAGGTGAATCGTGACCGCGAAGGCGATGAGCAGTAGCAGCGCTACGACCCAGAGGCGTCCGGAAGTCGTGGACGCGAAGAGTTCGTCGCACTCCGGACATCAGAGTCGGTTGACCTGCTCTGGGGGTGCGACTAGTCTTGGCGTCACAATTAGCTCATCGAGACCGGTCGAGGGACAGGCCCAATGACGCCGGGGCAACCTGTGGAAGGTGGCAATTCCATAAGGTGCCAACTCCTACGACGGACGTGATGTCCATTGGAAGATGAGTCGCCCGTTGCGCGTTTGCGTGACTGCCGAGCTTCAGGGCGTCGATCTCCAGGGGTCCGATGACGTATTTCGGTCTGGAGGATCGACATGACGAACGCAGCCCTCGCCCGCGGGCCCTCGGGTCACGTTGAGGCGTACTGTTCGACCGGTGGATCACCGGGAAGTGCTGGCTGGAGCCAGCATCGCTTGGAATTGGACCATGACGGGACCCAGGATGTCGAGGTCTCGTACGAAGTCTACGGGCCACAGAGCGCACCCGCGCTCGTGGTTCTAGGCGGCATCTCCGCGGGACGGCACCTTGCCCCCACTCCCAGCGACCCGTCACCAGGCTGGTGGCCCGGGGTCGTGACACCGGGAGGACCGCTCGACCCGACCCGCCAGCGGCTCATCGGTATCGACTATCTCGCGGGCCCTCATTCGAGCTTCCGCGCCACCGAGCCCGTGACCACCCGAGACCAGGCACGCGCGATTGCCGCCGTTCTCGACGACCTGGACACCGGCGCCGTCACGTTGGTCGGCGCGTCCTACGGCGGCATGGTGGCGCTCGCCTTTGCCGAGCTCTTCCCAAGACGGGTCTCGCAACTGGTGTTGCTTTGTGCGGCACACAGAACGCATCCGATGGCAACTGCTTTGCGGTCGATCCAGCGTTCGGTCGTGAGACTCGGTCGTGATCACGGCGCTGCGGCGGACGCACTCGCGATCTCCCGCGCGCTGGCGATGACGACGTACCGTAGTGCGGACGAGTTCGAGAGGCGCTTCGACTCCGGCCCCTCCGCGGCAGAGGGCTCCGTCCGGTTCCCGGTCCAAGACTACCTCGAGGCGCGGGGTGACGCCTTCGCTAACGCCTTCGACGCAGAGTCGTTCTTGAGCCTGTCGACTTCGATCGACCTGCACAGGGTCGATCCCGCTTCCGTGACCAGCCGGACCACGTTGCTCTCGGTCGACGAAGACAGCCTGGTACCTCCGTGGCTCGTGGAAGAGCTGGCGCTGGCGGCTCCCGGTGTGTGCGAGCACGTCACCCTGTCCTCGCCCTACGGTCACGACGCCTTCCTCAAGGAGGCCGAGCTCGTTTCGTCTGTCTTGCGCGGGGCGATCGAGAGTCAGGGGTGGGTCCGATGAGCCGCCTCAGCCGCACGACACGCGCGGTGCGTTCCAGCATCGGTGAGGATACGAGTCATCGTGCCGTGGTGCCGCCGATCCACCTATCGACGAACTTCGTCTTCGAGAAGCCCGGCCAGTGTGGACGCTACGACTACACGCGTTCGGGGAACCCGACCCGAGACCAGTTGGCCGACGCCGTCGCGGACCTCGAGTCCGGATTCGGCGCCGTGATCACCTCGTCCGGCATGTCCGCCGTCGCGGTGGTCACGCATCTGCTCTCCCAGGGGGATGTCTTGTTGGCGCCGCACGACTGCTACGGCGGTTGCCATCGGCTCTTCGTGGCCGAGAGCCGGCGGGTCGGGTTCGAGGTCGTGTTCGTCGACCAACGCACGTCCGAGGCGGTCACGGCGGCACGTGAACTCAGACCCCGGATCATCTGGCTCGAGACCCCCAGCAACCCGCTGCTTCGTGTGACAGACATCGCTGCCTGGTCGCGTGTGGCGGAAGAGGTGGGAGCGATCTGCGTCGTCGACAACACGTTCTTGTCGCCGGTCAACCAGTGTCCGCTGGAACTGGGCGCGGACGTCGTGGTCCATTCGACGACGAAGTTCTTGAACGGACACAGCGATGTCGTCGGGGGCGCGGTGGTCACGAAGGGAAGCGATCTGCACGAGCAGGCCGCGTGGTGGGCGAACTGTCTGGGCGTGACCGGAGCGCCGTTCGATTCCTACCTGACGCTCCGGGGCGTTCGTACGCTTCACGCGCGGTCACGTATTCATGAGCAGAACGCGTTGCAAGTAGTGGATGCGCTGAACGGTCACCCTGCCGTGGAGGCCCTCTATCACCCGAGCCTAAGCGAGCATCCAGGACACGACGTGGCGGCACGTCAGCAGCTAGGGTGGGGAAGCCTCGTCAGTTTGGCCCTACGCGGGGGTCGGCCGTCGGTCGATGCATTCCTCGACGGGCTTCAGCATCACACGCTCGCCGAATCGCTCGGCGGGGTCGAGAGCCTCATCGCGCACCCAGCGACCATGACGCACGCGTCGATGGATGAGGAGGCGCGAGCGGTAGCCGGCATCGGAGAGGGGTTGCTACGCATCTCGGTCGGCATCGAGGACCCGGCCGACCTGGTCGCAGATTTGCGAGCCGCGCTCGCAAGGGCCGAAGAGGTCGCGTGCATACCGGTGTAGTCGCATGCGGGCTTTCGCCGGCACCCCCGGGTCGTGGTTCTCAAGTTCGGGTCCTCCGTGCTTTCGAGGCCCGATGGCTACCGCGGGGCAGTGCGTGAAGTCGCTCGGGAGGTCGCGAGGGGGGGCAACGGGTCGGACCACCGATCGCCTGCTCGAGGCCGCACGAGCCCTCGCGACGACCCAGGCGAAGAAGCCGGGTGAAGTAACTATGCGTTCGACGTCTGCGGCGCGGAAGTCGAGGTCGGCGCTTCGGGTGTCGCAACGGACTTCGACCGTCGTCGTCGCATAGATTTCTCCGGTGAGCGCGCCGACGAGTCCGTTGAGGAAAGAGACCTCTTCGTGGATCGTCGCGTTGCCGGACGGGCACATCTCAGCGATCGCGATCTTCTGGTTGGGGCTGATCAGGCCCCCGAGCCTATGGTTGTGCCAGCTCTGATAGACGACTGGAGCGTTCGGCGCGCGCGCGCCAGTATTGTATGTGTGCTCGTAGCACGCCGATGTCGACAGCAGCATCACGAGTGTGAGTGCCCTTCTACATTTCCTCGTTTCGGTCCCGAACATCGCCCCCTCCTCACCAGAAGTGGCGTTACGCCTCCGACACATGGACCCTTCCGGTCGAGATGCCGTGCATGCGGTGGCCGTGCCGTACTTTGGGCGGTCTCGTAACATGCTGTAGTGCAACGCTTGGCGGGTACTATGCGCGTTCCGGCCTTTTCCTTGGCTGTCCCTGTGGAGGACGGTATAATCGGGTTTTGCGGACGGGCTTCTCGCACCCCAGCGGAATCGGCACACGGTGCGTCGGCCCCGTGGCCACGTCGCAGAAAGCGGTCGGCGATGGTTACTCGCGGGAGGGACTATGCCACCCGGCAGTGACGAGGCCGGGATGCGCTGAAGACTGCGCTCCGGGTCTCTTTCTCTTGCGGCTCCGGCTGAGCGCTGCTGCGGCTCACCGCCGGAGTTCATCCTTCCCGCAGGAGCGAGGCTCGGGGGTTCTCCCGCGAGAGGGCCGCATATATATTCTCTGACCATGCATGATATTGCGA
>JAYZBT010000213.1:0-5264 GCA_036338615.1 Gemmatimonadota bacterium
GCTGCTCCCCGGTGTTCATGTCGATCGCGGTGATGCGTCCGTACGGTGGCTTGAAGATCGGGAGGCCCTGCATGGCGGCGAATCCTCCACCACCACCGGACATCCACTCCACAACCGTGGTGCCGAGCCCGCTCTGGCTGCCGTCGTCCCGCTCCGAGCCCGCGGCGAGTACGCCTCCGGTACAGGCCTTCCTCGATGCCACGTACATGATTCCGCTTTCGGGATCCATGACCGTGCCACCGGGGATGTTGGTACCGCCCGTCGCGCTCGGGCATTGGGCTGTGGCCCGGTATGCGTCGGAGTTCCCCACGTGCACCCACGGCGTGAAGATCGGGCCTAGCTTGATGTCGCTGACTTGCTCGATCGCCATCGCCCGTAGCTCGGGGGTGAAGTCGATGAGGTCGTCCACGCTCAGGCCCTGCAATTCGTAGCCGAGGGGCCGGGACGGGATGGGCTGCGTGGGCGAATACCACTCTCCGGGTACGTCTCCCGGCGGCACCGGTATCTCCGGGATCGGCCAGATGGGCTCCCCGGTTTCGCGGTGGAAGGCGTATACGAACGTCTGCTTGGTGGTCTGCACGACGGCGGGAATCGCCACGCCGTCTACGGTGACGTCCACCAGAATCGGGGCGACCGGATTGTCCCAGTCCCAGATGTCGTGGTGGATCATCTGGAAGTGCCAACGCCTCTCGCCGGTACGCAGGTCCACCGCGATCAGGCTGCTGCCGAAGAGGTTGTCACCGGGGCGGAAGCCACCGAAGTAGTCGTTTGTAGGCGCGTCGGTCGGCAGGTAGACGATGCCGAGCTCGGCGTCCGCCGACAGGGGAGGCCAGGCGTTCACATTGCCGGCCCACCGCCAGGCACCGTCCTCCCAAGTGTCGTTCCCGAACTCACCCGGCCGTGGGATCGTGTGGAACGTCCATAGGTGCTCGCCCGTCCTGGCGTCGAACGCCTGAACGTCACCGGGCACGTTCTCGATCCTGCTGTAACGGCCACCCTGGTGCGCCGAGTTCCCGACGATGAGCACGTCGCCAACCACGAGCGGGGCGGAAGAGGTGGTGATGGCGCCCCGTGTCCGATCGATTCCAGAGTACACGTCATAGGGGTGCCCGAGCGTCGCGAGCATGTCGACGGTGCCGGTCTCACCGAACCCATCGATGGGGATCTGGCCTCCGAAGCCCTCGAGCGCTGCCCCGGTCTTGGCGTCCAACGCGTGTAGGAAAAAGCCAGGGGTGACCAGATATATCACGCCCTGTCCGTCGATCTCGGCGTAGGCTACTCCTCGGCCGTAGTTCTTTCGAGGCGATCCTTGCCAGCGCTCCGTGTGCGGTTCCCGGAACGTCCACAACGTCTCGCCGGTTGCCGGATCGATGGCGGCCACGGTGCGGCGCAGGCCGGCTACGGTATACAGCAGGCCATCGGCATAGATGGGGGTGGAGCGCATGATGAAGTCTGGCTCCGGCCCGAAGTTGTCCCCACGCCACGTCCACGCGACCTCAAGGTCCGTGAAGTTGTCGGCGTTGATCTGCTCGAGCGGGGAGTACCTCGTGCTCCACTGGTCGGCGCCCCAATAGCGCCACTCGCCATAGGGGTTGCCCCTGTCCTGACCCACCGCCGGCAGCGCTATGCCTGCCAAGAGGAGCAGAAGCAGCGCCAGGCTCGGCACGACGAGAACGTTCGACTTGGTGGACCCTCGGTACATAGGAAGCCTCATGTCAGCGGCCCTCTTCGGGCCTGTCGTTGCTGAACTCGTTGTATACGATCGGCAGGAAGTCGGACGCGTTCCACGTAGCCTCTCGTCCCCACTTTTCGTCGTACGCGTCCGTGATGCCCGCGGCCATGACCTCTTCGAGCGTTCGGCCCTGGGCGATCATCGTCGTCACGTCGTGGCGGATGTCCAGCATCATCACCAGCACCTCGAGCAGGCCCTGGCGGTCGGTAAAACCAAAGCCGTGTCCGGGGATGACCTTCGTATCGGGCCCCGCCATACCGATTGCGATCTCGAGCGCCTCGATCATTCCCGAGAAGGTGCCCCCGTTATACACGTCGATGATCGGGTACATGTTGGTGCGGAATACGTCTCCAAGGTGGAGTACGTCCGAGCCCGAGAAGTACACGAAGCTGTCGCCGTCCGTGTGCGCGGGCGGAGCCAGGAAAACGTGCACCCGCTCACCGTTGAGGTGGAACGTGATCGCCTCCGAGAACGTCACCACGGGGCGGGCGCCCTCCGGCGGCTGAGGAAAAGAGATGCCGCCACGCCGGGGGATCCTGAGCTCCTGCAGCATCCTCAAGCGTACGTGGTCGTGCGCGAAGATAAGCACCCCCAACTCGGCGAGATTCTCGTTCCCCCCGATGTGGTCCGGGTGAATGTGCGTGTTGATCAGGAAGCGGATCTCGGCGTCTGAGATCCCCGCTACGGCGGCGATGATGCTGTCGGGGATGGGAGAGAACTGATCGTCGACGAGCAACACACCGTCAGGCCCCACGAACACGCCGATGTTTCCACCGGCGGTCGGCGTTTGCAGCATGTATACGTTGTCCGCGACGTGGATCGTTTCGAGCGGAGGCGGGGGGCCTGGCTGCGCGACCACCGGGCTGGCTCCCCCCCATGCGCCCAGCAGGACGCAACCCAGCAGTGCCCGACCGAGCGCGGCTTGTCGCGCGCATCGTCGCGCGGCCACTAGGCCACTCGCGTCGGTTGGCGTGGCGTCGGCACGAGCGCCCGCGCCCTAATGTGAAAACTGCTGCAAGTGCTCCATCAGCAGATCGCGGCCGAAGTCTCCATCGAAGTCGCGCCACGCCGAATGCACGTGATTCGGATCTCTCGCCGTGTAGTCGAACTCGATCAAAAAAGTCGGTCCCTGAACCCGGTAGTAGCCCACCTCACCCCTCTCCGTCCCGCCCGCCCACGCAAAGCCGATGTTGTCGATACCGCCGGAGCGGACCCCGGCGAGGCGGAGCGCGGAGATGTCGCTTGCCATGACGTTGGCGTACGACTCGATCAGGTCCCTCAGGAGACCGCGCTGCTCTCTGCTGAAGTCCGAAGCCATGATGCCCATGGGGGACAGAGGATCGACTTCCGCCGCGAAGCCCGAGACGATGTTCGTCGGGGCGACGTCCTGGATGATTGCGGCCTCCCGCTGCGCCGGGGTCAGCGAGGCGAGCAGTGCCCGCCCCGCGTCTTCCTGCTTGGCGAGCGGGCGCAGGCCCTTTCTCGGTCCGTCCATGACCTCGGCCGGGCTCGTGGCAAGGAACGTGGGCGCGCTCACCGTGAGGGTGCCGTCGATGACCGTGAAGTGCAGTGAGAGGTGATGACCCTCGAACCTCCAGCCCCATGTGCCGTCCGTGGAGGGCGTGCCGAACACCGACATCAAATACAGCTCGGGGTCGCGCGAGAACTGGGTGCTGCCGTTCTCGATGGCTTGAAGGATTCCCTCGAGTTCGATGATCTCCATCGCGGTCATGTGCCCGCCCTGGCTGAGGCCGCTCGCGAGCAGCGCGTGCGCGCGTGCCTTCTGCTCGGAGTTCATCTCCTTGAGCGAGACGCCGTTGCGCTCGAACACCTCAGGCGGGATGACATGGAAGTGCAGACGCTCTTCGGAGTCGTCGAACGCATACGCCCCGCGGGTACGCTGCTCATCGGTGAGTGAAGTGAGAAAGTCGGTCGCGCGGTCGGCCATCTGAGCGACGTCGCGACGGGACTCGAGCTTGGCCGCAAGGCCGGCAGCTACCGCGAGACCCAGGACCGCCACCACCCGCCCGATTGTAGACCGCTTCATGGAACTCTCCTTCGCTCGAGGGCCGAGAAGGAGGGTAGAGCGGGGTGCTCCAGTGGGCAAGGACCGCGGGGGCTCTGCTAGCCGTCGCCCCCGGAGGCAAGCAGTCGCGCCACTTCCCGCTTGCCGTGGAGCACGTGCTCGATGTCGACCGAGAGAGCCCGCGCCGCCGTGAGGTCCTGTGTCATGCTGACCACGCTCCCCGCCCCTGCATGCATACGAAGTAGTTCGAGGCGGATGGTCTCGAGGGCCGAGACCGCCTCTGTCAGGCGCTGCTGGGCACCGTCACGCGCAGTCTGTAGGTCGGCCGCCATGGACTCCCGTCGGTCCGAGAGGTCCGCGCCTACCGGCGCGGCCCGCGCGCCCAGAGCCTCGTCGTGGTCGACGTTGTCGATCAGTCGGTCCAGCTCTTTGACCCGCGCTCGCATCTTCTCGGCGTCTCCCTCGAGCCGGTGCACGATCGAGGGGAGTTCAGCGAATGACTGTCTTTCGTCCTTTGGCAGCGCCTCGAAAAGACGATCCGCGGCCATGCCGATCGCCATCTCGGTGGGGCGATGAGCCACGTTCTCGCTCACCACCCGCTTGAGCCGGAAACCCGCCAGCTTGAAGACGCCTTCCCCGATGGCGCTCTTCCAGAACTTCAGCCAGCGGACTCCCGGTACGCCTCGACGCTTCCCGGAGCGGGTGACGGCGATCGGCGCGCTGATCATCCCGGCCAGTGACCCCAAGCCCACGAGATACCCCGCCTGGGTCATCGTGCCGATCCCGAGGTCTAGGAATACCATGGCGCCGGTCCCGATCGCTGCGGCGCCGATGCCTCCGATCATGAGCCCGAGTCCGACACGGTCGACCCAGGTCTTCTTGGCCTTGAGCTCGAACGCCATCTCCTCCCGGCGCGCTTCGATATCGGTCTTGAGAGCGCTCAGAAGCTCTTGGTGGCTGTGGCCCGTACGCAGGAGTTCGCGCGCCATGCGAACGAGCATCACGGCCGGCGCCGCACCGGTGAGAAGCGCGAGGGCCGTCATGATGAGCCCGATCGGTCCCTCTTCGGCGATCACGAACGCGGAGAAGACGAGGTAGCCCGTCGCTCCGGCGAGCACGATCGACAGCCCCCGCATCCGTTCGCGGTTGTGCTCGACGAACATGCGAAGCGCGACGGGAATCTCCCGCTTCATCTCCAGCGCCCGGCTCAAGGCTTCCGCCAACTGCTCTCCGTCGGCGAAGCGGTCGGCCGGATCCTTTGCCAGACATCGGTCCAGCGCTTTCGCCAGGTTGCTCGGGACTTCCGGGGCTACGGTGGCGAGCGGCGGCGCGGGCTGCGTGATTTGTTTGGCCAGGGTCGCCGCCACGGTGTCGCCCTGGAACGGGAGCCGCGCGGACAGCGCGTAGTGCCCCACGATGGCCAAAGAGTAGAGATCGCTCCGCTCGTCGACCGGGTCGCCGGAAGCCTGCTCCGGGCTCATGAACTCGGCGGTTCCGAGTACCTCG
>JAYZBT010000214.1:0-9475 GCA_036338615.1 Gemmatimonadota bacterium
TGCTTGCCAGCCGCGTCCCGAAGCCCACGCCACTCGTCGGGCGCGAAGCCGAGCCCGTAGCGTTCGGCGACCTCCGCGTCGATGCCCCTTCCCTCCAGATAACCACGCGCGTTCGCACCGACGCTCTCGTCGAGGAGTTGCGCCCGGAACCAGTCCTGGGCAAAGCCGTTGATCTCGAACAGCGGTCGGTTCGGATCCTCTTCTTCGGTGCTGCGCTTCACCTCACGCACTTCGATGCCCGCGCGACCGGCTACGTGCTTGACAGCCTCCACGAAGTCCAACCCCTGGCGCTCCATCACGAACGAGAAAACGTCACCCGACTTTCCACATCCGAAGCAGTTGTAGAAGCCCTTCGCCGGGATGACGTAAAAGCTGGGCGTACGCTCATCGTGGAACGGACAGTTCGCCTTGTACTCCCGACCCGCTTTCTTGAGGGGGACGAACTCGCTGATCACGTCGACGATGTCAGCCGCCGCACGCACCTCCTCGACCATACCGTCCGGGATCACGAGGCTCGTCCAAAGGTCGCAACCGTAACACCCGCACCGCCTTCGGTCGGCCCGCCCATGCGATGCTGCTGGACCCTGGCGTCGAGCTCGAGCATCTCGGCCACGCGCTTGCGAAGCGCGCCCGTCCCTTTGCCATGGATGATGCGCAGCTGAGACAAGTCGTCGAAGATCGCCTCGTCGATGGCGCGCGAAAGCTCGTACCCCATTTCGTCGACGCGCAGGCCACGCAAATCGATCTCCAGGCGGACCTGATCTCGTGTCGGGGCGCTCCAGGTACCGCCTGAGCGCTTGGGCTCGGTCGGTGCGTCCACGACCTCGAGTTCGGATACCGGGACCTCGAACCGGATCGCCCCGGCCTCCACGACCGCGCGCCCGGAGCGCAGCTCGACGACCCCACCCCGCGCACCGGTCGAGTGGATGCGCACGCGATCCCCCACCTCGATCTGGGTTGGACCGACTTGCGAAGCCTCGGGACGAGACTTCTGGTGTCGGCTGGCGGCCTGCTCCACACGCCTGCGTGCATCCTTGGCGAGCTCATCGACGTCAGCACCCTGTTCCGCCGCCGTTCGCAGCTCCGCGATGGCGGCCTCGACCTCCGCGCGTGCATCCAGGAGCAGCTTGCGGGCTTCGTCCCGTGCGCGGCCGCCCGCTTTGCGTTCGTGGTCACGAAGCGTCCGCTCCCTTCCCTCCATGCCTTCCCTCAGGCGAGCCGTCTGGGCTCGCTCGATATCGAGCTCGTGCACGAGCTTTGCGGCTTCCTGTTCACGTTGTTCGAGACGCGCGAGCACCTCCTCCATGCGCGCCTCGTCGTCATCGCGGTAGGTCTCCGCCCGATCGAGGACCGTGGCCGGGAACCCGAGTCGACGCGCGATCGCCAGACCGTAGCTTCGGCCCGGGCGTCCTTTGAGGAAGCGATACGTGGGCTCCATGCGCTCGGAATCGAACTGGAGCGATGCGTTCACGATGCCGCTACCGTCGCCGTCGAGCCGCTTGAGCTCTCCCAACTGGGAAGAGACGATGGTCGTCGCTTCCTTGGCGACCAGCTCCTCGAGGACCGAGCGCGCGAGCGCCGCGCCCTCCGCGGGGTCGGTTCCCGTCCCCATTTCGTCGATCAGCACCAGCGACTTCGAGCCGGCCTCGGTCACGATGGTCGAAAGGTTCCCGAGGTGAGCCGAGAAGGTGGACAACGACTGCACGATGGACTGCTCGTCACCGATGTCCGCGAAGAAGGAGTCGAAGACCCGGAGGCGGGTTCCCTTTCCGACCGGCGGCACGACTCCGCTCTGCGCGAGCGCGCAGATGAGGCCCGTCGCTTTCAGAAACACGCTCTTGCCCCCCGTGTTCGGCCCCGATACCACGACCGCGCGTTCGTCCTCTGCGAGCTCGAGCTCGAAGGGCACGACGGAAGCCGGTGCGTTTTCCAGCAGCAACGGATGACGCCCCTCGCGAATGTGGAGCGTCGGGTTGGCGTCATCCGCGAGCTCGGGCACCGAGGCTCTCCACGACAGAGCGGTCCGGGCCCGGGCGTGCAGCGTGTCGAAGTCGACCAGCGCGTCGAGCGCGCCCCGCAACGCATCGCGCTCCGGAGTGATCTCGGCCGTGAGCTCTCCGAGCACGCGGCGGATCTCCCGTTGTTGCTCCCGCTCCAGGTCACGCACTTCGTTCATCAGCCCGATCGCTACCGGGGGTTCCACGAAGATCGTCGCGCCCGACTGGGACTCGTCGTGCACGATGCCGCCGACCTCGCCCTTCCCTTCCCGTCGCACGGGGATGACGTAGCGCCCCTCTCGGATCGTCACCGAGCCGTCCCCGACGGCGATGCGCTCGGGTAGGGTACGCGCGAACGTCTCTAGTTTCCTCACGATGCGCGCGTGAGCGCCGCGCAGCTTGTCACGGATCCTTTTCAGTTCCCGGGACGCACCGTCGAGCACACGACCTTCCGCGTCGACGCATCGTCCGATTCGGTCCTCGATCTCCCTACGCGACACAAGCAGCTGCGTGATGCTCGTGAGCTCGGCGTAGGGCCCCTCGCGTGACTGTCCCCTCTCCTCGAAGTCCGAAGCGAGACGCCGAGACGAGTTGAGCAGAAGCCCTATGCGGTGGAGCTGCGTCGGTTCCAGCACGACGCCGTCAGCCGAGAGTTGATCCAGCGCGCCCGTGACATCGGGAACCGGGAGCATGCCCCAGTCTGGGGCATCCGCCGCGAAGTCCATGGTGGCACCGACGCGCGCCAACTCGCGGGAGACCCGGAGAGGTTCGCTCTCCGGTCGCGACGCGAGTAAGCGATCGCGGGCGAGGTAGCATCCGGTCCGTGCTGCTATGCGCTCGAGCACACGCCCGAACTCCAGGACGTCGAGCGCGTGCTGGCTCACGCGGCACGCACCCTTCTAGGCGGTCCGATCACGCTTCCAGTTCTTCCCGCACGATTCGGTTGGCTTCTTTTCCGTCGAATCGGCCGCGGATCTGAGGCATGATACGCCCCATGAGCGGACCCATCTGGTTCGCGCCCTGGTTGGCGCCGTCTGCGATCGCCTGCCGGACCAGCGCTCGCACCTCATCTTCGGAAAGCCCTTCCGGGAGGTAGACGGACAGGACCTCCGCCTGAGACTCCTCCTTACTCGCCAGGTCCTCCCGGCCAGCGGTTCGCATCTGGGCCGCCGAGTCCTTCCGCTGCTTGATGCCCTTGGCGATGACCATCGCCACGCCGTCGTCCTCCAGCTCGGAGCGTTGATCGATCTCCTTGTTGCGCACCTCGGAGATCACCGTTGAGAGCACGAGCGTGCGGTGTTTGTCCCGCCCCTTTCGCGCCTCCGTGAGGTCTGCCCGGAGGCGGGTCATGAGGTCGCTAGACACTAGTGGTCCGACTCTTGGTTCGGGTGGGACGTGTGTTCGGCGGAGGAAGCTACCCCGCATTCAGAGTAAGGGTCAACGCGCGGGCGGTGCTGGATACTAGCCTGGAGGCCACCCCAGCGCGCGTCCGGCCAGTAGGTGCAGATGCACGTGGTGAACCGTCTGGCCCCCATCGACTCCGACGTTCATTACGGTGCGATATCCGTCCTCCGCGACGTGCTCGGCGCGGGCGATGTCCCGCGCGGTGAGCATCAAGGTGCCGAGCACGTCGCGATGACCGTCCTGCGCGGCCTCGAGCGACGCCACGTGGTCGGTGGGGATCACGAGCACGTGCAGCGGTGCCTGGGGATTGATATCGCGAAAGGCGAGGATGTCTCCGGTCCGGTGCACGATGTCGGCGGGGATGTCGCCCGCCACGATCTTGCAAAAGAGACAGTCGGAGTCGGTAACTGGGTGGGTCTCGAGGTCGATCGAGGTTTCGGTCACTGCGGCGCTCCGGCAACGGCGAATCGAGGCGGTGTGGTTCCTGATACCGATTTAGTCCGGGAGTGCCAGGGTGCGCAACGCGAGCGTCCCGACGCGTCCCGGGTCCCGTCCCAGCAAGCGGCCGGCCGCGCCATGGAGACGGCCCCGATCTATCGCCAGCTTCCCTTTCACATCGGCCGATCGCATCGGCCCGTCGTCGAAGGAGGCACCGTGAACCTGATCGTCGAATGCGCCGAACGGATCCTGCTCGAACACACGCATCCGGCCCTCCGGCTCAACGAGCTGCACGAGCTCGTCGTCGAGGGCCTGGACCGGACCCTCGAGCGACCGCTGCTGCGCGGGCTCCTGGAGGAACACCCCGAACTCTTCCGAGTGCTCGATCCTTGGCGCGGCGCATGGAGGAGTCCGACTCGGCCCCGGGCCGCGCTGTACTCCGCAGACCCGTGGGTGGTGATCGTCACCCACGGGGGTGGCGCCGGTCGCTCTGAGAGGCCGACGGCGCTGAGACTGAGGGAGAGCGTGCGCTGGCTCGCGCGCGACATCGACACGCGCTCGGCGTACGAGGTCAGTCGATGGTACGCGATCGTCCTGGCCGAACGACGAGCGCGGGGCGTGCTTCAACGAACAGCGGCCTGACCGGTAGGGACTGGGGCGGCGGTGAAAAGCATCGACCGCCACTGACCGTCCTCGTCGACCCTGCGACAATCGAAGCCGAGTCGTTCGGTGTCATGGCGCAGCGCCTCGCACTCCTCGGCCAGGACTCCCGAGAGCACCAGCCAACCACCCGACCGGACCGCGGTTCGGAAACCCCCGAGCAGCGGACGCAAAAGGCCGGTCTCCAGGTTGGCTACGACGCCGTCGACCGGACCCAAGGTATCCAGCCTCTCGGCGTCGACCCGCTCGATGAGCACGGTCACGCGCTCCGCGGCGCCATTGTTCTGAACGTTCTCGAGCAAAGCCTCGCAAGAGAGCTCGTCGGCCTCGACTGCGGTCACGTGAGCCGCACCGAGCAGTACCGCCGCCACCGACAAGATCCCCGACCCCGACCCCACGTCGAGGAGTCGATCGCCCGGTGATACCGCACGGTCGAGCAAACGGAGGCATCCGCGCGTGGTGCCGTGTTCGGCCGTCCCAAACGCCATTCCGGGATCCAGCACGATCACGAGGTCGTCGGGTCCTGCGGCGAATTCGGTCCACGACGGACGCACGACCAGCCGGTCGGTGATCCGGCGGGGGGCGAGCCCCCGCTTCCAAGTCTCTGCCCAGTCCTCGTGCGCCTGCCACCTGGAACGAAACTCCAGGTCGGTCAGTCCGGTGCTCGCCGCCAGCGTTTCGCGCGCGTGCTCGATGAAGCGGTCGGGGTTCTCGGGTTCAGATACGTGCGTTACGCACCAGCCGTCCTGCTCGACCGCGGCTCGGCCGCCCAAGGCGACCAGGACCTCAGCCAACAGGGGAACTGCGTCCTGGCTGGAAAGGCTACGTACGCTCAGCTCCAACCAGCGACGATTCACATCGCTCATCCGCCCGTGAATGCTTCCTTCACGCGGGACCAGAAGCCCTTGTGGGCGCGTCGACGGATCCGTTCCGGCGCGGGCGACTCGATGTCATGAAGGCGACGCATCGCCTCCTCTTGCTCGGGCGTCAGTTCGTCGGGGGTCCAAACCAGTACCTTGAGCAGTTGGTCCCCTCGGTGGTGGCCGTTGAGCTCTGGCAGACCGAGTCCCTTCAACCGAAGCACGTCGTCGCTCTGGATCCCCGCCGGGACGGTGACTCGGGCCGTACCTTCGATCGTGGGCACTTCGATCTCCGCTCCGAGGGCGGCCTGTCCGAATGTGATCGGCAGTTCGTGGATCAAGTCGGAGCCGTCTCGAACGAAGCGGGGATCGGTCTCCACCTCGAGCAGGACCACCAGATCTCCGCGGGCGCCCCCGCGCGCCCCGACGCTGCCTCGACCCCGCAGCGTGAGGAAGTTCTCGGACGTGACGCCGGCTGGGACCTCGACTTCGATCTCCGTTTCGCGGCGAGCTCGCCCATCGCCCCTGCACGTCTCGCAAGGATGCTCGATCACGCGCCCTTCGCCCAGGCAGCTACGACAAGGCTGCACGCTCACGAACTGCCCGAAAGCCGAGCGTTGAACATGCCGCTCTTCCCCCGTTCCGCCACACTGGCCGCACGCCGCGGGCGCGGTTCCCTTCAGCGCCCCCGAACCCTCGCAGCTCGGGCACTCGTCGAGCAGCGCTACCCGCAGCGTCTTCGTGACCCCGTGGGCCACCTCGGGCAGCGTCAGCGGGAGCCTGATTCGTACGGTTTGGCTCTTTGTCGAGGTTGTGCGATGCCCACGGGCTCCGCTCATCCCAAAGAGATCCTCAAGCCCCGAAAAGCCGCCGAAATCACGCATGAAGACTTCGATCGGGTCGCTGAAGTCGAAGCCGCCCATGCCTCCCTGACCAGCCCTCCCCTTGAGGCCCTGCTCCCCGTAGCGGTCGTAGGTAGCGCGTTTGTCGGAGTCGCGCAGTACTTCGTACGCCTGCGTGACCTCCTTGAATCGCTCCTCGGCCTCCTTCGACCCCTGGTTGCGGTCCGGGTGATACTCGAGCGCGAGCTTGCGGTACGCCTTCTTGATCTGCTCGTCGCCCGCATCACGCGACACGCCGAGCAGCTTGTAGTAGTCGGACATCTATTCCCTTCGGAGCCGTCGCGTCGCGCGCGCGCGTTACACGCGCAGGCGGACGGACTGTAGTATGGCTTCAGCCTTGCAGCATTCGTGTTACGAGTGTCGACGTGTAGTCCACAATCGTGACGACCTTTTCGTAGGGCATGCGTGTCGGGCCGATCACTCCGATGACGCCCCGGAGGTCTCCGGTCCAGTACTCGGCTGTCACGAGTGTGAAATCAGCGAGTTCACTACTGTCGTTCTCGCCCCCGATCGTGATCACGACACGCCCCCGGTGTTCGCGATTACCCACGGTCTGCGCAAGAAGGTCCCGCTGCTCGGTCAACTCGATAAGGCTCTTGAGTTGATCCCCGGTCTCGAACTCCGGCTGCGCGGCCAGCACGCTCGCGTGCCCGAGGTGGATGTTGCTGCCATCCACGCCGCGAAGGTCGAAGAGCTCCGCCCCCGACTGCACGAACACGTTGAGAAGCTCCGCTGCCTCCGGCTGCCCGCCATGAGAATCCCGCAGGCGCTCCGGTAGGGTCCTGCGAATCTCCTGCAGGCTCAGGCCCGCGAGCCTCTCGTTCAACGCCAGCGTCACAGTGACCAACGCTTCCTGGGGGACGTCCACCGGGATGTCCACGTACACAGTGCGCACGACCCCGCCGTGAATCGTCGCGACGAGCAGAACCTTATTGGTGGAGACCTGAATCAACTCCAGTTTCTCGAGCACCGCGTCGTCGAGTCGTGGCGCCACCGCCACTCCCAACTCGTTCGACAGCAGGCTGAGCGCGCGCGTGGTGTGCCGTACCAATCGTTCGACCGCGGAGCCACCCGCATCCAGCTCGCGCTTGAGATTGGAGCGTTCGGCATCGGTCAGGAGCGTGGGCTCCATGATGCGGTCCACAAAGAAGCGATACGCGAGGTCGGTGGGGACCCGGCCCGCAGACGTGTGAGGATGAAAGAGATATCCCTTCTCCTCCAGGTCGCTCATGGTGTTGCGGACGGTGGCAGCAGAGACGCCGAGCTTGAAGCCGCGCGAGACCGTGCGACTCCCTGCCGGCTCCGCCGTATCCACATAGCTGCGGATGACAGCCTCCAGCACGCGACGTTCCCGGTCGCTCAGTTCGGCGCCAACCAGCCCTCTTCTGTCCATCGCATCCATCTTCGAAGATCGAGAATCGCAGTTCGAGGCGTCAACCCGTAAGCGCGGCGTCGAGCTCGACCGCAAGCTCGTCCAGGAGCAGCCACCCCTCGGCGTTGAGTCGTAGCGCGGTTTCAGACGTCCGCGTCCATCCGCGGCCCGACCAAGCGGTCGCGACGCTCCGCTGCCGATCGTTCAGCGAAGTGAGCGGCACACCCTCCTCAGTGCGGAGCCCGAGCCAGAGGCGTTCGAGCCGGCGACCGTCGTCGTCGACCGCCTCGCGATCGTCCTCGGGCAGGGTGCCGGCGCAAGCGCACTCCTGGTACGCCGCCCAGTCACGAAGATTCCACCGTCGCACGGGATCGGCGAAGCTGTGAGCGCCGTTCCCGAGCCCGAGATAAGGGCGGCCGTCCCAATACACCGCGTTGTGGCGGGATCGACGACCGAGCTTGGCGAAGTTCGAAACCTCGTAATGCTCATACCCTGCGGCGACCAACAGCTCCGCCGCGAGCAGGTACTCGTCGCCGTACTGCTGTTCGTCGATCGGTTTTTCCTTCCCTTCGCGAACCGCTCGTCCGAGCGGCGTGCCCGCCTCCACCGTCAAGCCGTACAGGCTCACGTGCGGCAGGTCCATGGCGAGCACCCGCTCCAAGTCCTGCCTCCAGGAACGCCCGAGGCGCCCCGGCAGCCCGAAGATCAGATCGACGCTGAGGTTCTCGAAGCCCGCGGCCCTCGCGACGTCGACCGCCTGGTCGGCGCCCTCTGCACCGTGCAGCCGGCCCATCCAGCGCAGCGCGTCCGCGTTGAACGTCTGGATCCCAATACTCAAGCGATTCAACCCCGCCCGGCGCCACGCCGAGGCGAGCTCGGGCGTCAGGCTTTCCGGATTCGCCTCCGCGGTCCACTCGATGTCGGGAGCCGCGAGGCGGCGCCTGCCAAGGACGGCGGCGAGCGCCTCCATAGCCTCTCCACCCAACAGGGACGGCGTTCCGCCACCCACATAGAGTGTGTCCAACGACTCCTCGAGCGCGAAAAGCCCCTCGGCGTCGATGGCCCGCAGCTCTCCCGCCAGCGCGTCGCTCCAGCTGGCAAGGTCGCCTTTCCTGCTTACGTGGACCGCGAAGTCGCAGTACAGACAGCGGCGCACGCAGAACGGCGCATGCACGTAGACGGAGCGTACGACCGTCGGAGCCCGCTGCCCGCGTTCAGCCGGCACGTTGGAAGCGCAACCCGGGCCTTTGCTCGACCCATCCGTTCACCTCGAGCTCGGCGAGCAGCGCCAACGCCTCCGATACCCGAACGCCCGCGACTTCCGCCAACTGCTCGACGTGGGCTGGTCCGCTCTCCAGGCCGCCCAGGAGAAGGCAGCCGGGCCCCTCCGGCGCAGGCCGACTCGGAGAAGGTACCGGGTCGACACCGAGCTCTTCGAGGAACCGGGTGACCGATACCAGGGGGCGCGCACCGTCGGCGAGGAGCGCGTTGCTGCCCTCACACGAGGGCTGGCCGACCGGTCCCGGTACTGCGTAGACATCGACACCCAGGTCGAGCGCATGCTCGACTGTGATGAGCGAGCCGCTACGTGTGGATGCCTCCACCACGATCACCGCTTGGCAGAGCGCCGCGAGCACTCGATTGCGGCGGGGGAAGTGGTGCGGGAGCGGAGGAGTCCCGGGGAGGAACTCCGACACCGCCAGCCCACCCGCCGTTATGTCCCGAAACAGTCGCCCGTGTGAGGCTGGGTAGGCACGGTCGGGGCCTCGACCGAGCACGGCGATCGTACCGCCGCCGACGTCCAGGGCTCCCTGATGCGCGCAGCCATCGATGCCGAGCGCC
>JAYZBT010000215.1:0-9737 GCA_036338615.1 Gemmatimonadota bacterium
TCGTTCGCTCAGCCGCTTGAGCCTCGCGCGCGCCTCCTCGTCATACGCTTGCGCGTTCGCGCGGACAGGGCGCAGGCCGAAGTAGTATCCACCGCTCCCGATGTCCTGGGACGTTACGAGCTGCATCACCGCATCTGCTCCTTCGTCGATCGTGGCCCTGGGGGCGGCGCCCGCATTGAGCACCATCGGCGTGTCCATCATCGTGGCCGGGTGCAACGCGTTCACCCTCACATCGGTACCGTCCAACTCTTCCGCCAGGTCGAACGTGTGCAGGATCTGGGCGAGCTTGCTCTGCGCGTACGCTCGCCCACCGCTGAATCCGTTCTCCAACATCACGTCATCGAAATCGATCGCTTGCTGGGCGCCCGATGACACGTTGATGATACGCGAGGGTGCGCTCTCTCGTAGCCGCGGCAAGAACATTTGGGTGAGCAGGAAGTGCGAGAGGTAGTTCACCTGAAAGTGCAATTCGTGACCGTCCTCCGAGACGGATCTCACCTGGGCAAACGCGATACCGGCGTTGTTGATCAGGAGATCGAGCTCGTCGTAGTCGCTGAGGATGGTTTCCCCGAATTCGCGCACTTGCTCGAGCGACCCCAAATCTGCGGCGTAGAAGCGGGCGCTACCGCCCTGGTCCTCGATCTCGCCCACGACCGCCATCCCTCGCTCGCGGTTGCGACCGTGCACGATGACGTGTGTACCCATCGCTCCCAGTCGGAGCGCGAGCTCGCGGCCCAAGCCACTCGTCGAGCCCGTGATGAGCGCGATTTGCTGCCCGGTCTCCGGCGTGGACTGCGCGTCAGCCCTCACTACCGTCAGGGCGAGGGCGCTGCCGAGGCCGAACGACAGCATGAGTAGGCGCCGGCGGCGCACGGAACGCGGTGCACCTTCACTCGTGACGCTGGATCTCGCAGACATGGGCCTCACTCCTGGTCTTCAGTCTCTTTCGCTCTTTCGACAACAGCCCGAATAGCTGACCGTGAACTCCAATAAGCAAGCACACTCGAGACCTACCCTCCGTTGTCGCACGAGAACCGGAATGAGTCGTCCAACTCCTCCGGTAGCACCAGCGTGTGGAATCCGCGGCCCCGAGCTTGGCCGCACATCGCGGCGCGGGCAGCCGAGTCCGACACGTAGTCGGCGAAGTACTCGGCGTTCAGTACTGGCTTGCCAGCCGCCACGAAGACCTCCAATTGGCCGCATTCGGCCAGCTCGTGGCAGCGCTCGTTCACGCTCAAGTCCACATAGGTGATCAGCGCCGCCACTTGGTCACCGTCGTTCTTGAGCGCCACCGCCAGGCCCCTCTCGTGCGCGGCGTTGAACAGCCGCCGGTTGAAACCCAGTTGGTCGGCGGATGTGAGCGGAAAGCCCGTGTTGTTTCCGAAGCCGTCGACGTTGTCAGCCTCTACGCCGTCGCACCCCTTCTGAACCGCGAGGTCGAGACGCGCGAGCATCAGATTGAGAACGGTCTGTGACCGGATGTCGAGCCAGCGCTCATCCTCGAAGCCGCTATAGACGTTTCCGCGGACGGCCGAGGGGAACGCGCCCGCATCGCTTCGGAAATCTTCCCACGAACCCGCCGAGAAGTAGCAGAGCACCGCGCGCCCCGCGTCCTTCAACGCCTGGATCGTCGCGGTCGGTGTGTCGAAGAGATCGATTTCGTAGAGGTCGACGTCATAGGACGTGTTCAGAGTTTCCTGGAGCTGCCACTGCCAGGTTGTGGAAGCGTCGAGGCGAAGCCAACTCCCGGTGGTCACGGGCGGCAGGTTCGGGTCGAACCCCGCGACATCGTCCGGAGCCGTGGGACCGTCCTCACCGTCGTCGCCGCCGCCGCAGGCTGCCAGCGTCACGACGGCGAGCATCGCCACGGTCCACGAGTACGCGCGAGCTAGTGAAAGTGTCACGACTGCTCCGATCCAGAGATCCCTACCCGTCGAAGAATGGGGGCTCTTCTTGGAAATGACGAGCGTTCAGCGCTTTGACACCCCCGGCGGAGGCGCGGTAATTTGGGTGGCGGTTCAATGAGATGCTGAACGATCGTTGTTTGTCCTACGGAGGCACTGGAAATGACGCACGGCATGAAGATCAGGTGGAAGCAAGTCTGGGGTCTGGCACTACTCACCACAGCGATCTTCAGTCTCGCGATTCCGGGCGACATGGCGGCTCAGGACGGTGCGGCGTCCGAGATGACGTTCAGCCGGGACATCGCGCCCATTCTCCAGCGCAGCTGTCAGAATTGCCACCGCCCAGCGGGTGTGGCACCTATGTCGCTCGTGACGTACCGCCAGGTCCGGCGGTGGGCCAGTCGAATCAAAGAGAAGACTGCGATCCGCGATCGCGCCGGTGCGATGCCACCGTGGTATGTGGAGAAGGACATCGGCATACAGCACTACAAGTACGACCCGTCGCTGAGCGATGAAGAGCTGGCGACCATCGCATCGTGGGCCGACAACGGCGCGCCGGAAGGCGATCCAGCTGACCTGCCCACTCCGTTGAACTTCGAGAACAACGACTTTTGGACCGCCGGAGAGCCGGACCTCGTCGTCGAGACCGAAGAGATCTTCATGGCCGCTGGGACACCGGACTGGTGGGGGGAGATCACCAGTGTACCGGTCCAGCTCGACGAGGATCGCTACGTGAAGTCGGTAGAGATCCGGGAGGTCAATGACATCGATCCCACGGATACCGGCCGAGAAACCGTTGGTGGGCGGTACATCTTCCACCACATGATCTGGAGCACGAGGGTTCTTGCAGACGATGAGGATCCGACCCAGACCACGTTCGGGGCGGGTGCCGCCACTGGGTGGCCCGTGCACGAGGTCGGCCGGAACCCGGACATCTTCGATCCCGAGGGCGGCCGTCTACTGAGGGCGGGCTCGAGCGTGGTCTCCAACTCGGTGCACCTGCACTCGAGTGGACGCGACACCAGGGCCACGCTGCAGATCGGCTTCCGATTCCATCCCGAGGGCTACGAGCCGAAGTACCGGCGGGCTCCGGTCGCGCTCGGTAACGCCATGGACATCGACATCGAGGCGATGGAGGCAGGTCAGCAGCTGCACGCCTACGAGGTGCTCGAGCGGCACACCAAGATCATCACCTTCGAGCCCCACCTGCACGCACCAGGCGAACGCATGTGCCTGGAGGCCATCTGGGGCTTCAATGTCGAGACGCTCAGCTGCGTAGGGTACGACCACAATTGGGTACGTGGGTACGCCTACGAGAATGGCTACCAGCCGCTGCTACCGAAGGGCACCGTGTTGCACATCGTCGGCTATATGAACAACACGCCGACCAACACCAACATCCCCGACCCGAGAAACTGGCAAGGCTCGGGGAACCGATCCGTTGCGAACATGTTCATCGACCTCGGGATGCGTGTGGCCATGTCCGACGAACAGTTCATGGAGGAGATGGCCGGTCGGCGGGACCGGTTCGCCTTGACTAAGAACGACCACGTGATCGGCTGTCCGCTTTGCCTCCATACGGTTGACGTGCCGTCTCCGGTCGTGGAGACGCAAGACGTGGGAGCTGGCCGCGAACCGGGCCGATAGGCATGCACCCCCTCCGCCCGTTGCTCGTACTGACCGCGGCGCTGCTCGCCTTCGAGGGAGCGGACGCCCAGTTGACCTATACGAAGGGGCAGACCATCTCCCCGGCGTACGAGGGCTTCGAGGTCAACCCGGACGGCTCGTATAACCTGCTTTTCGGATACATGAACCGGAACTGGCAAGAAGAGCTTGATGTCCCGACTGGGCCCAACAATTTCTTCTCACCCGGCGCCGAAGATCAGGGTCAGCCCACGCATTTTCTGCCTCGTAGGAACCGCTTCATCTTCAAAGTCCGCGTCCCGGCCGACTTCGGCGACAAGGAGTTGGTCTGGACGCTGACGCACCAGGGGGTGACCAAGCGCGCGTATGCTACGCTTCGGCAGGACTTGTTGATCGACAACATGGTGATCGCGTCGGAAACCGGGGCGCTCGGGGCGGGCCGCAGCGACCCTGAAACACGCTCGAACGTCGCGCCAATGATCGAAATCGAAGGCTCCCCGACACGGAGCGTGCTGGTCGGCCAGTCTGTTACGCTCGTGGCGCGCGTGACCGACGATGGACTTCCCATCACGGGCGCGGCGCGCCGGGCACGCGCGGCTGCGGCGAGGGCAGCGGCCGATTCGGCGGCGGCCGAAGAGGCGGACGCTGAGCCGGACTCCGCGGTAGCCGAAGGCTCTGTGGAGGGCACACCCGAGGGGGACGCGACGGAGGAGGAGGACGAGGACGAAGATGAAGAGGAGGAGGTGTCTCCCGAGCTACAGGCGCTCCGACGAGCGCTCAACGAACCCAACCGCGTGACCGTCGCCAAGCGAGTGGGCCTTCACTTCACCTGGTTCGTGTACCGCGGCGAGAACCGCGCCAGCTTCGCGCCCATCCAGATCAAGCCCTGGGAGGACTCGAGGGCGTTCATGAACTCCCCGTGGTCCCCGTTCTGGGAGGCACCACCAACGCCGGACGACGACCGGTGGGTGGTGCAGGTCACGTTCGACAAGCCGGGCATTTATGTGCTTCGTGGTCGGGCCGATGACGGCGCCGTCTATGCGGACCAGGAGATCACGATCACCGTTGGGCCGAGGCCGATTTCACAGCCTCAGTAGGAGGGCCATGAGCCGCGGCCCTACCTGGCTGGCACTCATGGCGTGCGCCATCGCTCCCCATTCGGCGAGCGCTGCCTGGCAATCAGAATTGGAAGTCCTCGTGCTTCCGGTGCGCGTGCACATGCTGACCTCCGGCACGGTGCCCGAACTCAACTCGACGCTCTCCGAGCGCGAGATCCGACAAGTTTTCGACGAAGCCAACCGTGTCTGGCAACAGGCCGGGATCCGTTGGGAAGTGGAGTCCGTGCTTCGTGAGGCCGCAGCGGGTGAGCAGGCGTTCCCAGCGGCGAGGGAGACCGGGCGCTCCGGACGGGGCCGATTCCGGTCGATCTTGCTCCAAGTGTGCCCCGAGCATCAGTGGCTCCAGGGCGCTTGGAATGTCTGCGTGATCCGTGAGTTCCCGGTCCCTGCCGGTGGTGTATTCTTCCCGGAGCGTCGACAGGTCCTGTGGTCGGAACTCAACCCGCGTGGGCAGATGCACCCCACGATCCTCGCGCACGAGCTGGGTCATTCTCTGTGCCTGCCCCACGACTCGGAGTCGCCCAACAACCTGATGAGGGGCGGGCCGGCACAGGGTCGGGGTTCGGGTACGGCTCGTGATCCTTCCACCGCCGTCGAGCTCACCGCGGCTCAGATTGCCGTAGCGCGAAGGCAGGCCGCTACTGGCGGTCCGCAGGGGATCGGCAGCCCATGTGGGGATGGAGCCTAGAACGCCAGCAGCTTCGTTCCCTTCAGTGTGATGCCGCGTTCCAGCACCGGGCTGGCGACTCCGTTCGCCAGCGATCGTCGCTCCGTGAAGACCAAGAAGAAGTCTGAAAGCGGCGCGTGGATGAGATTGAAGCGCACATTGGTGATCAGTTCCTCGGTCGCTTCGTTGTACTGCACGAAGCCCATCACGAAGGTGCGAGTATCTCGCGCATAACGGAGTCGTGCGCTGAACAGGTCGGCCGTGAAGTCCCGCCCGGCCAGGTCCAGGTCGTTGTGTTGGGCGGCGAGGTCGACGGAGAAGTGCTCGTTGGGTCGAAACTTCAAGCGCCCCGACACCGAAGTCCGCCGCCCGTCGTAGAAGTCGCCACCGCTCAGGGAGACCGACCCGGAGAGCGCTTCGCTCGCGGGGGCGGAATAGCGGAGCGAGGGCTCGTGCCACTCGTAGGTCCCCGCTGCCACCGCCGCGCCCGCGATCGAGGTAGTCTCGAACAGGTGCTCGTAACGGTCGGCATAGTTGAAACTCAGAGACCCACCATTCATGAACCTGACGTTGAGTCGGGGGGTGATTCTGCGCGACTCGAGTGAGCCGTCGAGGTTGGTGAAGTAATCGACGTCGATGACCGGATTGACCTCGAGCACGCTCCTACGTCGAAGCTTGGGGTGGAATCCTGCGGTGGCGAAATACCGATGTACTCCGCGCCGATCGACGAAGCCGACGCCTGGGTTGAACCCGTCTCCAACGTTCTTGTAGAGGCCGGATACATTGACGATGTCGCTGCGCCAAGCGGCCTGGAGCATGGCGGCGCTCGTCCGGTCGCCGAGTGGGGTCCGTTCGCTTGTGCCCGCCACATAAGCCGAGAGCACCAGATTCTGGAAGAGGTTGAACGTTCCGTCCACTCCGTAGGCGCGGTTGTACGCCGCCGGGACGGCGCCCGTACCGGTCTCCTGGCGACTCACGAGCATTGCGCCGATCGATGAGCCTCCGGACAGATGGGCCTTGACGCGACCGACGGCGAAGTTCTCGGCGGCGAACAAGCTGCTGCCGTCCGGCGCCGAGAGTTCCCGCGTCTGCATCTCGAGGAAGCCGACCTCGAAGCGCTCGCCCACTCGGCCGGTGAGGCGGGCGCCGCCCAGGATCGGGAGCACTTCGCGCGTGGATGACAGGCCGATGCGGCGCGAGTGGAAGAGTCGAAAACTTCTGGGGGAGGAGCCCGTGCGGAAATTGCGGATCGACACGTCCTGGAATGCGAAGGTGCCCTCGTTCTCGAGAAAGAAGTCCCGCTTTTCCGGAAAGAAGAGGCTGAAACGCGTCAGGTTTACCTGCTCGGCGTCCACCTCCACCTGGCTGAAGTCGGTATTGGCCGTGAGGTCCAGTGTCATGCGCGGGGTGATCCCCCACTTCACGTCCAGCCCGACATCTCGAGTCGTTTTCGCTTCGGCTTGTTGGGACCCATCGAGCCGGCTCCCCAACGCATAAGGCTTCACCCAAAGGTTTCGAGCTCGGGGAAGGTCGGCGAGGCCCTCCAATGTCCCGGACATCGAGAACTTGTAGACCCGGTATTGCAGTGGGACCGGGTCCCACATCGCGTCCTCGTTATTCCGGCGAATTCGGCGGAAGAAGTTGAGGCCCCACACTTGGCCTCCCTCCACCGGGTTGAAGCGGAGCGTCGCGAAGGGGATCGCCATCTCGACGAACCAACTGTCCTCACCCACGGTTGTGTGGATGTCGGCGATGCCCTCCCATGCGGCGATGACGTCACGTCCGTCATTGAAGGTCTGCGCGTCATACAGCGCGCCCGCCGGGTTCACGGCGAAGACGAAACCGCTCTGACCGTCGTGATAGGAGTCGAACGCGACGCCGAACAAGTCGGAGCTGGGTGTGTCGAAGTCCGGCTCCAGGCCAGCCACGTAGAGGTTGTCGGTGTCGGAGTCGTAGAGGCGCGCTCCGATATACACATGGCTCTCGTCATAGAGGATGCGCACCGACGTCGGTTCGGTCGCAGGCATCCCGGGCGCGGGGGTTACTTGAATCCAGGTACCCGTGGACGTGTCCGCTCGGCTCCACACTCCTTCATCCAGCACGCCGTCGAGATCGATCGGCTCCATGATTCTGAGCGCCGCGAGCGCCGGACGCGGTACCGAAAGTGGATCGATGGGCCCATCCGCTCCTCGAGCGGGTGAGGCCTGCGCGGCAGCGTCGGTCGCGGCGATCATGAAGAGGATCGCGATGCCCAGAGAGGTGAACGGTCGCATGACTCGAAGAGAAAGGCCCGGCATTGGGTATGAGCGATCTCGGCGCGCTAGCATAGCGGTAACCGTGCGACCGTGTCGACATGAGGACGAAGCGAGTACCGAGGTGTCGTTACGTGTGTCGGCGCTCTACCATGGACTCCACTTCTCCGCCTTCCACCACCACTTTCTAGTAACACACTGAGGAGCATGGCATAAGCGACGTGCCCATTCTGGCGGCCGTAGATCTTGGTTGCCGACTCCCCAGCGGCTGGATCTGGCGTGGCATCACCCTGAGTCTGTCGGCCGGTGACCGAGCGGTCCTCACGGGCCCCTCGGGCACGGGCAAGTCGCTGCTGCTACGGACGTTATGTGGGCTCGATCGACTCGGGGAAGGTCATGTGCTCTTCCGCGGTGAGTCGCCCCGTGGTCATGACGTCCCCGACTTCCGCGCGCGGGTGATGTACGTGCAGCAGCAGCCGCTTCTGATTCCCGGCACCGTACAGGACAACCTCGACCTCCCCACGCGTTTCAAAGTGCATGCGCGTCGAGAGAGCGGGGAGGGCGAGAACGGCGGTAGGGCGGGCGATCTGTTGGCGCAGATCGGAAAGCCCGCCGACTTTTTGGAGCAGCGCGCGTCGGTCCTTTCGGGGGGCGAGGGCCAAGTGGTCGGCATCGTGCGCGCGCTCCTTCTGCATCCGGACGTGCTGCTGCTCGACGAACCCACCGCGCACCTCGACCCGGAAACCACCCGGCGCGTGGAGGAGGTCGTGCTCGAGTGGGTCGGTGCGGGTGACAGAGCGCTTCTTTGGACCAGCCACGACCCCGCGCAGGTCGATCGCGTGCGACGAGGTTCCCGCATCCAGTTGGGGGGTGTGGCTTGAACGCCTACATAGACGTCACGTGGTCGTCTCTTCTGATTGCCGCCTCCCTTCTGATCGCCAACCTGGTCCTCTCCGCCGTGTTGCGGCTGGGAATGGGCCGGCGCTTGCTCGTCGCCGGTGCGCGCATGGTGGTGCAGCTCTTCCTCTTGGGCCTGGTGTTGGAGTGGGTATTCGAGTCCGCCAACGGACCCGCCGTCCTGGCGCTGGGTCTACTCATGGGGGGAGTCGCGGGCGTAACAGCGGTTCGTCGCACCTCGATCAGATTCCCCGCGGCCTACCTGGACTCCGTGGTGGTCATCGTGACGACCGCCTTCCTCGTGACGGGCGTGTCCGTCTTGGGGATCCTCAAGCCGACACCGTTGTGGGACCCTCAGTACGTGATCCCGCTTCTGGGCATGCTGCTGGGGAACGCCCTCACGGGGATTTCATTGGGGCTCGACCGGTTCCTCACCGGTGTGCTGCGCGATCGGACACGCGTCGAGGGTTTTCTGGCGCTTGGCGCTACCCGCTGGGAGGCCGCGCAAGAAGAGGTCCGCGAGGCCTTGCGGGTGGGGCTGATCCCGACCGTGAACTCCATGCTCGTGATGGGGATCGTGAGCCTGCCCGGTATGATGACGGGGCAGATTCTGGCCGGCGCCGCCCCAGCGGACGCGGTGCGTTATCAGATCATGATCGTCTTCATGATCGCGGCCACGGTGTCCACGGCCACGTTCGGGGTGACCATGCTCGCGTACGCCAGGATCTTCACGTCGGACCATCGCCTGAGAAGCGCGGGCGAGCTGGGCATCCAGCTGGACTAACAGCAGGCCCACGGCTGCGTCCAACTGCCTATCGATCCCCGTCTCGGCTGCTGATCAACCAATTGGCGTCGTGCTCCGGATCGGACTAGTCCTCGTTCCACGCCGAAGTTGGCTGAATCCCGAACCGACTGCTCCGCGAACGCCGAACTCGCGGCCGGGGGTGGGGCGGCCTGAGAGCAGGCCGTGCCGAGCACCACAAGGAGCATCAAATGCGCGCCGCCGCTGAGAATACGACCGGTGCGTTGCCGCGAGTCCGTGCGCACGGTCAGCGCATCACACGCATCGAGTCGAAGAGTCGGATGTGTGCTTCTACGATGCGCTGACGCGCCTCTTCGTCTGGCTCGAGGGACCATTCGCCCTCCACCGATGTGCCTCCCAAGGCGATGCCGTCGGCCCTCGGTTGCATGTGGATGAAGCCGTCGGCGCCTGGAAGTCCGCCGAAGGTGGCGTAGGTCACGTCCTCCTGCGGCA
>JAYZBT010000216.1:0-8414 GCA_036338615.1 Gemmatimonadota bacterium
GCAGATCAAACAGAGTGTCCTGGAGGGCCAGGCGATCGTGCGCAGAGCGGACCCGGTCGGGCCGGAGGCGCTCGAGCGACTGAGCACATACGCGCTGCAGCAGCGCGCGCTAGGGAGCGGCGAAGCGGCCCGGCTGTCGGCAGGCTCCGTGATCGGCGCTTGGCTCGTGAACCTGATGCTGTTCGGGCTGTTCGGCCTGCTCCTGTTCTTCAATCGCCCGGAAGTGTACGCCAACCTCCGCTGGCTCCTCCTCATCACGCTGCTGATGTCGGTGTACTTTGCGGCCGCGGTCGCGATCGACCGCGGCGAGATTGCCGCGGAGTGGCTTCCCATCGCCTTCGTGGCGCTGCCGGTCGCGGTCTTGTGGGACTCACGCATGGCGCTCTTCCTGGTTCTCGTACTCGCCGCGATCACCGGGACACTGCCCCCGTTCGACTCCTATGGGACCGTGCTCATGGTCATGGCGACGGGAGCCGCCGCCGCGATGAGCGTGCGGGCCGTGAGGCGTCGTTCGGAGACTTGGGTCGTGATCGCGATCATCTCGGCCGTGGGTGGCTCGATGCTGCTGGCCCATGGACTGACGACCTCTGAAGACATGGTGGACATCGCTCGAGGGGCGGCGGTGCTCGCCGGCAACGCCACGGTCTCGGCGCTTCTAGCCACCGGATTCCTGTTCGTCTTCGAGCTCTTCACGCGCATCACGACGGACCAGACGTTGCTCGAGTGGGCCGACCCGACTCGCCCGCTGCTGCGACGGCTCGCCATGGAGGCGCCCGGCACGTATGCGCATACGATCAGCGTGGCGAACCTCGCGGAGCGCGCGGCCACGGCGATCGGCGCGAACGGCTTGCTGACTCGGGTCGGGGTCTACTATCACGACGTCGGCAAGATGCTGAAGCCGCACTATTTCGTGGAAAACCAGCAGGACGGGCGGAATCCACACGACCGGCTGAAGCCGGAGACGTCGGCGAACATCGTTAGAGAGCACGTAACCGAGGGCGTTCGCCTGGCGGAGGACGAGAAGGTGCCCGAACTCGTCATCCAATTCATCCTGGAGCACCACGGCACGCAAAGGATCGGGTTCTTCTACGACAAGGCCGCGGCCGAAGCCGACGGTGAACTCGATCCAGCGCGCTTCTCCTACCCGGGGCCCAAGCCCCAGTCGAAAGAGACAGCGATCGTAATGCTCGCGGACTCGTGCGAATCGGCTACGCGTGCGCTGCAGAAGCCGACGCTCGAGCGGGTACAGGTTCTGATCGACAATGTGGTCGAGGGGAAAATCAGGGACCGACAGCTCGACGAGTGTCCGCTCACCTTCCGCGAGATTGCACAGGTCAAGGAGCAGTTCGTGAAGATTCTCTCTGGTGTCCTTCATAGCCGGATCGAGTATCCGTCCACGAAGCATCTGACGGACGGGGAGGAAGCGAAGGGTGACGACGAGGGACCGGATGTCTCGGGCGTCGCCTGACGTGAGCTTGTGCGCCCCCAGAAGACAGGGGTAGCCCTCCCGGACATGGACGTTCAGGTCAACGTCGGGGACTTCGAGCCCGAGCACGAGGCGCTCTTGGACGCTGCCGTGCGGAAGGCACTCGGCACGGACCAGCGCGGCGCTCAACTCTCGCTCACGCTGGTCGACGACACCGAGATCGCGAGGCTCAACCGTGAATACCTCGGCAAGGACCGACCCACCGATGTGATCGCCTTTTCGCTGGGCAGCGACGACGAGCCGATCGGGGACGTGTACGTTGGGGCAGAACAGGCCAGGCGACAGGCTCAGGCGCTGGGGGTGCCGCTCCGGGAGGAGCTGGCGCGCTTGGCGATCCACGGCACGTTACATGTTCTGGGATACGATCATCCGGACGAGGAGGATCGTTCCGCCAGTGCGATGTATGTACTTCAGGAGCGCCTGTTGGCGGAGGTCCTGCGCGACGCGTGAGGTGATGTCCCGACCGTCTTGCGGGCGGCACCCCCCTTCGGGGATCTTCTTCGCATGAGCACGTCCGAGCACGACATCGAGCAACGCCAGAAGCGCCTCGAGGCCCTGGCGGCCCAGGGTGATCTCGCCGCTGTGCGAGAAGAGGCCGGGCAACTGCATCCCTCCGATCTGGCTGACCTGGTCGAATTGCTCGACGAGGCCCAGCAGATCGAGCTGCTCTCGGCGTTACCCACGGAGTTGGCCTCGGACACTCTTGCCGAGATGGAGGAGGGCGAGGAGCGCGGTGACTTGTTGGCCGCCCTCGCTCCCGAAAAGGGCGCGGAACTGCTTCACGAGCTCCCCGACGACGATGCGGTCGACCTCATCGGCGAGCTCGAGCCGGACGAGCAAAGCAAGATCCTCGCGGCGTTGCCGGTCGACGAGGCCGGTGAGCTCAAGGGGCTCCTCGAGTACGACGAGGAAACGGCCGGCGGGCTGATGACGACGGATCTCGTCGAAGTCCAGGCCACCCTCACCGCCGCGCAGGCGATCGATCAGGTCCGTGTGCAGGGACAAGAGGTGGAAGACTTCTACACGGTGTTCGTGGTGGACGGGGATCGCTCTCTGCTGGGAACGCTTCGCCTCGACGACCTCATCATCGCGAATCCAGGAGAGAGCATCGAGGCGCTGGTCGAGGCCCCGATCGCGACGGTGCGGCCCGACCTCGACCAGGAGTTGGTGGGCAAGCTCATCGCGCGCTACAACCTGGCCTCCATCCCGGTCGTCGACGAGGAAGGGGCGCTACTCGGCCGTATCACCTTCGACGATGTCATCGACGTCATCGAGGCCGAACAGACCGAGGACATCTTTCGGCTCGCGGGTGTCACCGACGAGGACGCGCTCAAGCACACGTGGACCGAGTCCGTCCGGACACGCCTCCCGTGGCTGATGCTCAACCTGATCACCGCCTCGTTGGCGGCATCGGTGATCATCGTCTTCGAGGAGACGATCAACGCAGTGATCGCGCTGGCGTTTCTGGCGCCGATCATCGCGGCCATGGGCGGAAGCTCGGGTACTCAGTCGCTCGCGGTCACGATCCGCCGCATCACAACGCACGGATCCGGATCGGCGAGAGGCTTCGTCGCCAAGGAGATCCTGATCGGTCTGGTGAACGGCGCCGTTTTGGGAGGGGGGATCGCTCTGGTGGCCTTCTTGCGCGCCGGCGACCCCGTGCTTGGTTTGGTGGTCTTTCTGGCCATGTGGGGGAATCAGATCGTGGCGGGCTTCGCGGGCGCGTTCATCCCGACGTCTCTCGACCGAATGGGGATCGACCCGTCCGTGGCCTCATCGGTCTTCGTGCACACGCTGACGGACCTCTGCGGCTTCTTCCTGCTGCTGTGCCTGGCATCGAAGTTGTTGATGTGAGCCCGCACGTCGGAGGCGCTCTCCGAGCCCGGATGGTGCCATGAGACGCTTGATCCGGTTCGTCTCGGTATTCGTCCATCTGGGACCCTTCCTCCTCGCCTTCTTACGCGATCGTCGCTCGTGGATCGTTTTTGGACGGAGCAAGAAGCGCACGGCGCAGCATCACCTCGACCGGGCGGAACGCCTCACGGCTCGTCTGGCCAACCTGGGGCCGACGTTCGTGAAGCTGGCTCAGCTGCTCTCCGCCCGGGCGGACATCCTTCCTGAGCCGTACCTCACGGAGATCAGCCGCCTTCAGGATCAGGTCCCATCCGACCCGCTGCCCCGGATCACGGCCGTCATCGAGGCGGAGCTGGAGGCGCCCATCGGGGAGATCTTCCAGGACTTCGGTGAAGAGCCCATTGCGACCGCGAGCCTCGGCCAGGTCTACCGGGCGCGCGTGAGCGGCCGGGACGTGGTCGTGAAGATCTTACGTCCGGGGGTCGAGGCAACCGTCGCGCTCGACCTCGACATCTCGTTTCAGCTGATGTTCTGGCTGAACATCCTGTTTCCGAACCATCACGTGCGCAGCCTCACGAATGTGATCCGTGAGTTCTCCGTGCGCGTGCGGGCGGAGATGGATTTTCGCATCGAGGCGCAGAACATCGCGCGGTTTCAGGAAGTGTTTTCGGGGGACAGCAAGGTCCGTGCACCGGCCGTGCTGGAGCAATTCACGCGTCGGCGTGTGCTCGTGATGGAGCACTGCCGCGGCACCAAGGTCGACCAACTCCACGACCTTTTTGCGTCCAGGAGACTCTCCTTCACGGGCATCATGGAGTCTCTGACGGGCGTGTACTTGCGCATGATGCTCGTCGATGGCTTCATGCACGCCGACCCGCATCCGGGCAACCTGCTCGTCCAGGACGACGGCACGTTGATCGTGCTCGACTGGGGGGCCGTGCTGGATGTGCCGCGTTGGACCCGGGAGTCGATCCTCGGGGTCGCGCTGGCGGTCGGTCGCGAAGACATCGACGGCGTCATCAACGAAGCATACCGGCTGGGAATGATCAGCCCGGAGGTGTCGAGGGGGGACGTCCGGGAGGCGGCGGCGGAGATCCTGAGAATCGTGAAGCGGGCCAAGACGACGAACCGCAAACACATCGTGCGGGACATCGTCGCCGAGATGCTCGACACGTTCTATACGTGGCCGCTCGAGATGCCCCAGGAGCTCGTGTATTTCTTCCGGACCGGTGCCCTCATCGAGGGGCTCGCATTCCGCTACGACTCCAACTTCGACGGGCTCAGCTTCATACAGGGGGTCGTGCGCGAGCACCGTGCCGAGTTGCTCGACTCGATCGGCCGCCAGCCCACTCAGATCGCCAAGAATTTTCTGGACGAGGCGCAGAGCGCGGTCCGGTCGGTTCGCGATCTGGTCACGCGCGCCGAGCGCGAGGAGCTCAGGATCCGCGTGCACCCCCGGGACATGCAAAGCCAGGAACGCTTTCTTCACTTGCAGGCGCGACGGCTCCTTCTGAGCATCTTCGCGAGCGCCACGGCGGTGATCACGTCGATCCTCTTCATCGCGTTACGCAGCTGGTGGCTCCTGGGGGGCGGGCTGCTCGTCGCACTGGTCATGTTCGTCGTCGTCCTGTTCATCCCGATTCACTTGCTCGAGAATCCCCTCAAGCACGCGCGCGGTGTAAGGCCCAATGATTGGAGATCAGATGAATACCGGGGCTGACGGGCTTTCGCCCAGGTTGACGTCGCTGCTCGAGCGCTTCCGCGCGGGGCAGGTGACCGCGCTGGCGCGAGCTATCTCAGTGGTGGAGGGCGAACGCGAGGGCTTCCAGGACTTCCTTCACAGCGTCCTGGCCACGGGCCCTGTTGCGCGCCGTGTGGGGTTCACGGGCCCTCCGGGAGCCGGCAAATCGACTCTGGTGGCCGCGGCGGCCACATCGTACCGGTCGCACGACGAGCACGTCGGTGTCATCGCGGTCGACCCCACGTCTCCGTACTCGGGCGGCGCGCTGCTGGGGGATCGGATCCGCATGAACGACCTCACGTTGGATCCGGGGATCTTCATTCGCTCAATGGCTACACGCGGCTCTCTGGGCGGGCTGGCTACCACGAGCAAGGAGGTGCTCGATCTCATGGACGCGTTCGGGTTCGATCGTATCTTGGTCGAGACCGTCGGTGTTGGGCAAACCGAGCTCGAGATCACGTCTGCGGCGGACACGGTCATCGTCGTCCTCGTGCCCGAATCGGGAGATGCAATCCAGGCCATGAAAGCGGGCTTGATGGAGATCGCCGACATCTTCGTCGTCAACAAGGCGGACCGTCCGGGTGCGGACCGACTCGTGAAGGAGCTGCGGCAGGCCCTCCACCTGCGAGCAGGGAACGCCATGAAGGACATTCCTGCCCACCATGGCGTAGATCTCGGGCGCGTCATGCGTCAGGAGCGCACGACCGATGCCAAGGCCCCGCAAGAGGCTGGCTGGTCGATTCCCGTGATCTCGACGGTCGGACAGAACGGCGAGGGCGTTCCCAAGTTGCTGGAGGCGGTCGATGCCCACCGGGTTTGGCTCGAGGAGAGTGGTCGGCTCGAAAGCCGTCGTCGCGCTCGGGCGCGGGCCCGAGTCGAGGACGTGGTAGAACGCGAGTTACGAAGGGTGGCCCGAGGGTCCGATCGAGCCCGCGAGCTGCTCGAATCGTCGCTCGACGACATCCAGCGCAGGGCCGAGACCCCGTACTCCGTGGCTCGGCGGATTCTGGACGCCCTCTTGCGTTGACCGTCATCGGGCCGGTGTCATCTTTCCCCTAGCGGGGTAGATAGATGCGCCCCGAGAAAATGGCCTCTGTATGACGTTGGTTGGGAGTACGAATGTCGACGATCGAAAAGGATGTCCTGAGCGCGCCTGAGCTCGAGGGTCTGGTACGCGAGAAGGAGCACGAACTCTCGCGCCTGAGAGCTCGGCTCGCGGAGTGGGAACGGACCTACGAAGCGACGCCGAAGAGGGACGTACTCTTCTCGACGGTTTCTGGCAGTGATGTAAAGCCGGTGTACACCGCCCTCGATCGGGAAGGCAGTGATCCCGACGAGGATTTGGGCTTCCCGGGTGAGTTCCCGTTCACTCGGGGCCCATACTCCACCATGTACCGGACGCGACTCTGGACGATGCGCCAGTTCGCGGGCTTTGCGACAGCGGACGAAACGAATCAGCGGTACAAGTATCTGCTCGATCACGGTCAGACCGGTCTCTCGGTGGCATTCGACTTCCCGACGCTCATGGGATACGACTCGGATCACCCCAGGTCGCTCGGAGAAGTGGGCGTGTGTGGGGTCGCGATTTCGTCGCTGGCCGACATGGAACGCCTGTTCGAGGGCATTCCGCTGGATCAGGTCTCGGTCTCGATGACGATCAACGGTCCGGCCATCATCCTTTTTTGCTTCTATGTCGCCGCGGCCGAGAGGCAGGGCGTGTCCCCGTCCATCCTGCGTGGTACCGTCCAAAACGACATCCTCAAGGAGTACCAGGCCCAGCACGCGTGGGTGTTTCCCCCGGAGCCCGCGCTTCGCTGCATTGTCGACATGTTCGAGTGGTGCAGCGCGCACACACCGAAATACAATCCCGTTTCAATCTCGGGCTATCACATTCGCGAAGCCGGGGCGACCGCCGCACAAGAGTTGGCGTTTACTCTGCGCAACGGCTTCGAGTACGTGGAGCGCGGCATTGCGCGCGGCCTCGACGTGGACAGCTTCGCTCCGAGATTGTCGTTCTTCTTCGACGTCCACAACGACTTCTTCGAGGAAATCGCCAAGCTGCGTGCGGCCCGACGCATTTGGGCACGACGGATGCGCGACGTCTATGGCGCAAAGAGTCCGGAATCTTGGCGGCTGCGCACACACGCCCAGACCGCCGGCGTGAGCCTCACCGCGCAGCAAGCGGAGAACAACATCGTGCGGGTCGCATACCAAGCCATGGCGGCGGCCTTGGGTGGCACGCAGTCGCTGCACACCAATTCCATGGATGAGACCCTGGGGCTCCCCACCGAGAAGGCCGTGCGCATCGCCCTGCGCACGCAGCAGATCCTGGCGTTCGAGTCGGGGGTGGCCAATACGATCGATCCCTTGGCCGGGTCTTACTTCGTCGAATCGCTCACGGACCAACTCGAGCGGGAAGCGCTGGGCCTCTTCGACGAGATCGACGCCTTGGGCGGCGTCGTGCCCGGAATCGAGGAGGGGTGGTTCCAGCAGGAGATTGCCGCGTCCGCCATGCGTCAGCAGCGCGAGGTGGAGGCGGGGCACCGCGTCGTCGTCGGCGTGAACCACTTTACCGAGGGTTCCGACAAGATCGAGATCGACCGGCTGAAAATCGATCCGAACGTGGAGCAGCTTCAGGTCTCTCGCATGGCGGAACTGCGGACCGGGAGGGATTCGGCTCAGGTGGAGCGCGCCCTCGCGAGGCTGCGCGAGGCGAGCGCGAGTAGCGAGAATCTGGTGCCGTCCATCCTGGACTGTGCCCGCGCCTACTGCACCTTGCACGAGATCCGATACGCAATGGAGACTGTCTTCGGCTCGTACAAGGAGCCGGTATTCTTCTGAGGTCAGCGCTGAGGTAGGTTGCGAGCCAGGAAACGGATGGGCGTTCGGCCCGCGACGGGGTGCACTTCGGGGTTCAGGTCCTCGATCGGATCCACCATGGCGCGTACAGCAACTGGGTCAAGGCGGGCATCTCGGCGGCGGCGGGAGGGTACGCGCTCGTCACAGCCCTAGGCGTATTCATCTTGCAGGCCGGGCTTCTGAACGGGGGTATGGCGATCTCGAGCATCATGGTGCTGCCGACGGTGATCGTGGGCGCGGGGACGTGCGTCCGCCTTCGGTGGCCGGTCCACTCTGGTGCCTAAGCACGAATTCCCGCGGCGCCCCTGATTCTCTAACTTTCTAGGCTCCCTGAAAGCTCCCTCCCAGGACACGCATGTCCGATCATCAACGCAAGATCCGAGTACTCGTCGCCAAGCCGGGGTTGGACGGGCACGACCGGGGGGCCAAGGTCATCGCGAGCGCGTTCCGTGACGGAGGCTTCGAGGTCATTTA
>JAYZBT010000217.1:0-7099 GCA_036338615.1 Gemmatimonadota bacterium
GTGGCAATCGCCTCGGCATCATCCGCTTCGGTTCGCGCGTCGACCTCTTCCTACCCTTGGATTGGGAGGTCATCAGTTCCGTCGGCGACCGGGTTCAGGTAGGTTCGTCTGTGCTGGCTCGACAGCCCACCAGCCTTCTAGAGACCGACACATGAGAACGCCGCGCGCCCCGCGACGAGAGACGCTGCAGAAGGGGGTCATCATCCTCCCGTCGGCGTTCACGCTCGGCAACCTCTTTTTCGGGCTCTACGCAATGGTCGCAGCCACCCGCGGAGACCTGATCTGGGCGGGGTGGTGCATCGCCTTCGCGGGCACGCTCGACATGCTCGACGGGAGCGTCGCCCGTTTCACGCGCACCGGGTCCCGGTTCGGCGCCGAGCTCGACTCTCTCGTGGACGCGATCTCCTTCGGCGTCGCGCCCGGCTTCATCGTCTACCAGATCTTCTTCGCAGACGCGCAGTGGGCCTGGATTCTGTCCTTCGTGTACACCACGGCGGTAGTCGTTCGGCTCGCTCGCTTCAACATCGAGCAGGGGCCGGAGGCGAAACGGTTCTTTCACGGTTTGCCCTCGCCGGCCGCCGGGGGCACGCTCGCCACCTACTATCCGTTCAGCCAGACGCAGTTCTTCGAGACGTATTTGAGCGACCTTCCGTGGGCCCAGATCATGGGCATGGGAATGATTCTGCTCGGTGTGCTGCTGGTCAGCCACGTGCCATACGCCAAGGTGCCGAAGATCGGTATCCGCACCACCAAAGGCGCCTTGAACACGGTGTTCGTGCTGAGCATGCTCTTCGCGGCCCTCGCCGTGCCCCGGTATTTTTTCTTCACCGTCGGGATTCTCTACGTCGCCTGGGGCTTGATCAGGTCCGTCCTCTTCGGACTTCTCGACCGCATCCCCCACGGCGACCCGCTGCTGGATGCAGAAGAGGACCATCTCGACGATCGCGCGGAGGTTCGCGCGCTCGACTACGCCGATCTCAGCCCCGGTCATGCACACCGGGCGCCAACGCTCACAGTAAACGAACGAAGCTTGGAGGACGAAGCTTGAGTCAGTTTCGATTGGAGATCCGGGTACGGCCGCGGCCCGGCCTACTCGACCCGGAAGGCAAGGCCATCCACCACGCTCTACAGTCTCTGGGATGGGACGGCATCGACGATGTCCGCGTCGGGAAGGCCATCTATCTGGACCTGGCGGCGGAATCGGCTGAGGCGGCTGTAGAGGCCGGTGAAGCGATGTGCCGGAAGATCCTGGCGAACCCCGTGACCGAGGACTTCGAGGTCTCGGTCTCGGAAGAGCTCGCCGGGGCGGGGGCATGAAGGTCGCAATCGTCACCTTTCCAGGGTCGAACTGTGACTACGACCTGTACAAAGCGGTTCAGCAGGTCGGGGCCGACGCCACATTCGTTTGGCACCGGGAACGCGGCCTCGAGGGCTACGACGCCGTACTACTCCCGGGCGGTTTTTCGTACGGAGATTATCTGCGCGCAGGAGCGATCGCCCGCATGAGTCCGGTGATGGAGGACGTCATCGACTTCGCTGCAAAAGGGGGACCGGTCGTCGGGATCTGCAACGGCTTCCAGATCCTGTGCGAGGCGGGTCTGCTGCCGGGCGCCCTCGTGCGCAACGCGTCGCTCCTCTTCGCCGGCAAGGACGTGATGCTGCGGGTGGAGCGCGTGGACACCCTGTTTACCAGCAATTACCAGCAGAACCAGGTGCTTCGCGTGCCCATCGCGCACGGGGAGGGAAACTACGAGGCCGACGAATCGGCGCTCGACCGTCTGGAAGGGGAAGGTCACGTGGTCTTCCGCTACGTGAACGGAGCAGGCGAGCCAACAGACGCGGCGAACCCCAACGGATCTCGGCGCAACATTGCTGGGATCATCAACGAGAACGGCAACGTATTGGGCATGATGCCCCACCCCGAGCGAGCGATGGAAAATCTGCTCGGGTCTACAGACGGACTCGGCATATTCACCTCCCTCGCAACGAGCCTCTCGGCTGTCGCGAGCTAACCGCGAACACTTCATCAGGAAGAGCGGGCATACCGTGATCACGGGCGACGGAACCGCCTCGGCTACCCACGTCGCCCCCCGGCAGGGCGACCCCGACATCACCCCGGAACTCGTCGCCGAGCACGGCTTGTCGGAGGACGAGTACGAGCGCATAAAGGGCCTCATGGGCCGGGCGCCGACCTTTACCGAACTCGGCGTTTTCAGCGCCATGTGGTCCGAGCATTGCGGCTACAAGAACTCAAAGCGCTTGCTGCGGCTACTGCCGACCAAGGCTCCCTGGGTGATCCAGGGCCCCGGCGAGAACGCCGGGGTGATCGACGTCGGCGACGGCTACGCCCTCGCCTTCAAGATCGAGTCGCACAACCACCCTTCGGCGGTCGAGCCCTACCAGGGCGCCGCGACCGGCGTGGGTGGGATCCTGCGCGACATTTTCACCATGGGCGCTCGACCTGTTGCGGTGCTCGACTCGCTCCGCTTCGGCGACCTCGACAGCGGTCGAGTGCGGTACCTCTTCGGCGGCGTCGTGCGCGGTGTGGGGGATTATGGCAATTGCGTCGGGGTCCCGAACATCGGCGGCGAAGTCGTGTTCGACCGGGGGTACGAGGGCAATCCCATCGTGAACGCGATGTGCCTCGGGCTGATGAAGCGGGAAGACTTGATCACGGCTTCTGCGTCCGGTGTCGGAAATCCGGTGATGGCCGTGGGCGCGCGCACCGGCCGAGACGGTATCCACGGGGCGACCTTCGCGAGCGAAGAGCTCAACGAGGACTCGGACGAGTCCTCGCGCCCGAGAGTCCAGGTGGGAGATCCGTTTACCGAGAAGCTTCTTCTCGAGGCGAGTCTGGAGTTGATCGCGAGCGGGGCGATCACTGGAATCCAGGACATGGGTGCGGCTGGCATCACGTCGTCGGCCGCCGAGATGGCGGGCCGGGCCGGCAACGGGGTCGAGATCGACATGGCCGATGTGCCGGTCCGCGAAGAGCAGATGACTCCGTATGAAATCCTGCTCTCCGAGTCGCAAGAACGGATGCTGGTTGTCGCGGAGAATGGCCGTGAGGACGAAGTCGTCCGGATCCTGGAGAAGTGGGAGTTGGAGGCGAAGGTCATCGGTAGCGTCACCGACGACAGCCGGTTCCGCGTGCTCGAGAACGGCGTCACGGTCGCGGACATTCCGGCACTGCCTCTGACGGATGGGTGCCCGACGTACGAGCGGGACGGCATAGAGGACGAGCACATTCAGGCGCTTCGGGACACCGGTCTACGCAACTATTGGCTCCCGCGCGGCAATCTGACCCGCCCCTTCCTCAGGGTGCTGGGCTCGCCGAACGTGGCCTCCAAGCAATGGGTCTACCATCAGTACGATACCACGGTGCGCACCGCGACCTCGGTTCGCCCAGGGGGAGACGCCGGCGTCATCCGCATCCGGGGGACCGACCGGGCCGTGGCGGCGACCACGGACTGTAACGGGAGGTTCGTCTATCTGCAGCCCAGAACGGGCGCGATGATCGCCGTGGCGGAGGCCGCTCGCAATCTGGTGTGTGTCGGCGCCCTTCCGGTCGCAATCACGAACAACCTGAACTTCGGAAACCCGCTCAAGCCGCACATCTACTACCAATTGCGCGAGTCGGTCCTGGGCATGAAGGCGGCCTGCGAGGCGTTCGAGACCCCCGTCACGGGCGGCAACGTCTCACTGTTCAACGAGACAGACGGGCGAGCCATCTACCCGACGCCCGTCGTCGGCATGGTCGGGGTGATCGAGGACACGTCGAAGATCGTTCAGCAGGCCTTCACAACCGAGGGCGACGACATCGTTCTGCTCGGTGAAAACACCAATGAGCTCGGTGGCTCGGAGTACCTGTACGTGACTGCGCGCCTCGTGGCCGGGACACCCCCCGCCGTGGATCTCGAAAAAGAGCGGGCACTCCAGCAGGCGATGATGGCGATGACCCATGGCCGGCACCTCAGATCGGCGCGCGACTGCTCGGACGGCGGGCTCGCGTGTACGCTCGCGGAGTGCTCGCTCGGCGACGGTGAGACCCCGTTGGGAATCGACGTCAGGCTCGACGACGATATGCCGCCCGTGCCCAATCTGTTCTCGGAGTCACAGGGACGCATCGTCGTTTCGTGCTCGCCGGTGGAAACCCCGGAGGTCCTCCGTATCGCGGAGGAACACGGTGTTCCCGCCGCGAAGATCGGATCTGTGAGGAACGCGGAGAGCCCCTTCCGGATCGCGATGTCCGAGGGACGAATAGAAGCTGCCCTGGACACGATGGCGGACGCGTACTTCGGGGCCCTCGCCAGGATCATGGACGCGCCTTCCACTTCGGGAGCCTGACATGTCGACGCCCCACATGGACGAGGGGCCGCGCGAAAAGTGTGGCGTGGTGGGCGTCAGCGGCATGGACCTCGCGGCAGAACAGGCATTCCTGGCGATGTACGCGCTGCAGCACCGCGGCCAGGAAGCGGCCGGCATGGTGACGTTCGACGAAGGTGGGCACCACGTCTTGAAAGGCCCTGGGCTGGTGGGAGACGTCTTCGCTACCTGGTCGATCCGCAAGAAGATGCTCGGGCGCACGGCCGTCGGGCACTTGCGGTACTCCACAGCTGGCGGCAGCGACCTCGCAAACATCCAACCCATCACCGCGCGCTACGCGAAGGGGAACATCGCGCTCGCCCACAACGGCAACCTCACGAACCACTTCGACCTCAGGAAACGCCTGGTCGACGAGGGCGCGATCTTCCGCACGACGTCCGACTCCGAGACGCTCATCCACCTGATCGCGAAGTCTCGTCACGAGACGATCGATGGCCAGGTCGACGACGCGCTGACGCACCTGGAGGGAGCCTTCTCGATCGTACTCGCGATCGACGACACCATCTACGCGGCCCGTGACCCACGTGGCTTCCGACCGCTGGTATTGGGTCGAAAAGGTGAGGGAGCGATCGTGGCCAGCGAGACGTGCGCCTTGGATATTCTCGGTGCCGAATATGTGCGCGACCTCCAGCCCGGGGAAGTCATCCGCATACGGGACGGAGTGGTGAAACAACTGCGGTCACTTCCCCCTGCCGATCAGCCGTCCCCGTGCATTTTCGAGCTCGTCTACTTCTCCCGTCCGGACTCGCGCCTCTGGGGAATCAGCGTGGACGCGGCACGCCGAGCGTTCGGCCGACGGCTCGCGGAGGAGCACCCCGTAGAAGCGGACGCTGTGATCTCGGTTCCGGATAGCGCCAATTCGGCCGCTTTGGGCTTCTCGGAACGCAGTGGGATCCCGTTCGACTTGGGCATGCTGCGTCATCACTCCGTCGGGCGAACCTTCATCAAGCCCTCGCAAGAGGACCGGGACTTCGGCGCGCGCATGAAATACAGCCCGGTGAGAGAGGTGTTGGAGGGACGGCGGATCGTGGTTGTCGACGACTCCTTGGTGCGCGGGACAACGAGTCGCTCTCTCGTACGCATGTTGCGCGGAGCCGGGGCGGCGGAAGTCCACTTCCGCATCGGCTCGCCCCCGGTGAAGTGGCCGTGCTTCTACGGGATCGACATGCCGACCAAGGACGAGCTGATCGGCTCGCAGCTCGAAGTCCACGCGATCGCGGAAAAACTGGGCGTCGATTCGCTCGGATATCTGTCTCTCCAAGGCATGGTCGACGCGACCAAGTCGGACAGCCCGTTCTGCACCGCCTGCTTCTCCGGAGAATACCCCGCACCGCTCGTCGACGTCGAAAAGGGATTCGTATCCGAACAGGGCCCATCGCAACAATGACAGTTTCCGACAGGCTGCTCCGACTCCCCAAGGCGGAGTTGCACGTGCACCTGGACGGAAGCCTGCGCACCGCGACCATGATCGAGCTCGCCGCCGAGCGGGCCGTGAAGCTCCCCGCGGATGATCCAGCGCAGCTCTACGACTATATGGTCGTGGATGACGCCCGGAACCTCGAGGACTACCTCGAGCGCTTTCACATCACGCTTGCGCTCATGCAGGACGCCGAGGGCGTCGAGCGCATCGCCTATGAGCTCGGTGAGGACCACGCCGGGGAGAACGTACGGTACCTGGAGGCTCGCGTCTGTCCCATCCTCAATGCGCAGGGCGGCCTAGAGCCCCACGAGGCGCTCGAAGCGGCGCTCTCTGGCCTGCGACGCGCCGAGAGGGACTTCGGGATCCACACCAGCGTAATCGTATGCGCGCTGCGTAGCCTGGACGCCAGCGTCTCCAAGCAGATGGCCGACCTCGCGGTCGCATACGCGGACCGGGGCGTCTGTGCGTTCGACGTGGCCGGCGCGGAGGCGGGAAACCCGGTGCACGACCACCTCGAGGCGCTGGGCACCGCCGAGGCGGCCGACCTCCCGATCACCATCCACGCAGGTGAGGGCTTCGGCGCCTCCTCGATCCGTCAGGCCGTCGAAGACGGCGGTGCGGGCCGCATCGGGCATGGAACGCGACTGCTCGAAGACGAGGCTCTGCTCGCTCAGGTAAGGGACGCCGGCATCGCGCTGGAGGTCTGTATCACGTCCAATGTACAGACTCGGGTCGCGGCCAGTCACGCCGACCATCCCGTGCGGCACTATTACGACGATGGCCTCACGGTCTGCCTCTGCACCGACAACCGGCTCATGTCCGGCGTGACGCTCACCGAGGAGTACGAGCACGCGCATCACGACCTCGGCTTCACCTGGGATGACCTGGTGCGCGTGGCGCGAATGGGCTTCGAGAGCGCCTATGCGCCGGACGAGGTAAAGGCGACGTTGCTGGCGGAATTCGACAGGGACGTCGCAGGGCTCTAGAGCAGCGCTCGGCAGCCCTCCGCGCTCGCCCTCATACTCAATCGACGCCGTGCTCCTCCCCAGCGCGGCTGCGTCCGCCGCAACGCATCCAACTCACGCCGAAGGCTTTACCCCCTAGACGCGAATCGCCCCCCCCGGACCGGAGTCCGACGGGGGCGTCCTGATTCGCTCAGGTACTACTGAGCGTCACGAGTCCACTGCGTTAGCTGATCTCGTAGGCGGCAACCGTCTCTACGTCGTTGTTGCCTTCGATCGACGTAAGAACGATTTCGTCACCAGTGAGGGCTACACCATCAAGACCTTCGTT
>JAYZBT010000218.1:0-21915 GCA_036338615.1 Gemmatimonadota bacterium
GGCCCACACGCTTGGGCGACGGGCTGAGGGTGCCGGCTATGTTCGGGAGGTAGCCGGGGGTGTACGAAGGGGCGGACGACTACGCGGACGCCGCGGTCCGGGCGCGGAACAAAAACGCGTTCACACACATGAGTTGGCTACGCTGGTCGGACATCTGGCTCACGCAGGGCTACGCGCTCGTCTATCCGGACATCCCCGTAATCGGTGAGAACTACAACGACACGTACATCGCGAGCCTGGTCGACGCGATGTATGCCGCGATCCGCGGCGTGGATGGACTCGACGTTATCGACATCGACCGCATAGGGCATGGTGGTCACAGCTACGGAGCATTCGCGACGGCGAACATCCTGGCCAACGCGCCATTCTTCAAGGCAGGGATCGCGGGCGACGGCGCGTACAATCGCTCACTCACGCCGGATGGTTTCCAGGCCGAGCGCAGAAGCATCTGGGAGGCGCCTTCGACCTACATCGAGATGTCGCCGTTCTTCAAAGCCGATCAGATCGATACGCCTCTGCTCATGTATCACGGCGGCGACGACAACAACACCGGCACGTTCCCGATCCAGTCACGGCGTATGATCTCGGCGCTGACCATCCTCGGGAAGGAGGCGGTACTCTACGAGTACCCGTATGAGTCGCACACGCCGCGTGCTATCGAGAACAAGCTCGACATGTGGGCCCGCTTCATCGGCTGGTTCGACGAGCACGTGAAGGGAACGGAGGCCGACCGGGTGATCTCGGAGGGAGGGCACTAGGAAGGCTCGGCACGCCTTGGGCGCCTCCACGACCGCCCTCGTGCGGGGCACACCGCGGCGGAGTGATCCAAGCGGCGAGGAAGCGGGTCGATGCGAAAAACCATGAAATGGGTCGCGCTGGTCGTGGTGACGCTCCCCATCCATCTCGTCATCGTATTGGCGTTCATCGGCGTCCCGAAGCCGCCGGCGATAACCGCCGAGGGCGTTGAGCGAGTGGCCTGGGGGCCGGTGCTGGATGACGCCGGCAAGCTCTGGAACTCTCGCCAGTCCAGGAGCCTCGTGGGCTGGATGCCCGATGGCTCGGGTCTCTTGGTACAGGGCCGGCGCCTGATCTTGGATTCTCGCCTCCACACTCTTTCGGAAGCCGCGGGCGACGCGGTCTTCCTCCCACAGATCCCGCGAAACGTATCGGGGATCTACGGGGATCCTGGGCGCCCGTACATGGTGCTCGCTTGGGATACCGACGGTGACGAGCAACATCGCTTGTATCGCTGGGACCTGGGTGATGGCGACCCGGTGCAGTTGACGTCAGCGGCCGAGCGGGCGCATTTCGGCGCGTTCGAGCCGGGTGGTGCTCGCGTCGCTTACTCCAGCACGCGCCGGAACGGGACGGACTTCGACATTTACCTCATGGATCCGCTCGACCCATCGTCCGACCAACGGCTTGTGGAGGTCGAGGGCATGTGGGGGGTCGTCGCCTGGTCCAAGCGAGGGAATGAGCTCCTGCTCGTGCATGCCGTGTCGAACCTCGAGAACGAGCTCTTCGTATTGGACGTGGGTACCCGCGCTCTGAAGCGAATCACGACTGAGACGGACGGCTCGGTTCTGTACGGCTCTCCCCAATGGAGTCGAGACGGGGGTGCGTTGTACTACACGAGCGATCGGGGGACGGAGTTTTCCCACCTGCGCCGCTTGGACCTTCGCACGGGTGACGAAGAAGTTCTCTCTGACGAAATCCCATGGGACGTCTCCTCGATTCAGCAAACCGGCGACGGCCAGCTACTCGTCATCAGCGTGAACGAGGACGGAAGAACCACGCACTACACCACCGATCCGCTCGGGGCGGAGATGCATCCGATCGAGCTCTTTTCGTCGGGGCAGTTCTCCGCCCGTCTGCATCCGGACGAGCCGGTCCTATTGGTCAACCACTCCGACCACCTCGGTATGACTCGTGGTTATACCTACGACCTGCGGAGCGAGAAGCTCACGCTTTGGGCGGGAACCGAAGACGCCCAGAGCACCGCGTCCGACACTCGGCTCGTGCGCTATCCGACCTTCGACTCGGTCGATGGCCAGCCGCGCCGCATCTCCGCCTTCGTGTATCCCGGCCAAGGCGACGGTCCTCGGCCCGTGGTCATCGATATTCACGGGGGGCCGGAGGCGCAGGCACGGCTCAGGACGAGCCCGGGTGCCCTGCAGAAGTACGGCATCACGACTATCGCGCCCAACGTGCGCGGCTCCACCGGGTATGGGCGGACCTTCACGCAGCTCGATGATCACTACCTGAGGGAAAACGCGGTTCGAGACATCGGCGCTCTTCTCGATTGGATCGCCGAGCAGCCGGACCTCGACGAGGATCGGGTGGCCGTGGTGGGTGGCTCATACGGAGGCTACATGGTGCTGGCGTCGCTCGTGCACTTCAGTCCGCGCATTCGCTGCGGGATCGACGTCGTGGGTGTCAGCAACTTCGTGACGTTCCTCGAGAATACGGCCGACTACCGTCGAGATCTCCGGCGGGCCGAGTATGGCGACGAGCGCATCCCTGAGATGCGGGAGTTCCTGGAGTCGATTTCGCCGCTCAACAATGCAGAGCGTATCGCGTCCCGACTCATGGTCGTGCAGGGAGCCAACGATCCTCGGGTGCCGGTCGGCGAGTCTCGACAGCTCGTCGAGCGCGTGCGCGGAAACGGCCTCGACGTGGCGTATATGGAGGGTGCGAACGAGGGGCACGGCTTCCGCCACCCCTGGAACGCCTTCTACGCCGGCCACGCGCAGCATCAGATGACGCGCCGGTGCTTGCTGGAGGGCTAGGCCAGAGCCCGTAGCGTCCCTATCATGGCAGGGCACATGTGTATGTCACGATAGGGCTTGATGGAACGTCTCCGGATCTGATCCGTGGGCCTCACGAACGGAGGTCGAAATGACCACTAGCACGACGCCGGTTCGCCCGGGCGGAACGCACTCCGTCCTCCTGGCTGCGCTTCTTGCCGCTAGCGCATCACTGGGGTTGGTCTCGACGCTCTCGGCGCAAACGTGGGTGGTGCCCAGGACCGCCGATGGCCACCCGGATCTCCAGGGCAACTGGACGAACGTGACACTCACTCCGTTCGAGCGGCGCGAGGGTACCGCGCCGGTGTTCACGAGTCAGCAGGTCGCGGATATCGAACAGGTCGAGGGCGATTGTCCAGCCAACCCGGGGACCGTGGCGTGCGGACGGACCGCCAGCCAGGGCCAGAGCAATGAGGCTCGACTGTCCGGCCAGGAGTACAACGAGATCTATTGGGATCGGGGTACGCGAGTAGCGATTGTGAACGGCGAACACCGCTCTTCACTATTGACCCGGCCTTCGAATGGCCGCCGGCCACCCCTCACGCCCGAGGCCCAAGAGCGCCTCAGGGAGGCCCGGGAGTTCCGGAGCCAATTCGGTCAGTACGACCACCCGGAGCTGCGACCGCTCGCGGAACGCTGTGTGGTCTCGTTCGGATCGAGCGCCGGCCCTCCGATGATGCCGAACTCGGCCTACAACAACAATTACACCATCGTGCAGAACGCCGATCACGTGATGATTTTGGCGGAAATGGTGCACGACGTGCGCATCATCCGGCTGGGTGAGCCCGATCCCTTGGACGAAGAGTTACTCCCGTGGTTCGGCGACTCGTGGGGACATTGGGACGGCAACGCACTCGTGGTCGAGACGACCAACTTCAATCCTCGCCACCCATTCCGGGGCATCCCGCCCACGGACGAACTCAAGGTGACCGAGCGCTTCACGCGGGTGAGCGCGGGCACGATCCTCTACGAGTTCACCGTCGATGATCCCACGACGTACACGGAGCCGTGGGGAGGCGAGATCCCGTTCAACAGGTTCAACGACCTCGTCTACGAGTATTCGTGCCACGAGGGCAACTATGCGCTCGGGAGCGTCTTGAGCGGCGCCCGCTACGAGGAGACACAAGCCGGCCGAGACGGGCGCGAAGAGAGGTGAGCTGAGTGTAGGCTACGCGCTCCTCAACTCTGCAGCGCCTGCCGCACCCAGGCGTAGCGAGCGACCGCGCACGGAGCGCATCACCGTTTGCGGTGAAGCGCCGAGCGCCATCCGCACACCGATCTCTCTGGCACGCTGAAGTAACGCTCGATGCCGGCGCCCGGGTTGGCGGTTCAGACGCGAACCAGGCGACCCGAGTCGGGGAAGGGCAGCCGGTCGAGCAGAACCCCGTTCAAGACGCTGAACACCACGGATGTGGCTCCGATGCCCAGGGCCAGCGTGAGCACCACAGCGGCGGTGAAGCCCGGCGAGTGGCGTGCGCGGCGGAGCGTAACGATCAAGTCCTGCCAGATGTCCGAATACATGCGTGTCGGGGTCGGGGGTCGGCTTCTGTGGTTCGCGACCGGAAAACATACCGGTGCGGCGCTGATTGCTTGCCGATGTCTCGACGAATGGTCGGTAGTGCTCGACGAATGGGATTTTCCGGGGCAAAAGAAACTCGTGTACGCCTCCCGACGACTTCCGGCTTGTCTGGTGCCGCACCATGGGACATCGTGCCTCGACGGCTTGGAAGACGCCGCGCCCACCTAGACTCCCGTGTCATGACCGCTCTACCCGTCTCTCCCGAGAAACGCCGAAGTCACGGCCCGTGCTTCGTGTGCGGACCCGACAATCCGTGCGGAATGGGCGTGGAGTGGTACGTCCTGGGTGAACGAATCCGCACGCGCTTCACCTTCGGACAGGCCCAGCAGGGGCCGCCTGGTCATGCGCATGGCGGCGCGGTATCGGCGATCCTGGACGAGGCCATGGGCGCCTCGGTTTGGCTCGGAGGGCACCAGGCCATGGCAGCCAAGCTGAACGTGGACTTCGTAGCCCCTATCCCGCTCGGCGTCGAGTTCGAGGTGGAGGCGTGGGTTACCGAGGTCGACGGCCGTAAGTCATCCGCGAAGGGTCGCATGGTCCGCGCGGCCGACGGCGTTCTGCTGGCGCAGGCGACGAGCCTGTTCGTCGCCGTCCCCGAGTTCTTCGCGAATCAGCACGAAGCGCTGGAGGGCACCTAGGGCTCAGGAGATCACCTTCTTCTCGTCTTCTTCGTCCTTGGGGCGCTCCCACGGTGTCCACTCGATACCGCGCACGTGCTTCTGGATCCAGCGGATTTCCTCGACATCTCGGGTCCGTTGGTGGCGCGGCTCGCGAAAGCCGTGTGGTTCCCGCGGGAAGCGGATGTAGCGCGTGAGTTTGCCCTGATCTTTGAGTGCTTGGAAGAACATCATGCTCTGCGCCTCAGTATCGGTGCGGTCGTTCATGCCGTGAAGCAGGAGGGTTGGCGTCGTGACGTTCGCCACATGGGTGAGCGCCGAACGCTCTCGCCATTCCTCCGGATTCTCCCACGGTGTGCCGCCGATGTACCAGAGACGGACATCGTGGTTGAAGCCCGGACCGTATTCCGATGTCCAATCGGAAACCATCGCCCCAATCGAAGCGCCCTTGAAGCGATCCGTCTGCGTCACGGTCCAGCCACCGAGGATGCCGCCGTAGCTCCAGCCGCGCAGTCCCAACTGATCCGGGTCGGCGACCCCCCGGGCGATTACTTCGCTGACGCCTGTCATGAGGTCCTCGTAGTCCCCGCCGCCGATGTCGTGCGTATTGCCGCTCAGCAACTCGTCGTCGTAGCCGGAGCTGCCGCGCACGTTCGGGAAGAGCTGAGCGTACCCGAGGCCGGCCCAGACGTGGTTCTGCGTCGAGAACGCGTTCCGGAACACCCCCGCGGGACCTCCATGAATGTGCAGCAAGAGTGGCAGCGCGCCTCGCTCGTGCCCGCTGGGGAGCATCAGAATGCCCTCGATCTCGGTTCCGTCCTCACTGTTCCACTTGATGAGCTCGCCCTCGCCCAACGCTATATCGCTACCGATCCACGGATTCGCCTCCGTCAGGCGGGCACCCTCGGCCCCATCGGTCGGGCCTGCCCACACGTCGCTAGGAGTGGCGAAGTCCTGATAGAGGTACGCCATCCGTGTGCGGTCGCGGGTGAAGGAAGCCGGCGACAGCGAGCCGACCGCATCCGTCACCTTCTGCACTTCCAGCGAGGCCAGGTTGAGCCGGAACAGGTTGTTGTTGGTGCGTTGTAGGCCGCTGAAGATGATCGCGGACGCATCCGGGGTCCACACCATCGTGCCGATGTTCCCGTCGAAAGCGCCGGAGACCAGACGCTTGTCACCGCTCTCGACGTCCATGATCCAGATCTTGTCGAGCAGGAGTTCCCACTCCCCGTCGGTCCGGGCGGTGTAGGCGAATCGCCTCCCGTCGGGCGCCCACGCCAAGCGCCCCTCGGGGGACCGATTTTCCGTGAGCTGCCGGATCGCCCCGCTCTCGATTTCGAGCAGCCTGATCTCGGAGTGGTTCTGCTGATTGCGCCGGTTTTCGCTGCGGGACGTGAACACGATGCGGTCCGCGCCGGGTGACACCGAGAACGAGCCGATGCGGTGATCGACCTCGGTCAGGCGCTTCTCTTCCTTGGAGGCGACGTCGATGACCCAGAAGTTGTTCCAGGTGCCATCGCGTTGCCCGTTGGCCCCTTCGTCGACGAAGATCGCGTCGTCGCCGTCCTTGCGGGATTTCTCCTCCTCCTTGCTCCTGGCTTCGGCGGCGACGAAGAAGATCTTCGTTGCGTCCTCGGACCAACGATACGAGGCCACAGCGGACTCGTGCTTCGTCAGCTGCTGTGCCTCGCCGCCGTCGGTGCGCATGACGAACAGCTGTGCCTTCTCTTCCACCGTCCGGGTGAAGGAGAGCATACTCCCGTCTGGAGAGAACTGGAACGAGCCGCCACCCTCTTCGCCGATGAAGCGATAGGGCTCCCCTCCCTCGGTCGATACGCGCCACCAGGTCGTCTTGCGCTCGTTCTCGCTCCAGTCGAGTTCCGATTTTGAGAAGAGCACCCAACTGCCGTCGGGGGAGATGGTCGCGCCGCCGACCCGCACCATGTCGAGTCCGTCGTCCGTGGTCATCGCCCGGCGCTCCTGAGATGACACCGGAGTGACCAGGGCCGCGGCCACCACGAGTAGAGTGGCCAGGACCGATCCCTCTCGGGGCAGCGCGAACTTCCTCATCGAATCTCCTGGTTGCAAGGGAGTTGCACGGTCTATCTTCACATGTCGACGCACAAGACCTTCCCGAGGGAACCCTCCCGATGGAGACCGCCCGTTACACCGTTGCGGTGCTACTCGTGATCACCCTTCCGCCCGCGCTTGGATGGTGGTTCGTAGTCCACCCGTTTGTCGATTTCTGGCGCAAGATCGGCATGTCGATCACGTACGTGATGATGACGGTGCTCTACGTGGCCGTCGTAGTGGCCCTGCTCCAGAGTCGTGACGCGTTGGTGCTCACGGACCTCGGCACGAACTGGATCACCGTCGGTGTGGGCGGGACGTTCGTCCTCCCGGCCATCTGGATTGCGGTCCGGCGCGCGAAGCAACTGACGTTCGCGATCCTCGTCGGGGTCCCGGAGCTCGAAGCGGACGGGAAAGGGGGGAAGCTGCTCAACGAGGGAATCTACTCCGTGATCCGGAATCCACGGTACGTCGAGATCGTAATCGGCGTTTGGGCGTACGCACTGTTTGCGAACTACGTCGGCGGCTACGTCATCGCTTTGCTCACCGTTCCCGGCGTCCACGCGATCGTATGGTTCGAAGAGCGGGAACTCTCCCGGCGATTTGGAGCCGAGTACGAGGCGTACTGTGCGAGCGTACCTCGGTACATCCCGATGCGGAGGACGTAGCCGGCGCGACCCCGGGGCAGTCCGCGAGACGACCGTCGCTTATGAGCACCACATCGAGTACGACGGGAGCGGTTATCCGAACGTGCGATACGCCCGTACGCTTCATCGCGCGACACAATGCTTCCAGGTCTGTGACGTGTACGACGCTCTTCGTACCCGCCGCCCCTTTCGGGACCCATGGCCGGACGAGCGAATCATGAGTCATTTGCATGCAGAGAGTGGCCGGAGCCTCTATCCGGACGCGGTGGAGGCCTTCACTTGGATGCTGGTGGGCTGACGCGACCGCCATACCATCCGCTGGTGTCACCTTCGAGCATCGAATATGCTCCGAGATTCTACGCGCGCTTCTCGTGGGACCGCCGGAGGACTGACAGGTGAATGACCGCGCGGGGCGGCTTTCGAGTGTCTTCGCGATAGCGTTGCTCGTGGCGGCCACGACTTCGCTACCCGCGCAAACTCCGGGTGAGACGACTGTGCAGCCCGTTCCGGGCACCGAGGTCGTGCTCGCATTGAGCTTCGTTCCGCCCGGCTCGTTTCTTCTCGGCAGCGCCGCCGACGAGGTAGGCCGCGACGACGACGAGGGGCCCGCGCGCAGGGTGCGTCTCCAGGGTTTCTGGATGACGGTCCACGAGATCACGCACACCCAGTTCTCACCGTTCCGGTTCGTGCAGTTCGACGCACCTGTCGCTGCGCTCGACGACCTTCCGTTCGACATCGACGCGGTAACGCGACCGAGCCCGCCCTACGAGGACCCCTCGCACGGCATGCAGAAGGACGATCATCCCGTCACCGGTATGACGCGCCTGTCGGCGTTGTACTATGCGCGCTGGCTGTCCAACAAGACGGGCAGGCTCTTCCGACTCCCGACGGAGGCCGAGTGGGAGTACGCGTGCCGGGCCGGCACCGAGGGTGCGTTCGGCTTTGGGTCCGATGACGACTCGACAGATGAGTATGCGTGGTTCGAGGCGAACAGCTCTGGCAGCTACCATCCGGTCGGCTCCAAGGCTCCGAACGCTTGGGGGCTCCACGACATGCACGGCAACGTGGCCGAGTGGGTGATCGACGGATACGACGCGGACGCGTACGCGTCGCTCCCAGACGACGATGTCCCCGACAGCCCTTTGCTCGGCCCCGCGGGGAAAGGGCGGGGCGTTGTGCGTGGTGGCGCGTTCGACGACGAGCCGGCGCGAATGCGTTGTGCCGAGCGGCTTCCAGAGGCGGTCGCCTGGAAGGCTCGCGACCCACAGATGCCCAAGAGCCAGTGGTGGAATACCGACTCGCCACACGTGGGCTTCCGTCTGGTCAGTCCCGTGGCCCAGTGGACGCCCGTGCAGATCCGAGAGTACTGGGCGGAGTTACTCGGCGGGTAGTACATTGGGTCCGCCTCGAGCAAAGGAACGGACATGGACAGGCGAGACTTCATGAAGGCGGGCACGGCGGCCGCGATGGGTGGGCTGACCCTGACGGCGCGACCGAACCCGCTACGCGCGCAACCTCCGACCGCGGACGCGATCAGGATCGGGCTGATCGGCTGCGGCGGTCGCGGGACCGGGGCCGCGGTGCAGGCTCTCAGCACGGCTCAGGATGTCCAGCTCGTGGCGATGGCCGATGCGTTCCCCGACAAGGTCGAGGGCAGCCTAAGTACGCTCACGAGGGAACGGGACGATTGGGGCGGGCGGCCCGACGTCCGGGCTCGCGTGGACGTGCCCGCCGAGCGCCGCTTCTCGGGCTTCGACGCGTATCGCCAGTTGTTGCCCTTGGTGGACGTCGTGATTCTGACGACCCCGCCAGGCTTTCGCCCCATCCACTTCGAGGCGGCGGTGGAGGCCGGCAAACACGTCTTCATGGAGAAGCCGGTCGCGACCGACGCGCCGGGCGTGAGGACCGTCCTCCGCGCCGCAGAGCGCGCAAAGGCGAAGCGCCTCAATGTGGTCGTCGGGTTGCAGCGCCACTATCAGACCGTGTACCGCGAGTGGGTCGACCGCATTCACGCCGGGATGATCGGCGACGTAGTTCTCGGACGCGTCTATTGGAACAGCGGCGGCGTGTGGGTGCGTGAGCGCGAAGAAGGTCAGACGGAGATGGAGTACCAGATGAGGAACTGGTACTACTTCAACTGGCTCTGTGGGGACCACATCGTCGAGCAGCACGTGCACAACCTCGACGTTGCCAACTGGGTCTTCGGCGGGCATCCGATCCGCGCCCAAGGGCAGGGTGGTAGGCTCGTCCGCACCGGGAAGGAGCACGGAGAGATCTTCGACCATCACTTCGTGGAACTCGAGTACGAGGGCGACGGGCGCGTACTCAGCCAGTGCAGACACATCCCAGACACGATGTCGCGAGTATCCGAGGCGTTCCACGGCACGAACGGCACGGCGCCGAGGCCGGGCCTCATCCTTTCGAAGTCTGGCAAGGTGCTCTTCGAGTACGATGACGAAGGGGATCCCGATCCGTATCAGGTCGAGCACGACGAACTCTTCGGTGCGATTGCCGGTGGTCAGCACGAGTATGCGGACGCGGAGCTCGGAGCGACCGCGACCATGACCGGGATCCTGGGGCGCATGGCCACCTACTCGGGGCGGGTCATCGAGTGGGACGAGGCGCTCGCTTCCGATCTGAGCCTAATGCCCGAGAAGTTCGCTTGGGACGCACATCCGCCGGTGATGCCGGACGCACACGGATACTACCCGGTGCCCGTGCCTGGGGTGACGCGCGTCCTGTAGCCATTGTTGACCCGCCCAATGGCGCTTCGAGGGCGTATAGGGGCTATGGCGGCGCTCCCGTGCGTCGTGGCGTTGCTCGTCGCCGGGCCGGTGGCGGTGGCCCAAAGCGTCGATCGCTACGAGTTCTCCGAGCCGCATATGGGCACGGCGTTCCGTATCGTCCTCTACGCCGCGGATCGGCGTACCGCTGAACACGCCGCGGCGAGCGCCTACTCCGTCGTAGAACGACTGGATTCGACGTTCAGCGACTACCACGCGGACAGCGAGGTCTCGCGGCTGTCGTCTACCGAGGCGGGGCAGGTGCGCTCGATCAGCCCCGAGCTGGCTCGTTTGCTGACCACCGCGAGCCTGTGGTCGAAACGCACCCATGGTGCGTTCGACGTCACCGTCGGGCCGCTCACCCGGCTTTGGCGTTGGTCATCCCGGCGCGGTGAGCTGCCAGACGAGGCTCGTCTCGCGGAGGCGAAGGCGCGCGTGGGCTACGAGTCGCTCGAGGTGGACGGCGCGGCCCACACGATCGTGTTCGAGCGCGCGGGCATGGCGCTCGACCTGGGCGGCATCGCGAAGGGCTACGCCGCCGACGCCGCTCTGGCGGAGCTTCGCCGGCTGGGGTTCGAGCGCGCGTTCGTGGACGCGGGTGGCGACCTCGCACTGGGTGTGGCCCCGCCGGGCCGGAAGGGGTGGCGGGTCGATGTGCCCGGGCACACCGTCTTGTGGCTCGCGGAGACGGCGGTCGCCACGTCGGGCGACCGGCATCGATACGTCGACATCGACGGCGTGCGCTACTCCCACATCCTGGACCCACGCACCGGCCATGGGATGACGACTGCCTCCACTGTGACCGTGGTTGCACCCGATGCCACGACGGCGGACGTTCTCGCGACCGCGCTCGGGCTCATGGATGCCGAGGCAGGTGCGACACTCGTTCGTTCGCTCGATGGAGCGAGTGCCGCGGTGACGGGCGAGACCGTGTGGTCGTTGGGCGACGTCCCGCTTTCGAAGCCCGAGTCCCTCAGAGGAGTGAATCGATGAAGCGACGAGACTTCCTGGCCACGACTCTGGCCGCAGGTGCCGCCCTGGGTACGAAGGAGCTTTCCGGGGCGAAGCCGCGAGAGCCGTTCAGCCTCGACTACGCACCTCACTTCGGCATGTTCAGGCAAAACGGAGGCGGCGAGTTGCTGGGAGAGCTGCGCTTCATAGCCGAGCAGGGCTTCCGATCGGTGGAAGACAACGGCATGCGAGGCCGGCCGGTCGACGAGCAGGAACGCATAGCGTCGGAGATGAGCCGGCTCGGCATGCGCATGGGCGTCTTCGTCGCCCACACCATCTATTGGAACGAGCCCAATCTGGCGGGTGGCGACGAGGCGCGCCGCGACGAGTTTCTGAACGAGATCCGATCGTCGGTTGAGGTCGCGAAACGGGTGAACGCGAAGTGGATGACCGTCGTTCCCGGGCACGTCGACTTGAGACTGCACGCGGACTATCAGACGGCGAACGTGGTAGAGTCGCTCAAGCGGGCCGCAGAAATCCTGGAGCCACATGGGCTGGTGATCGTGCTCGAGCCACTCAATCCGCGGGACCATCCCGGTCTCTTCTTGAAACGGATCGGGCAGGCCTACCAAATCTGTAAGGCGGTGGACAGTCCGTCTTGCAAGATCCTCGACGACCTGTACCACCAGCAGATCACAGAAGGCAATCTGATCCCCAACATCGACGCCGCGTGGGATGAGATCGCGTATTTCCAAATCGGTGACAATCCTGGCCGAGACGAACCGACCACGGGTGAAATCAACTTCGCGAACGTCTTCGCTCACATCAGGGACAAGGGCTTCGACGGGATCCTGGGCATGGAGCACGGCAATTCACGCCCCGGGAGGGAGGGGGAGTTGGCCGTGATCGCGGCGTACAGAAGCGTCGACGGCCGCTAGACCCACGTTCCTCGGCACCGGTAGCCTACATACGTACGGCCTCACGGTTTCTGGGGTCTCGTATTGCTGGGGCGACGGGCAGTGGGGGCAGCTAGGCTACTACTTCGAGATTTCCTCCTCGCCCGTGCTCGTGCAGGGAGGGTAGGCCGATACTCCGGCGCGGTCCTCGAGGCTCAGCTCCAGAGCTCACCCAGGACACGTGCGAAGTTTCCTCCCAGCATCAGGCGGATTTCGTCGTCGTTGAATCCGCGACGGATGAACCCTTCTGTGAGGTCGAACACCCGTTTGGGGTGGTTCAACCCCTCGATGTGCACATAGCCCTCGTCGGTGAAAAAGGGCTGGTAGCGCTCGAAGTTGGGTTGCCCTTCGGGGCCGGGCCCTCCGGGTGGCTGTCGTGGTGATCCGAAGCCATCGATGTCGAGGTCGGAGCCGATACCCACGTGCTCCACGCCAACCGTGCGCGCGACGTGCTCGAAGTGATCGACGACGTCGTCGACGGACACAGGGGGCCCGCCCTTGATCATGAAGCGGATGAACGGGATACCCATCACACCTCCTCCTTCGGCCAGCGTGCGGATCATCTCGTCGGTCTTGCAACGTAGGTGACCTGGAATCAGCGCACGGCAAGACGCGTGGGAGAAGACCACCGACTTCGTGGCTGCGTCGAGCGCGTCCAGCGTCGTGCGGTCGCCGCAGTGCGCGACATCGACCACCATCCCGACGTCCTGCATTCGCTCCATGATCTGGTGTCCGAATACCGAGAGTCCGCCGTCATTGTGCTCGAGAAAGCCGGCGCCCAACCGGTTCTGGAAGTTGTAGGTGAGTTGGGCCAATCGTTGTCCAAGGCCGTGCATCGTCTCGACGTCGTTCACCCCCCGGAAGTGCTCGGCATTTTGGGTCGTGATCATGACGCCGACCTTCTCGGAAGACATTGCGGCTGCCAGGTCACGGGGGTCGTCGATGCGCACGAACCAGTCACTGTGCGATGCGATGAATCCGTTCCACTCGGCGCAGAAGCGGAGCGCGCCCTCATAGGAGTTCGCGCCACGCCCGAGCGCGATCACGTTGACGCCCGACTCCTTGTACTTCCGAAAGTGTTCTTCCGTGAAGCTCGTCGGGTCCCGCAGCCACCGAGTCGCGAGCGGAGGGCGTTCCCCGCGCAGATCAGGGAACCGGAACTGACAGAGCATGTCGATCACCGCCGACTCGGAGACCAGACGGATCGCTCTGGCGGAATACTCGTCACGGGACTGAGCGTGTAGCGAGTAGCGACCACGCAAGACAGCGGGTGCGGCGAACGTAGACGCCGCCATGGCCTTCAGAGCGGTGCGACGATCCATGAGCTCGACTCCTGGCGTGGGAGGCTCCGTTACCGTGGGCGGAATGGTCGTCCTATTTAACCGAACCCGAAGCCGCATTCTAGGCACGATACGCCGGGGCCGGCGTCCTTCGTCTCTGACCGAGGTCGGCGGGAGCATTGGAGCGTTGCCTAGTTCCCCGTTTCCAACTCGCGTCGAAAGATTGCTGTGACCTCGCGCGTCACCCGGCCGATGCCGGCGTCGGTCAGGTTGACCTGAACCGCGACCACGAGGCCCACGTCGGCGTGCATCAGCAGTTGCGATGTGCCGCCGACCGCGCCTCCGCCGTGTCCGATCGTGGGTCGGCCTTCTGGGTCTTCACCGAATTGCCATCCGAGCCCGTAGTTGGTTTCCTCCCCGGAGCTGGTTCGCTGACGGGTCCAGAGGAGCTGCAGGGTGCTCTCTTCCAGGAACCCCGGCTGCAGGTGGGCCGATCCGAAACGGACGAGGTCCGTGGGCGTGGTCAGAAATCCGCCACCGGGGGCCTTGTTGCTGTTGTCTGAGTAGGGGCCGTTCAGGACGGTTCGCGTCGGCGACTGCCAGCCCGATTGCCTGGTGTGGTAGGACGAGCCACCGCCCGAACGCTCGTAGAAGCTGGTGCGGTGCGCGATAATCGAATCGGAATGATCCGTCACGGAGGAGAGCATGCCCAGCGGCTCGAAGACGACTTCCCGAACGAGGTCCACATAAGGCTGACCGGCGGCCTGCTGCAGTGCCGCGCCAAGGAGGTTGTACCCGAACGTCGAGTACGAGTACCGACTCCCCGGCTCGAACAGCAACGAATCGCGATCGAAGATCTCGAGCGCGTCGAGCAGGTTCGTATAGCGCACTGGATTGAAGAACTCGAGGCCGTTGGGGTCGTAGTGGCGGATTCCCGAGAGGTGGCCGGCGAGCTGCCGAATGGTGATCGGCGGGTGCGTGCGAGGCCATCGGCTCACGTAGCGCCACACTTCGGCGTCGAGATCGACCAGCCCACGCTCGTACAGAACACCCATCGCCGCCGCAGTCATGGGTTTTGCCGTGCTGCCGCTTCGGAATCGGGTGAGCGGCGTCACGGGTACGCCGTGCTCGAGATCCGCGATCCCCATCCCCTCGGACCAGACGATCTCGCCGTCCACACCGACCGCGACTGAAAGTCCTGGGATTGCCCGCTCCTCCATGACTTCGACCAGGAGCTGTCTGGCGGCCGCGATCGCGTCGCGATACTCGAACGTGACCGAGCCGTTGGGCGGGGGAGCGAGCGAAACCTGGGCGTGGATGCCGGCAGGGAGGGCGATTCCCAGCCAGATCGCGGCAACCCGCTTCGTCATCATCGTCCGGTCCTCCATGTCGGGTCCACTGCCTGCACCGCCAAGCCCAGCGCCTCGAACTCACGCGTCCTTCGGTCGCGCGCGAAGCTGGCGCCCGCGCGGTGGCTCATCACCACGATGACCAGGTCGCGGGACGGTATGATATAGGTGCGTTGGTCGCCCGCCCCCGCGGCGTTGTAGGCATCGGGCGGTAGAGTAGGAATGCGGCCTCCCCTTCCCGCCTCGTCCGGCGTGTTGAGCCAGAAGAGTCCGCCGTACACCGGCTCGTCCCAGGCCGGAGCCGGGGTCTGGACGAAGTCCACGAACTGCTCGGGCAGCAGCCGCTCTCCGTTCCACATGCCGCGCTGCAGATAGAGAAGCCCCAGCCGCGCCCAGTGGCGCGCGGTGCCGAAGTTGTAGCCCGTCAGGATGAAGTTCCCGTAGATATCGGTTTCCATCATGAAGCGTCGGATGCCGATCTTGTCGAAGAGCTCTCGCTGCGGCCAGGTGAGGTATTGCTCTCCGAGCTCGTTCTCTACCGTGCGGCGTACGATGTATCCCAGCGTCCACGGGTCGGAATTCCGGTATCGTCCGACGGTGTTGGGCGGATGCTCGGCGTCTCGGCTGGCTGAAAACCGGAAGATGTCGATCGGAGCGGTGTATCCGAGCCTGTGATCCGTCTGCCCTGGGATGTAGGACGCTGCCATCTGCTCGGGCGTCGAACCCCCACCGCTGAACCTCAGCCCGCTCGACATGCGGAGCAGGTCGGCGATCCGGATTTGTGCACGAGGGTCGTCCGGCGAGAGCTGCCACTCTGGTACGGGCGCTGGTTGCCAGAGTTCTAAAAGACCCTTCTGAATGAGGCGGCCGATGAACGTCGCAGTCATGCTCTTTCCCATCGACCAACTCTCCAGCTGCATGTCCGCGTGCGCGCCCGATCCGTATGCCTCCTTCACGATCCGACCGCGGTGCACAACGATGAACGCTGCCCGGCGGTCGAGTTCGCGCGCGAAAAACGTGCTCGCGGCCTCGTCGAGCAGCGCTGCATCGACGTCCGACGGCAGTGGCGTGTCGGGCAGAGCGTCACCCATCGGCCACGGCGTCGAGGCCGCGTCGGGCAGCGCGCTCACGACCCTGGTGGGCGTGAACAGCGGCTGGTCCGTTTCCGGCCTCAGGATGACGCATCCTTGATCGCCGAAGTGGCGAGCGCTTGCCGAGACCCCGTCCCGCGACGCGGACACGATCCGGTGGGTTTCGTCGATCGCAAAGTCGAGGCGACCGACTTCGTATTCCCTCAGGAGCTGCTCGTCCCAGAGCACGCTGTTATACAGCGCCTCGTCGCGCTCGCGCTCGGACACCCAGATTCCAGAGCAGTAGCGCTTGGCGGGCCCCGCGAGGGTGAGTCGTGCGACGGCCGGGGAAGACGTCTGCGCGACAGCCGTCTCGGAGCCGAACATGGACATGGCGAAGAGCGTAATCAGCACGCTCGCGCGGGAGACGCTCATGGTGTCCTCCTCGGGGTCGTGGAGACCGGGACAGGAGGCGAAAAGCCACCGGCCCGAACCCGACTGATGTTGCCTCGCGGGTCCGCCATTAGTCAACAGCCTGCCTCGAGTCGATATGGTGACTTTGCTGGAGCCGGTCGCTCGAGATTAAGGGGGCGCCTCGAACGGCCGACATTGTTTGCAGGAGGGGCCCCTCATGTGGAGGCGAGGATCCAGCGCGCGACCTGGGGGAGTCGAATTCGTCGAAGAGGGTCGAAGGATGGCAGTGAACCGTTCGCCTTGCCGCCCAACTCGTGCGTCCGCATGGTGGTGCGCGGCGGAAGTGCACATTCGCTTGGAGGCCCATCATCGACTTCGAAATGCCGAGGATTCGCTAGGGTGCGCCTTCTTCGCGCGATCTTCGCCCGGGACGTGCCGCTCGTCGCGCTGCTGGCGGCTTCCTGGGGGACCTACCTGCACTGGCCGGCGCTCACCGACCCCCTGCGCGCGAGCGACATTCCGGTTATTGCCGGACGCTCCGTCTTCATCACGCAGGAGTTGAGTCAGTCGTACTGGCCCGAGCATTGGGCGTTGGTCGATGAGCGTACCAAGGCATTTTTCACGGCCTACTACGCGACGGATCCGGACGTGATTGTGCGCTTCATCGAGAAACACGGCATCGATTATTGGGTCATTCAGCCGACGCACTTCAGCGCGGCTTACCTAGAGGGGCGTACCCGATTCGCCGCGGAGCCGTTCAACCTCTGGGTGCAGGAGCGACTCGGTCCGACGCCCGATGCGCTTCTCGGCCAGCTTCCCGAGACCGTGGCCGGCTTCACCGACGGGCTGCACTTCGGACTGTCATCCACTGAGCTGATCGAATGGCTACGCACCCAGTGACCGAGCGCGGCACAACCGCGATCGGCGCGGAGGAACTCGACGTCAGGGTGCCCGCAGGGGCTTTCGTTTTCGCGCCCGTGCTGCTCGCGCTCCTCATTCTGCTGCTCTCTCTCCAGTTGGTCTACCCACCTCGCTTTCGAGGAGGGCGCGCCGGGCTCCTGGCTGAGCCTGAGCATGATACTCGGGGTGCTCCTCCTGGTGATGCCGGCGGTCCGCAATCAGGCGCTCGAGCCCGAGCGTCGGCGCGCGGCGCTCGTGTTGAGCGTCGCCCTCGTCGTCGCGCTCTTCGATGAGAAGCGGCAGTGGCACGAGGGCATCGGGCTCTGGATCTTCAACATGGTGGACAGAGATGCGTATCCGTGGATGGTTCAAGCTGACGACGTGATGATCATCTTGTTCGCCTTCTTGGGCACCGCGCTTCTGTGGCGGTTGATGCGGGTGCTGCCCGATGCCCGGGACTACATCCCCTACCTCGGGTTGATCGGCGCCGCCGCCTTGGCCCACGGCGTCTTCGATCTGCTGGACCACAGGGAGTACATCTGGCAGGTCTTTTGGCCGGAGGCGACGTTCGACAGCCTGCGGCCACTCCGCAACGTGCTCGGCTTCTTCGAGGAGTCGATGAAGTTGTGGACCGAGTACTTCGTGGCCCTTCTGTTCCTGCACTTCTTCCATCGGCAGACGGGGCATCTCATGTGGACGGCGCTCGTCATGATCGGATCGTTCATGGCCACGGCGGGCCTGTGGTCGGTGGTCGACGATCCTTTCGTGCCTTACATGATTCTGGGTAGTGAACTCGGATTCTTGCGGAACTACGCGCTCTTCTTCCCGCTGGCGTTTGTCTGGATCACTTGGACCGTCATCGTCTGGCGGTGGTTCAGTGCCGATACCGGTCTGACGGCGTTCGCAGGACTCTTCTTCCTGTGGCCTCTGGTGCAGGCACCGGCCTGGCTCCTGCTCGTGTTCGGCGGTGCCCTCGGATTGGCGATGCGCAGCGCATGGCGGCCAGGGCCGCGGGTGCGTGGCGCGATCGTGGCGGGCCTCATCGTTACGTTCGGTCTAGCTCTGGGCCTCTCGCAGCGGAGTTACCTGACACAGCGACGATTCGACCCGCCCGAGTCTGTGCTCTTCGAGACGGGGCGCCAGATTATCCTAGACAGTGATCGCTAGCGTGAACACCGAGGAGAACCCGTGATGCCACCGTCCCCGATTCGTGTTGCCTGCTTAATCGCCGGAGCTTCCATCGTCGCGGCGCCAGCCGTCGGGCAGCAAGGCGCGAGCGATGGGGAGTGGAGGGCGTATGCAGCCGACCTCGGCTCGACCAAGTACTCGCCGCTCGACCTGATCAACCCGGACAACGTGTCGCGGCTCGCGATCGCTTGGCGGCGTCCGGCGGTCGATCCCTCGATCGTGGAGCAGGCCGCCGAGGCCCGCGACCGTGACCTCGTCGGGACCCCGCTCATGGTCGGAGGTGTGCTGTTCGCGCCGAACGCAGTGGGCCTGGTGGAGGCATTCGACGCGGGGACGGGCGCGACGCTCTGGATTCAAGAGCCGATGGTCGAGGGACCCGATGGCTACTTGGGGGGCAGCTCCACTCGTGGCGTTGCCTATTGGGCGGACGGCAGCGACCGGAGGATTCTGGTGCACCGACTGCGGTATTTGTATGCGCTCGACGCGGGTACCGGACGACCGATCGTCGACTTCGGCGACGGGGGCCGAGTCGATCTGACGACCGGCCTACAGGAGGGCGCCCGCTACAATTGGGGCGGTGCCCCGACCGTCGTCGGCGACGTCGTCGTGCTCGGTCAGTCGATGTCGGACGATCCCCGTCAAAAAGAGGCTCTACGCGGCGACGTGCGCGCGTTCGACGTACGCACCGGCGAGCTACGCTGGTTTTTTCACACCATTCCGCAAGCCGGCGAACTCGGCAACGACACGTGGGAAGACCGTTCATGGGAGTACACGGGGCATGCACCCGTGTGGTCGTTGTTCAGCGCCGACCCCGAGCTGGGCTTCATCTACATGCCAGTGTCGTCCTCGACGAACGACATGTACGGGGGCCACAGGCTCGGGGATAATCTCTTTAGCCAGACCCTGGTCTGTGTCGACGCGGCGACCGGCGAGCGAGTCTGGCACTTTCAACTCGTGCATCACGGACTTTGGGATTACGACTTGCCGGCTGCACCGATCCTAATGGATCTGGTCGTCGATGGACGGCCTGTCAGGGCGGTCGCACAGATCACGAAGCAGGCCTTCGTGTACGTGTTCGACCGCGTCACGGGTGAGCCGATCTGGCCGATCGAAGAACGCGCCGTCCCCCGGTCGCAGACGCCGGGCGAGCGCACGTCGCCGACGCAGCCGTTTCCCACGAAACCGCCGCCTTTCGACCGCCAGGGCGCGCTCGAGCAGGACCTGATCGACTTTACGCCGGAGCTGCGTGCCGAGGCGCTCGAGATCGTCTCGCGCTATACGACCGGTCCGCTCTTCACTCCCCCTTCGATCCGCGGGGATGGCCCGAATGCCAACCTCGGGACGATTCAGCTACCGGGGTCTCAGGGCGGCGCCGACGTCCAGGGGGGGGCCTTCGATCCCGAGACGAACATGCTCTACGTGCCGTCGATCACCGCGGCATTCGTCGCGGACATCGTCCCGGGTGATACCGCCCGCACGAACCTGCGCTACAGGAAGGGGGACCGGATGTGGATCGCGGGTCCGCGGGGGCTGCCACTCTTCAAGCCCCCGTACGGACGCATCACCGCCATCGATATGAATGCGGGCGAGATCGTCTGGCAGGTGCCGAACGGCGACGGACCGCGCGACCACCCCGCGATCCAGCATCTCGACCTCGGCCAGCTGGGCACGCCCGGGCGCGCTTCGCCGCTCGCGACCAGGACATTGCTCTTCATCGGGGAGGGATTCTATCCACGGCTCGACCTCAGGCGGGTGCCCGAAGGAATGCCGGTCGAGACCTCGGCGGGCTTCGGCGGACCGTGGTTTCGCGCCTACGACAAGGCCACCGGCGCGGTCGTGTGGGAGATGGAGCTACCAGATGGAGCCGCCGGGGCGCCGATGACGTATCTGCATGAGGGTGAGCAGTACATCGTTCTGGCCGTGGGGGGCGGCGAGGAAGTGGCGGAGTTCATCGCTTTGAAGGTGCCTCGGTCTTGACCGCGGGCGTGGTCCACTCTACGGGGGTCGTGTCGCTAGCGCCTGATCTTGTATCCAGCCGGGCTGTACTCGACAGCCCCCGGAAACACCATGTCCTCTATGTCGGAGTGCCCGACGAAGATCGCCGAGGCCGCGTTCCTGTTTCTGGCGTTCGATAGCAGACGAGCGCCTTCTGCGTCCCTCGCCGGGACGTCCCCGTTCAGCACCAGCCGGACGACCCTGGCCATTTCCTCCGGCTCGTCTCGCTGCGGGTAGTGGCCCGCCGTCGGCATGTACCAGAACGAGCTCTCGACGGGCCTGTCATTCAAATAGGTCGACCAAACGTGATTGGCGATTCGCACCGGGTTCACCGGATCGAGCAGACCCCAGATGTAGGCCACCGGAATGGGACTGTTCGGGAGGTTGTCGAGCCAACGGTATTCGTTTGCGACTCGCTCGAGCAGGTACTTCCCGACGCCCAATCTCGCGCCGATTCCATCGTTGAACGCCTCTATATCGGCATAGGCCAACTGGACCGGCGTTCCCTCTGTGCGGCGCGGCAGGGCTTGACGGCGGGCCGTTTCAGCCGGTCCCCGGACCGGGTCGAGAAGAACCGTCTGGGCAGGGAATAGATTCGCCAGTGGCAGGAACATGCCGCTGTTCGACATGAAGTGATACGTCACTTCATAGTCTCTGCTCTCCTCAGCGAGGTAGTTACCCAGGAAGGCCAGACCCACGCTGACGCCCCGGTCGTGCGTGAAGAGGCTGAAGCTCGTCAGGCCCAGAACCTCGCTCACGTAGTGGTCTACGAGCTTGGCATCGTCCTCGAGCATGTAGGAGTAGTCACCCTGAGGCTTGTCGGAAAATCCGAATCCGGGGAAGTCCAGTGTGGCGACGAAGTAGTCGTCCTCCAGGTACTCGATCATCTCCCTGAAGTCGAAACTCGACGTGGGATATCCGTGCAGCAGGACGAGCGCCGGATTCGAGCGAGAGCCGAACGTGCGATAAGAAATCTGGACGCTCTGGCCATCGTTGTCCGTGGTCGTGGACGTCCACTCGAAGGAGTCTGCGGCCCGGTACCAGGCTTCCGCTAGGGGCGAGTAGAACGTGAAATCGGCTTGTTGACCCGATACCGGTACCGCGGTGATGCTCGCGGCCCAAAGAGCCGCTACTGTCAACTGATATCTGTTCATGAATCGTCGTCTCTGAGCCAAAGTACGTCGCTCCCACCGAGCCATGCCGGGGCCCGCCCCACAGGACCACTTTGCAGGGTGTTCCCGCAAGGGCAGTGGATACCACATATGGTAACTATATATATTGGGCAATGGCCACGATGAAAACCACGGTA
>JAYZBT010000219.1:0-8805 GCA_036338615.1 Gemmatimonadota bacterium
GCCGTAGCGGGCCACAGGGACCACCCGTTCACGTTCTATATGGGTGCGGTGGGCGGGGGCGTGTGGAAGACCGAGAACTACGGAACGACCTGGCGGCCGATCTCTGATGGCTACTTCGCAACCGGCTCCATCGGGTCGATCCGGGTCGCTCCGTCCAACTCGAACATCGTCTACGTAGGTACTGGCTCGGACGGGATTCGGTCGAACGTGATCGTCGGGCGGGGCGCATACCGTTCGGACGACGCCGGTGAGACGTGGACGACCGTCGGTCTAGAGCAGATGGGCCAAATCGGCGCCATCGAGATTCATCCGCAGGATCCGGACATCGCCTACGCCGCCGCGCTCGGAAACCCTTGGGCCAACAATCCGGATCGAGGTGTGTACCGCACTCGCGACGGCGGACAGAGCTGGCAGCAGGTCCTTTTCACATCGGACTCCGTCGGCGCAATCGACCTCGAGATCAACGCGGCGAACCCCAACGAACTCTATGCGGCCATGTGGCGAGGTCAGCGCAAGCCGTGGACCATCGTCTCGGGCATGGAGGCGTCGGGTCGGGAGAACGGCATCTGGAAGTCGACCGACGGCGGTGACAACTGGAGGATCCTTACCGAGGGCTTGCCCACGGGCTTGGTCGGAAAGATCGACCTCGCGGTCAGCCCCGACGCGCCCAATCGGGTGTACGCGCTCGTCGAGACCACCGACCCGGACGAGGGGCTCTACCGTTCGGACGACTTCGGTGAGACGTGGAGTCTCGCCAGCAACCAGAGCGGCATCATGAATCGCCCGTTCTACTACACCAACGTGGATGCGGACCCGACGAATGCGGACAACGTTTATGTGAACAACGAAGGCATGTACGCCTCCGCGGACGGAGGAAGTTCTTTCAGTCGGGTGGGCACGCCGCACGGCGACAACCACGATATGTGGATCAACCCGGACAATCCGGATATCTGGGTTCAATCGAACGACGGCGGAGCGAACGTCACGCTCGACGGTGGTCGGACCTGGTCGTCGCAGCACAATCAGCCGACGGCAGAGCTCTATTCACTCGACATCGACGACCGATTCCCGTACTGGCTGTACGCGGGACAGCAGGACAACAGCACGATCAAGGTGCCTAGTAACCCGCCGGAGGACGGCTCTGCCGGAGGCCATACCGGAAACTGGCGCGCGATCGGCGGCTGCGAGACCGGTCCTGCGGTGCCCAAGCCCGGCGACCCGGATATCGTGTACTCCAATTGCAAGGGCCGCTTCGGGCGCTACAGCGAGCGGACAGGGCAGGAGAAGCAGTACTACGTCGGTTTCGTGAACCTGTATGGCGTCAACCCGGCCGAGCTTCCCTATCGCTTCCAGCGCGTCGTCCCGATCGAGGTCTCGCCGAACGATCCGAACACGGTTTACCACGGCTCGCAGTTCGTGCACAAGACAACCGACGAGGGCGTCACCTGGCAGCGCATCAGCCCCGACCTCACCGCGTTCCGTCCGGAGCGGCAGGTGGTGTCCGGAGAGCCGATAACGCGCGACATTACAGGCGAGGAGCACTACTCCGTCCTGTACGCGATTGAGGAGTCGCCGGTACAGGCTGGAGTGATCTGGGCGGGCGCGAACGATGGCCCCGTGCATGTGACGCGCGACGGTGGGCAGAACTGGACCGACGTCACGCCTCCCAACATGCCCGGTGAGGGACGCATCCAGACCATCGAGGCATCTCCCCACGCCGCAGGCAAGGCCTACTTCGCCGGCTACCGGACATTGCTCGGCGACTTCACCCCGTTCATCTACAAGACGGAGAACTTCGGCGAGAGTTGGACCTTGCTGACACCTGGGGACAATGGCATCCCCTCCGACTACCCCACGCGGGCCGTGCGAGAGGATCCCGTACGCGAGGGCCTGCTCTACGCCGGCACCGAGTTCGGGATGTTCGTGTCGATGGATGACGGCGCGAGTTGGGATTCGTTCCAGCTGAACCTGCCCGTCACGCCCATTACCGACATCAAGATCCACCAAGGCGACCTCGTGCTGGCGACGATGGGGCGGGCGTTCTGGATCATGGACGATGTGTCGCCGCTGCGGCAGTTCGGGGAAGCCACGGCCGCCGGCGGACCACACCTGCTTCAGCCGTCTGACGCCTATCGCCGGCGCGGTGGGGGGCGCGGTGGCTTCGGCGGCGGCTCTCCGGATCAGCCCCGGTACTCGCCGAACGGCGCGGTGTTCGACTACATGCTGACCACCGACGCGTCGTCCCTGCAGCTAGAGATTCTGGATGCATCAGGAGAGGTGGTGCGCACGTTCCAGGCGAGCGGCGCCGGCACGCGCACGCAGACGGGGCAAGAAATGCGCGGCCAGTTCGCGCGCACGTCCGGCCAAGCACGCATGGGCAACGGACGCGGTATCCATCGCTTCAGGTGGGATCTGAGCGTGCGCGGCCCGAACGGGCGGGGCGGCCCGACGGTCGGACCAGGCTCGTACCAGGCTCGTCTGACCGTGGACGGTCAAAGCCAGACGCGCAGCTTCGAGCTGATAATTGACCCCCGGGTCGCGGCGGACGGAGTAACCCAGGAGGACCTGCAAGCGCAGTTCGATCTGGGACTCGAGGTCCTGGCGGCAATCGCGGATGCGAGCGAGACCATCGAGAAGCTCGGAGGGGCGATGGCTCGAGTCGCGGAAGGCAGTAGCGTGGAAGACCAGCTCAAGGAAATTCAGACGGCGCTCGTCACGGACCGGTCGATCTCGAGTTATCCGCAGCCCATGCTCGCCGATCAGATCTCTTATCTATACGGCAATACGCAGCGCGCCGACCAGAAGCCGGCGGCGGACATGTACGAGCGGCTGGAGGTGCTCGTCACGGAGCTCGAACAGCACAAGCAGCGACTGGAGCGGCTGATGCGGACAATCACGGACGGATAACCGCTCATGCGGGTCGTGATCGGGCGCCGGTCGTGCGGCGTCGAGCACGAGAAGCTGAGAGAATTGATCAAGCCCGACATGTTCGACTACTCGGCCATGACCGATCAGTCGCGCCTACGCTCCCGGTCCGTTCAACACCGCGTTGCGGACGTGGTCGATGATCAGGTCGACTTCTTCGGAGGTCACCTGGAAGTGCGGGGTGAAGCGGAGTGAGTTGTCACCACCGTGGATCACACCGATCCCCTGCAGCCGCATGAACTCCTCTGCGCTGTCGGTCCCGTACGCTTTGAACCTCGGATCGAGCTCACAGGAGAAGAGCAGGCCGGTGCCTTCGACCTTCGTGATCTGGCCGTCGAGTTCTTCCGCGAGTGTCTCGAGCTTCATCACGAACTCGCGGCCACGATCGACGATGTTCTGGCGCACCTCGGGTGTGACCATCCCGAGCACCGTGCTGCCGATGTCCATGGCCCTCGGGTTCGCGGTCATGGTGTTGCCGTAGATGCCCTGCCGATAAAGAGCGGCCGCCTCGGGCGTCAGCGCCAGAATCGAAAGAGGGTACTGACCGGCGTTCAGAGCCTTGGAGTACGTCTCCAGATCCGGAGTATCGAGGTCCTGGAAGCCTGGGTAGTCCACCAAGGAGAGGTATCCCGTCGCACGCAGCCCCGCCTGGATGGAGTCGATGAGCAGGATCGACCCGTGCTCCTTTGTGAGAGAGCGCGCGGTCGAGTAGAAGTCGGGTGACATCGCGACGCCCGGATTTCCCTCGCCCATTACGGGCTCCATGAAGAACGCCTCGATGAAGTAGCCCTCGGCGTCCGCCCGGGCGTACGCCGCCTCGAGCCCGTCCACATCGTTCGGTTCGACGGTGATCAAGTCCTCATCACGAAAGGTCGCGAGGTGGGTCGTATAGGCTGTGAGGCACGAGTCGGAGAACTGCGCCGGGCGGCCAGTGCGCCCGTGGAAGCCACCCGCGAGCGACATTTGCTTGACCGGCTTGCCCGCGTGCCGGGCGCCCTCGTCAGTGAGGATCTTCGCGTTCACATCAGCAATGCGGGTCGCCACCGAAACGGACTCCGATCCGGAGTTCATGGCGAGGAAGTGTGTGAACGGACAGCCGCCCTGACGCGTCTGGCCGATCTCCCGTTCGAGAGCCTCGGAGAGGCGGAACTGCGAGAGAGACGGCGTCATGACGTTGGCCATGACCTGCGGCTTGCTCATGGCCTCGATGATCGGCTCGGGAACATGCCCGAAGCCGAGCATACCGTAGCCCCCACTGTCGTGCAGAACCGCCCCTTTCGTGGTCACGATCCAAGGGCCACGCGCTGCCATCGAGACGTACGGATTCACAGTGTCGTCCGCGTAGAAGTTCACGAGGTGCTGCTCGATCGCCGCGACTTGCTCCACCTCGCCGAGCGCCATGAGTTCCGGGAACTCCTGGTTGAGCGCTTCGAACTCCTCCGTAGCTGCGTTCACGGCATCCGCCAGCGTCGGATCGCGGGTGACGAAACGACAAACGGTTGTGTCGTCGAGACCAATGGTACGCCGCTCGCCGGCGTTGGACCGGATCAGATTGAGTTGCTCTAAGACACTGGCCACGGTAGACGTCCCCAAAGCGCATACGATTGATGTCAGCGGCGGGGACAGAATGTGGCAGCAAGGGTGGGGCGTTGGCGAGGGACGGGCAGTTCTCGCCGATGTGGCTACTGCTCCCTGAGCGCCTCCGTCGGCACGATGCGCGTTGCCCTCATTGCCGGCACCCAGCTCGCGGCCATGCCGACCGCCAACAGGACGCCCGCCCGCAACACGAACGTGAGCGGGTCCGTCGCCTCGACCCACAACATCTGCTCGAGAAGCCTGGTCGCCAGCCATGCCCCGACCACACCGCACGTCACTCCTGCGACCAACGGGCGGGCCCCCTCGCCCAGAATCATCCTCATGATCTCGCCGCGTTCGGCTCCCAGCGCAGCACGAACACCGATCTCCTTCGTGCGGCCCGCGACGGAATAGGAGATCACGCCATAGATCCCGACTCCGGCCAAAGCCAACGCGATCAGCGCGAAGATCCCCAGCAGGTGGTCATGACCCGGGGGCCAGCGAAGGAGGCTGAGACGATATCCTCCATTGTCCGCATGTGGTACGGCGGTAGGTCGTAGCCGAGCACCGCGACCTCGGGGCCGTCGGGCACGTCCTCCTCAGGGCTGAACCCCCTGCCGAGGAGCGGCGCCACCCCCAGTGTCGGCAGCATGGAACTCGACAAGAAGCCCACGCTGATCCGCTCGGCGTCCCCGGTCTCGCCCTCGATCCATCGCGCCACCGCGTACCCATGGCGCGGCCCATAGGAAAGAGTCTTGAGGATCGACGTGTCGAGGGTGCCGTGCAGTAACCTGTTTCCGGACAGTGTGAGAGGCGGATCGGTTGCAACCGGGCTCAGGTCCCGGCCAGGGGCCTCACCTGGTCGTGACTCAGCACGCCATCCAGTTCCCGCACCAGTCGGACGGAGTCTGCTTCGCTGAACGGCATGGGCGGCTTGATCTTGATGACGTTGCCATCGAGTCCGTCCGCGCTCAGCAGAATGCCCCGCTCCTTCATGCGCGCGACGGCATAGGTCGCTACCTCGGCCGCCGGCTCCAGCGACTGTCGGTTGCGCACGAACTCGATTCCCAGGAAGAGTCCACGGCCTCGCACGTCTCCGATGACTTCGTGCTTCCCCGCGAGCGCGCCCAGCGAGGTCTTCAGCTTGCCTCCAACCTCCGCGGCGTGAGTCTGCAGTTGTTCACGATCGATCACATCGAGCACCGCGAGGCCGATCGCGGCCGACACAGGGTTTCCCCCGAACGTGCTGAAGAACTCCATGCCATTGTCGAACGAGGTGGCGATCTCCGGGGTGGTCACAACCGCGCCGAGCGGGTGTCCGTTTGCGATCGGTTTGCCCAGCGTGACGATGTCGGGCACGACCCCTCCGGCCTCGAAGCCCCACATGTGGCTTCCCACGCGGCCGAAGCCGATCTGAACCTCGTCCGCGATGCACAGCGCTCCGGCCGCCCGGGCGTGCTCGTACGCCGCGGCCAGGTATCCATCCGGTGGCTCGATCTGACCGCCGCACGAGAGGATGCTCTCCGCGAGGAAGGCGGACGCGGTATGGCCGCCTGATGCGAGTCGCTCGAAGCCCTCGCCCACGTGAGCGGCGTACCGACTTGCTCGCGCAGGGTCGCTCGATCGGTACAAACCCCGGAAGGAGTCCGGCATCGCAGCCGCGTGCACCCAGGGGGGCGCCCCTCCTCCACCGCGACGCGCGAACTTGTAGTGGCTCACGTCGATGCACGCCTGGGTACTGCCGTGATAGCCGCCCTCGAGCGAAACGACGGCGTCCCCTCGTGTGTGAGCCCGCGCCAGGCGCAACGCGAGTTCGTTGGCTTCGCTACCGGAATTCACGAAGAGGCACACCGAGAGCGGGTCCGGGAAGAGTGCTGCGAGTCGCTCCGCGTAGAGGAGAATGGTCTCGTGCAGATATCGCGTGTTCGTATTGAGCACGCCCATCTGTCGCCGGCCCGCCCGCACCACCGCGGGGTGTTCGTGCCCGACGTGGGCGACGTTGTTCACGCCGTCGAGGTACTCCCGCCCGAGCACGTCGTAGAGACGCGCGCCCAGGCCCCGTACAACGTGGATGGGCTCGTCGTACGAGAGGCTCAGGTTGGGGGCGAGCGCTCCTCGTCGCTGCTGTTCCAGCTCTCTCGGCTCGACGTACGTGGTCTGCCCCGGTAGCCCGAGAATGAAATTCGGATCCGGCGAGAACGAAGCCCAAACCGATTGCTCGCGCGGGAGGGCGACGCCGGGGAACTCGCCCTCGAAGTCCAACAGGTCGGTGATGACCTGGAAGTGCAGATGCGGCGGCCAGTCCCCGTTCTCCGGGTAGGGCCCGATGCGCGCGATCGTCTGGCCGGCTTCAACGGGGTCTCCCGGACCCAGGTTGCCGACCGACGTGCGCTGAAGGTGGCCGTAGAGCGTCCAAAACGGTCCCGTGGGTCCGTCGTGCTCGAGCATTACCGTAGGACCGTAGTCGAGCCGCGCCGCGTTGTCCCGCACGCTCTTGACCCGCCCGGCCAGCGGAGCCCGCACCAGCGCACCCGGCTCGTCGAAGAGGTCGATCCCCAGGTGGATCGTTCGCCGCTCGCGCGGGTCGCCCCCGCGCCCCGCGAACGCCTCGGTCAAGTAGAACGCGCGCGGCTCCAGGTAGCGGCCCACGCCCAGCGCGATTCCGTCCTCGCGCATCCGGGAGAACACACGCTCGGTGAAGTGCGCCGTATCGTCGGTATCCCGACCGGTCAGGTCCGGACTGCCGACGCTCAGGTCGAGAACGCCGACCCCGCCTTCTCGCTCGGTTCGCTCCATCACCGGGCTGAACTGTCGACCGGCAAGCCACGTCCTCAACCGCGCGCTCCGTGGGCACGCGTCGAATCCGCAAGCATCCCGAAGAATGCCTGTCGCGATCGCGTCGGGCACCGAATCCAGCTCTGCCAACAAACGCCAAGCGGGCTGCTCGGACACCAGGTGGTACTCGTCCGCCTCACCCTTGTGTCGTCTCCAGGCGGCAATGCACACGCTCTGGCCGAGTCGAGCCCGCACGAGCGCCATTGTAACGCCGAGCTCCTGCTCGAGCAGCGGAAGCGTCTCGTGATAGCCACTCACCAGCGCGGCCGCCGCGGAGAAGGGGTCGGGAGTTTCGAACACCGAGTACGCGATCGCGATCGCCAGGTCGAACGCTCGGGGAGCGGAGTGGGCGTCACCCAAGTCGATGATCCCGGTGATGCTGCGTTCGCCCCCGTCCGGCTTCGATACGAGCACGTTGTGATCATTGACGTCGCCATGGATCATCTGCGACCCGAGGCCGAGGAACTCGGCCTCCTTGCTCCGGAACACCTCGAGGGTGCGTTCCATCAACGCTCTTTGCTCGCCCGCGAGGAGAGAGAATCCGCGCTCCATTACGTCGCCGGCATGCCCGAGCGCCCAGTCGAAGTCGACGCGCGCCGGGGGGTGGTCCGGGACCGCTCCCAGCGCGCTGTCCAGCTCACCCAAGCGCCTGCCGAGGTCTCTGAGGAGGGCGTTACTGCGAGGGCGAACCGTGGCCAGGGCCGTCCCGGGCAGATGCTCGAGTAAGCGGATGCGATACGTCTCGCCCTCGGCGTCCGGATGCTCTACCAGAGCCACGCCGGATCGGGCGTGAACGATGGCCGGTACGAGCCCGTTCGTATCTGCGTTCAACCGCTCGATCATTCGATTCTCGAAGTCGAGGATCGGCTGAGGCTCGTCCGGAGAGCTGACCTTCACGACGTACCGCACCCCCGACTCGGTTTCGAGCAGGAAATTGCGGTCTCTTTCTCCAGGCAGGGGCGTGAGGGCTCCGTCGAGGCCGTAGTGCTCGCGTACCGCCCTAAGGGCAGCGCCTTCGTCGATTTCGGGGCGGTTCTGTATGCGGATCATGCCGAGAGGATAACGGGTCCCAACCACGGGCGGTCAACCCGGCGCCGCCCGCCCCCCGCTTCAGCGACCTGCTAATCCGCCTGTAGCGCCTCCAACGGGTCGACCCTGGTAGCGCGCCAGGCTGGCAAGGACCCCCGAGTGCCGCGACCGCGAGCAGGGCGCCGGTGACCGTGCCGTATGTCGAGGGATCCCTCGCCGGCACTCCGAGGTCACACGCGAATCGAACGGTCGGGGGCCTCACAGGCGTCACGAGGAATGATGAGCCTGGTTCCGCCCGTGCAACACGCGTGCAGCTCAGTCGCGGACTAGCCGACGATACTTCAGGCGATGCGGCTGGGCCGCTTTTTCGCCCAATCGCCGGCGACGATCCTCCTCATATTCGGTGTGGTTCCCTTCGAACCAGGTCACCTGAGAGTCGCC
>JAYZBT010000220.1:0-4187 GCA_036338615.1 Gemmatimonadota bacterium
GATTTTTGGGCGCCCTTGGTGGGAGCCCGAGACGACGACGCGCGCCTTCTGCGGGCGGGCAAGGTGTTCACGTTGGTGTGGGCGGCGTTGTTGATCGGCGGCGCGATCCTCTTTATTCCGCTCTCGCAGGGCACCTCTGCGGTCGAGATGGCTTTGGGGATCGCGGCGCTCGTATACGGCGGCCTTCTGGGCGCGTTCGCGCTCGGTGTATTCACCAAGCGTCCAGGTCAGACGGCCGTGATCGTAGGCATCGTGATCGGGATTGGCACTGTGGTCTTGCTGAGGGATCAGATGGCCTGGCCGTGGTACGTGCCGGCCGGGGCGTTGGTGACCTTCGCCGCGGGTTCTCTTGCAGGGCTCGTCTGGCGACAAACTCCGTGAAGCGCTTTGTCGTCGGCGTCGACGGGGGTGGCACGAGCACTCGGGCCGTCGTTCTCGACGAATCGGGTGCGGAGATCGGCCGATGCCACGGAGTGGGTGCGGTGGTGACCGGCGATGCCGCGGCCGAAGCGACGTCCGCGGTCGCTGCCGTAGTGCGGGCTGCGGCAGAGAAGGCTGGTGTCGCTCTTCCCGCCGCTGCCCTGTGGGCGGGGCTCGCGGGGGCCGGAGAACGATCGGCGCGGAGGGCGGTTACCGAGGCTCTGTCGCGGCTGGGACTCGCCGAGGCGATCACCGTAGGCACAGACGTCGAAGCGGCCTTCGAAGACGCGTTCGGCGACGGGCCAGGCGGGATGTTGATCGCTGGCACGGGGTCCATAGCATTGGCGCGCGACCTGGAGGGCGCCACGCATCGCGTTGGCGGGTGGGGCCAGCACCTCGGCGATGAAGGCAGCGGGTATTGGGTGGCCATGGAGGCGCTCCGAGGCGTGGTCCGTGCCCACGACGGTCGGGGTCCTTCGACGGCGCTTCGCGAGCCCGTGATGGAAGAGCTCGGGCTGGAGGGCCCCATCGGTCTGATCCGTTGGACTGCGGGCGCGAGCAAGGGAGAGGTCGCTGCGCTGGTGCCCCTGGTGGCTCGTGCGTCGTCCGCGGGAGATGCTGTCGCGCGGACGATCCTGGGACGGGCGGCCGACTTGTTGGCCGGGCAGCTCGCCGCTGTGCTCGAGCGCTCCGGACCCTGGGCGCAGAAGCCCCGCATTGCTCTCTGGGGCGGCTTGATCTGGGAGGGTGGCCCTCTCCGCGAGCTGCTCTTGAGAGCGATCCACACCCAGGAAGTGACGCTCGTCGAGCGAGATCTCGATCCCCCGATGGGCGCCGCCCGCAGGGCGCTGGCGCTCACGTTGCCGGATCGGCAGTAGTCGGCACCTGAACTGAGCCAATCTGGCAGAGCTTGGATCTCGTAACCCCATGTTGCCGTTCAAGTTGGCAGGATTGATGGTTGGGTTTGCGGCACGCGCCGTGCAAGCGCTTAGGGCATCCATCTTCAACAGTCAGGAGGCCCCATGGCCATCACGAAATACACCCTCAGGACCCCGACGTACTCTCCTTGGCGCGACCTCGCGACGGTTCAGAACCGGCTGGCCGGCCTCTTCGAGGATTCGGCCCGTGCTCGCAGCTGGGCCCCGTCCGTCAACGTCTCCGAGAGCAAAGACGGGCTGACGCTCACCGCCGAGCTTCCGGGGCTCTCGCAGGAGAACGTCTCCATTGAGCTCGAAAACAACGTGCTCACGATTTCGGGCGAGAAGACGGAGCCGATCACCGAGGCCGACGTGGAGCAGCGCTTCCACGTCTCGGAGCGCGGCTACGGTGCGTTCCGACGAGCGTTCACGGTTCCGTGGACCGTGGATGGCGAGGGCATCGTCGCCACCTTCGAGAGCGGCGTGCTCACGGTTCTTCTGCCCAAGGCGGCGGAGGCGAAGGGCCGCACCATCGAGATCGCCAAGAACTAGCGACACCTCGCGCCGAGAAGGCTCTCGAGCGGGCCCGGGCTCCGGCCCGGGCCCGCTTTCCTGTTCGGCCCCACGGCGCTGCTCTAGCTTCTAGCTCGGATCCAGGATTGTGTCGATCCTCACCACGGCATCTGCAAAGTGGAGTCTGGTCGCTCGGTGCGATACGCGTTCCGCCGCTTCTTGCAACTCGATGCGAAGCGTCGCGAGTTGGCCCCGCACGAACGGAGAGATGTCGGTTTGCAGCGCGGATTCGTCCTCCATGAGCGTCTTCATTCGGTCGAGGAAGGCCCGCTGCAGGTTTCTCCGGTACGCGTCCGTAGCCCGCCCTCCGGATGCTTCGGACCAGATGCCCTCGCGCAGGTCGTCCAGCATGTCGCCGAGCGCGTAGGCATCCGATCCGTGGAACGCCTCCTGCTCGATCAAGCGCTTCATGCGGTCGACGTCTAGCAACCGGTTCAGAGCGGACGCTTGTCGCGTGCGGATCTGATCGGTCGCTCCCGTGTCCTGGAAGCGATCGAGGATGTTCGGGTCCAGCAGCCACTCGGGTGTGCTGAAGACCTGGCGGTCCAAGTACTCCATCGCACGTTCCTGGTTGCGCCTGGAGACCATTTCATACGGGACTCCGTCCTGCCCCTGACGCTTACGCGTGCGCACGACTCCCCCGATGTTGGCGACCACGTGCCCGATGTATCGGTTCCATTGGCCCACGACGTTCTCGTAGAGCTCCTGGAGCTGGGAGTAGTCTTCGCCCTCCTCGTACGTCCACTCGGTGAGCTTGTCGGTGATGCGCCTGAGGTTCTCGACCCCGTAGTCGGATGCCGACATGGCGTCGTCGCCGATGGCTTCGGTGAGCGCGGACGGGTCGGACCCGGTCGAACTCGAGAACAGGTAGATCCGGTCCTCCTGCATCTCCTCCACCAGCTTCCTCAGCGTCCCGATCTCGCTGTGGCGGTCCTCTCCGGCGTAGGGACGGTAGCCCCATTCGATCGCGAACTTGTCATACGGACCCACCAACGGCATCAGGCAAGCGTCGTCTCCCGGCTGCGCGACATAGTTGAAGCGGGCGTAGTCCATGATCGACGGAGCGATACCCATCTCACACGTGAAGCGCGTACGCAGTTGTTCCACCGGGTAGGCGGACGACGCCTGCATGTTGTGCTGGAGGCCGAGCGTATGCCCTACCTCATGTGCCGCGACGAACCGGATCAACTCGCCCATGAGCTCGTCTTCGAACTTCACCGACTGCGCCGCTGCGTTCACCGCGCCGGTCTGAACGAAGAACCAGTTTCGCACGAGGTTCATGACGTTGTGGTACCACTGGATGTCGCTCTCCAGGATCTCCCCGGTTCGTGGGTCGTGCACATGCGGGCCCGAGGCGTTCTGCACACTCGACGCCAGGTAGCGGATGACCGAGTAGCGGGCGTCCTCGGCGCTCCAGTCGGGGTCGTCGGGGGCGTCCAAAGCGACGATCGCGTTGCTGAAGCCCGCCTCTTCAAACGCCACCTGCCAGTCTTCGACACCCTGCTTGAGGTAGGGGACCCAGGTCGGCGGAGTAGCCGGATCGATGTAGTACACGATCGGCTTCACCGGGTCGACCAGCTCGCCCCTCGCGAATGCGGCCGGGTCGCTCGGCTCCATCCGCCATCTGGTTACGTAGCACGTCGTGACCGCGCGCTGTTCGTCGAGCCCGAAGTCGGTCTGGCTCGTGCTGAAGTAGCCGACGCGCTCGTCGCACAGGCGCGGCTCCATCGGGTTGTCTGGAAGCAACAGCATCGAGTGGTGGATCTCCATCGACAGCGTATTGCTCGCCGAGTTCGACGGGGCTTCGGTCGCGTTGTACGTGACCACGCGACGGACTTCGACATTGGTCGGGTAGGCGCTTGCACGAACGATGTAGGTACCATCACCATCCAGACTGCGCACGCCGTACTGCGTCCGCCGGGTTTTTTGGAGGCCGAGTAGAGGTACATCGTCCGTGAAGAGGTCCGTCACGTCGATCACTACCGCCGACGAGTCTTCCGACATCACCTCGATGTCGAATGCCACGAGGACGGGCTCGAAGTTGGAGTTCTGCACGGCCGCCGAGATCGCAGTAGTGTCGTCCGCGAAGTTCTGGTAGCTGACGAGCCGCAACAGAATCCGGTCTCCGTTCTTCTGCCAGCGCACGGTGGACGTGTTGGCCTTCGAGCCGCCATAGCCGGCGCCGTCGGGCGTCCTCGCGATGCGGGTCAGCAAAAGCATCTCCCGATCCAGCATGTCCAGGGGAATCTCGTAAAAGAGATCCTCCTCGATCATGTG
>JAYZBT010000221.1:0-5541 GCA_036338615.1 Gemmatimonadota bacterium
AGGACGGCGCCCAGAAGCCTCAAGAGATTCGCTCGGCTCCGCAGTACACGTTGAAGCCACCGTTGCGCGCGAATCCGACGAGTGTTTGACGGAATCGGCTCGCGAGGTCGACCGCCAGGCTCGACGGGGCTCCGACCGCAACCAGCACCGGCACCTGGGCCATGAGCGCTTTCTGTACGATCTCGAACGAAGCGCGTCCGCTCACGAGCAACACCCGATGGTGCGCGGGCAAAACCCTGGCGAGCAACGAATGGCCGAGCACCTTGTCGACGGCATTGTGGCGGCCGACGTCCTCGCGGAGCACGTCCAGGGAACCGTCCGCCTGGAACAGACCAGCGGCGTGGAGCCCCCCTGTGCGCTCGAAGACCCCCTGCCCCTCCAGCAGCCGATCCGGTAGATCGCACAGCAGCGCACCGGGAACCACGAATCCCCCGGGCAACATCGAACACCCGGTCGCCTGCACGGCTTCGATCGACGCCTTCCCGCAGATCCCACAACTCGACGACGTGAACACGTTGCGGCGCATCGAGTCCGCGTCGAACGAGACCCCGGCGCGCAAGCGAGCCTCGACGATGTTGTACTCCTGATCCTCGTCGCCGCGACAGTAGGTCAGCTCCTGGAGATCGTCGACCGTCGATACGATTCCCTCGCCGTGGAGGAAGCCGGCCACGAGTTCGAAGTCGTCTCCGGGAGTACGCATCGTGATCGCGACGGGTTCGACCCGCCGGTGCTCGGCGGCCTTCCAGGAGACTCTGATCTCAAGCGGCTCTTCTACGGCGAGCGTGTCCTTCTTTCGAACTACGCGCCCGTCACGGTGGCGTGCCACGCGCACGGAGCGGGTGGGGCTTCCTCGTCCGATCACGTCCGTGTTGAACTCGAGCTAAAAGAAGAGTTCTAGCAAACCACTCACCCCGAGGGCAACCAAGATGGTCATCATGGTCTTCGCGTTGCCGATATCGAGCGCCTGGCGGATCGCGATGAAGCTCGCCACCGCCACCCACAGCGGCAGCAACCCGTACAGCGGCCAGCCCAGGATGGGGAGGAACGCGAAGATCCAAAGCACGCCCGGAGCCTGCGCGAAACCGAGCGTACGCAAGAGCTCGCCCCACGACGCCTTGCCGCCGAAGAGTTTGTCACCGACGAGGTAGCAGATCCCAGCCCAGATCGCCCAGTTGGCCAGGGCGAAGACGGCCGCGAACGAAGCCACGATCAGTCCCTCGCCGGACGCGCCAATCCCGCGCGCGACCGCAACGACCGCCACGACCATCGCTGCCTGCCCGGTCGCGGCCTGATCGTGCTCGACCTCCTCGAACGTATCGACGCTCAGAAACGTGGCCCCGACCATCCGCTCGATCACAGAACTCTTCGCGCCAGCCATCAAGTGCTCCCGGATAAGGGTGTCCCTAAGCTAACGAGGCAACCGCGTCGGCATGTCCGCCACGATGTACGCCATGACCGCGAACGTGGCGACGCAAAGAGCCACTTCGTCCGGGTCGAGCTTGTCGAGGGTGTCGGCGTCGGTGTGGTGATACCAGAAATAACGTGTCCCGTCGACGCTGAACCCCATGCCCGGCACGCCGGTCTGCATGAGCGGGCCAATGTCGGCGCCACCACCACCCCGAGTGATGCGGCCCGCACCGATACGGTCGAGCAGCGTCCCGATCTCGGTGACCATTTCGAAGGCGGCGTCGGAGCCGGTGAAGCCGTAGCCGAGAGGCTTGAAGACACCGCCATCCGATTCCATCGCGAGCACGTGATCCTCGTCGGCGTGCATCCGGGCGTACTCCGGGCCGCCAGGGCCCCCGTTCTCTTCGCTGGTCCACCCGACGACGCGCACGGTGCGCCGTGGCCGCAAGCCGAGCTGCTTCATGATACGGACCGCCTCCCAGGCCGCGACAACACCACCCGCGTCGTCCATGGCACCCTGCCCCACGTCCCATGAGTCGATGTGTCCGCCGAGCACGATGACCTCGTTCGGGAACTCGGACCCGGTGATCTCGGCCATCACGTTCCGGGAAGGCGCATCCGGCAGCGTCTGCGCATCCATCTTCAGGAGCAACTCGACGCGGTCACCCCGATCCTGCATGCGGTGGATCATCTCGGCGTCCTCGACGGTGATCGCAGCGTGCGGGATGCGCCGAACGTCGGCGGCGTAGTTCATGTTGCCCGTATGAGGCGTCTGCTGAGAGTTCGGCGTCACGGAACGGATGATGCTGGCGGCCGCGCCCGCGCGTGCCGCAGCGATCGCACCCTGGCTCCGGTATTGCACCGTCGCGCCATAGCTCGTGAAAGGCACGTCGAAGAGCACGATCTTGCCCCGCGCTTCGTCAGCGCGTTGCTCCAACTCGTCGAAACTTCCAACGACGAGGACCTCCGCGCGGATCCCGCCGGGAGGCGTCGCGATGCTACCTCCCAGCCCGAGCATCGGGAGTGAGCGCGGCCTCGGAAGCGTCATCTCGAGCGACTCATCGCCGCGGACCCAATGCGGCACCATGACCATGTCGCCGCGCACGTTGTCGAGGCCGTCCGACTCCATCTGCTGCATGACCCAATCGATGGCCTGCTCGAGGGCGACCGACCCTGATACGCGATGGCCGAAAAGGTCGACCAGCTCGCCCAGACGCTCGTACGCGTCGTGATTCGCCAGCGCCGCATCGATCAGGCGATTGGCGTCGTCGCGGTATGCGTCGGCAATGTCCTGAGACCAAACGGACGCGGGCACCATCAGCGCAGCACCGAGAAGGAGCAGGTGGAGAACGGACGCTCGACGCGTGTTTCGACTCAAGGGATCACTCCGGAACGGGTTGCGGAGCACGCACCCTCGCGTCGGCTCCTTCACGTGTCAAGCGTCGAAATACGGCTCCAACGCCCGTTCCGGGGGCGGCTCGGTCACGAGGCTTACTGAGATGAAGAGCGCCGCAGACACGAGGAAGCCCAAGAGCACCGGCTCGACGGACGCGACGCCGAAGATCTCCCAAATGAACGTCGCGGCCACACCTCCGACCATAGCCGCGGCGGCGCCTTCTTTGGTGGCCCTTCGCCACACCACGCCCCCGACCACCGGCATCACGAAGGCCGCGGCCATCAGAGCCGTGAAGAGCAAGACGATGAACTGGACCAGCTCGCCGTCCCCGACACCACTCAACAACAAGATCACGGGCACGGATCCGACGACCAGAATCCCGACTCGAGCGATCCACATCCGGCGCTCGGGCGTGACGTCGGGATCGAGCAGGTTCTGGTATATGTCGACCGAGAGCGCGGAGCCCGCCACGATCAAGAGCGAGTCGACGGTAGACATCATCGCCGCTGTGATCGCCGCGAGCAGGATCGCGCCCAGCGTGACCGGAAGCACCGCGGTCGCAACCATGGGCATGGCGAGGTCGCCGGTCGGGAGCTCGGGGAAGAGCACGATCGCGCACAGCGCGAGCGCGAACACCAGCATGTTCAGCGAGAGGATCATGATGATCGCGAAGAGGATGCCCCGCCGGATCGTGCGCAGGTCCTTCATGGCGTACAGCCGAATCAGCTTCTCCGGCGTCGCGATACCGCCGAGGAAGAATGAAAGTCCCATGGTCAGCAGGAGCGTCGCCGGCATCGTCTCCCAGGTAAAGACGAGGGGATGGGCCGATTCGACGAGCGAGAGCAGCTCTCCCGGGCCGCCCACCTGCCTGAGCGCGAGAGGGACCGCGAAGAGCGCACCGACGCTCATGACGACGAGCTGGAACGCGTCCGTGTAGACCACGGCGATCATCCCCCCTACCACTGTGTACGCCAGCAGTATGACCGTGAAGCCGATCATGCCCCACGCGGTCGGGATGCCGAACACCGTGTGCGCAATGAGCCCCGCGGCTACGATCTGCGCCTGGATGTAGATGACCGTGGCGACCAGGATGATTCCGCCGGCCAAACCCCGAATGCCCTTCCCGTAGTACCTGGTTTCCATGAAGGCGGGAAGCGTCAGCTCCTTCTGCTTCGTGAAACGCGGCGCGAGCACCGCGACCATGAACCAGTACGAGAGCGGAATCGCGAGCAGAACCCACGCAAACGACCACCCGGCCGCGTACATCACCCCGATCGTGCCCACGAACGTGCCCGCCGACGTATGCGTCGCCGCCATCGTGGCGCCGCCGGTGAACCAGCCCAGGTTGCCACCAGCGATCCAGTAGTCCTCTTCATTGCGCGTGGCGCGAAGGCTGTACCAGCCGATTGCGCACAAGACGAAGAAGTATCCGACGAAAACCCAGATCTGCGGAGTCACCGTCGCTCCTCCCAGATCATCCAGAGCGTATACGCGACGACGATCGCGCCGCAGACGACGAAGAGACCGTAGAAGATCATCCCGGGTTGCCCAGTCACGAGGCGCCCCGCCGGATCTGGCGCCAACCCACGAGGCCGAACGCAAGGATGATCGCACCCATCAGGCAGTCGATCAGGAGAGGCAGACCGGGACGCCACGCCCCGTCGGAGCGTCCCCTGACGCCGAGCATGGAGGGCACCACGGGCAAATCGACCACGTAGGAGCCCTCACCGTCGGCCTCGAGTCTCGTCGGGAAACCCTCTGCCACGTGCCACTCCGCGGGAAGCGTCAGCTCCGCCCTGAACAGGTCCGTCGAGCCGGCGGCCGGCGGGAACGCAAGCGAGAGCACCGGGACACGCACGAGCAAGTCGTCTCCATCCCGCTGCACAGCGTCCTCGATCCGGTACAGCGCCACGATGCGATACGGCTCATTCGGCTCGTAAAGAGTGAGCCTGAGGCTTGCCGCCAGCATCGAGCCGACTTCAGCATCGAGCGGGATCTCGGTGCCCGTGCGCGGTTCCCCCAACCAGAATGCGTTCGTGGTGGCGGGTCCGAAGCCCAGCAATTCGAAACGCAACTCGGGCGTCCCTTGCACGTCGAGCACGTATTCGACGCGGACGTCGGCCCCACCGTCGTCCGGGCTCAGGTCCGCATAGATCAGCGCCGACTGGACGGTCGTCTGACCGGCGGCGGAGAGGGGCAGCGCCAGCCCCGCAACCGCCGCGACGCCCCAGGCGAGAAGTGTCGCCCTCAGGCCCACGCATCCGCCATCACGCGCAGCGCGTTTCCGCCCATAACCTTCTCGATTTCCTCATCCGAGTATCGATTCTTGACGAGCCAGCGCACGATGTTGAAGGAGCCTTCCGTAGGATTTTCGAGCCCTTCGACGTACGCGACCTCCTGGTACTCCTGCCCCGGCTTGCCGGCCCCCTTCGACTCCTTGATGGAAAGCGCGGCCGCATAAGTGTGGTGCAACCCGACGTGATCTCCGTACACGGTGTCGGGACCGAATCCAACGTGTTCGATGCCCACCAACGCCTTGACGTACTCGAAGTGCTCCATGAAGCCGTCGAGATTGTGCACGCGGTTGCGCTTGGTGAGCGTCGTGTGCGGGGCGCACTCGATGCCGATGACGCCGCCTTTGGCCGCCACCGCCTCGAGCACCTCGTCGGGCGCGAGCCTCTTTGAATCCCACAGGGCACGTGCGCCGATATGCGAGAGCACGATCGGCTTCTCGCTGC
>JAYZBT010000222.1:0-6677 GCA_036338615.1 Gemmatimonadota bacterium
CTTGGCGTCGTCTTGAACCGCGCTCTGGACGTCACGGTCCAGAAGGCCGTTCCGGTCCTGAGCACCTTGGTGCCACCCGACGAGGCACTCTTCCAAGGTGGACCTGTTCAGACGTCCAGCCCCGTTCTGCTCGCGGAGTTCACGCATCCCGACTTGGCGGACGTCCTGGTCTTCGGGTCCGTGGGCTTTCTCGTGGGCGCGATCTCGGACATCCAACCGGGCGTTCTCCGAGCGCGGGTGTTCGCAGGCTATTCGGGGTGGGGGCCGGGCCAACTCGAGGCGGAAATGGCGGCCGATTCCTGGCTCATCGAGCCGGCGCGCGTGGACGACGTGTTCACCGACACGCCCGACCTTCTATGGAGTCGGGTGCTCGAGCGAAAAGGACCGGAGCACCGGAGATTATCCCGCATGCCGTACGACCCAGGGATGAACTGACCGGCGTCAGCGTTCACGGAGTTCGCATCGACGGATATCGACTACGTCTCAGCCACGTAGTGAAACTCTACAAAGAACACTCGCTCGCCGGCGCCATGCTTGGCCACCTTGAGAAAGTCGACCACGCCCATGAAGCCTGAGCGCCTAGCGAGCTTCGGGGTCACGTCGGAAAGCCCGATCTCCATCAACGAGTCCACAACGATGTGACCGGGCGGCATGGAGTACTCCTTCCCCACGGTCACACGGGGCCGTTGCCAGATCCGGATGCTGCAAGTGATTTCGCCACTTCTAACGCCGTCTCGGAGCCGCTTCGCGAACAATATCGCTCTCCCAGTGGCTGAGAAGGAACTCGACCGCAGCGTCGACCCTGGTATTGCCTACTCGGAAACTCTCGACGAATCGGAGGACGTCGAGCACGTTGAGCGTAGCTCCGGGATTCGCGCACTGGGTGTTCAGGCCCCTTTCCGAAGCGGGAGAACCTACAGCGCCACCCACCCGACTCCTGCGTCGCCCCGATCTCAGCCCTGGGCGGGCGAACGACGACCCATCGCTTATGATGACCGTCGTTGGTCAGTGAGGGCTTGTCTTCGACGAACTCCGAACTCAGTGGGGGTAACCGAGAAGCCTCGGCATCCCCGGCGTCCAATCCGGTAGGGCGGCCCAGGCGTCACGATTGGGCATGATGACGAGCGGCAGACTCTTGGGATCCATCACCTCATCCTCCGCGATGAGCTCGTTCCAATGGAGCAGCAAGGCCGTCAACTGGTAGACCTCATCGGCGCTGAGCGTGCCTTCACGGTTGAGCGGCATCCCGCGATTGATGTAGTCCCATACTGCGGTCGCGTACGGCGCGCGGATCGGCAGGATTCGTCCCAGATTCCAGGGGTGGGTATCCGCCGGGCGCTCGCGTTTGACCAATCTCGGGGCGCGACCCTCAGTGCCGTCCGACCCGTGGCATCGAGCGCATCTGAGCCGATAGACCCTTGCCCCTTGGGCGGCGGTTCCTTGTCCCGGAGGGAGTTCCAATCCGGTAGGACTGATGGAGATGTCCCAGGCGCGGACTTCTTGTGTAGTCGGGGTCCGCCCCAGTCCGAACGTGGGTGACTGCGCCAACGCAGCACTCGTCCCCAATAGGATGAGGACGGGTAGAAGCTTAAGCGATCGCATTATGCACGCTCCCATCACTCTCGACCCTCCAGGGCTGGATCGAATTGTCCTGGCCTCTCACGCCGGGTCGGCCCCAGAACTCGGCGACCTGCTCGCGCGTTGGTTGTACCTGACCGATTTCGTCGATGCAGCGGGACAAGAGCACGGTCTCGGACCCGTCCCATGTCCAGTCGAAGCTGAACGCGGTGTGGGCCATGCGTTGCGGCGTGCCACGGAGGTCGGCGGCAAACCAGCTCTCGCCGCCGTCGGTGGAGACCTCCACCCGGGCGACGGCACCGCCGCCGGACCAGGCCAAGCCCCGTACCTCGTAGAATCCCATACCCGGAAGCTGTTGCCCTCCGGACGGGACGGTGATGACGGACTTCGGCCCGATCTGGTAACTCAACGCAGCGTCATCGGAATCCCGACGCAGATGCCCGTAGTCGTTGTATGTCATGTAGAACTGGTCGACCACCTTGATTCGCCTCAGCCACTTCACGCTGAGGATACCCTCGAAGCCGGGCACCACGATCCGCAGTGGGAAGCCTTGCTGTGGACGAAGCGGCTCGCCGTTCATGGCGTAGGCCACGATGATGTCGTCCATCGCCTTTGCCATCGGCAAGCTAGACGCCCCTTTCACTTCCTCTATCCCCTCCGCCACGATCCACGTCCCCCCCTCTTGCACGCCCGCCTCTTCGAGGAGCGTACTCAGGAGGACTCCGGTCCATTCGGCGCAGCTGGTCATCCCGTGCGATTCTATGATCGTCCTGTGCCGCGAGCTCGAGCGGTTCCCCGCGCATTCGATGAAGTGAAGGCGGGTCACGGACGGAAGACGCTTCAACTCATCCATGGTGAAGATCAACTCACGGTCCACCATGCCGTGGATCATGAGGCGATGCTCGGCGGGATCGATTTCCGGAACGATGGAGCCACGCGTCGTCCCGAAATAGTGGAGAGAAGACGGGGTGATCGCGCCCACCTGATCCTGAAGCGGAGTCCCTATGTGAAAGACGAGCCCGAATTCGTCGGGCGACGGCCTGCCGTTGACCGGCTCTCGCACCGACGTCACGTGACGGGAGCGCTTGCCATAGGCGATCAGTTCCGGGGTCGAATAGTCGTCGGGCTCGACGGACTGGTCCTCGACCGACTGTCCCGATGCGGGCTCAGGGCCAACCGCAGACTCCACTCCTCCCAAGGTCAACCCACCGGCCAACGCGGCCCCGCGTTTAAGAAATGCCCTTCGATCAGGTTGCTTCGAGCCCATGGGTCTCTCCTGCACAGATGAGGCTACCCGGAAATCACTTCCCGTTCGTCGAACGTACAGGCCGGTGGATAGTTAGACCAGCAGCCCGGGAGGGATGATGCCACGACCCGAGGCGCTGGCCCAACGTCCTGTTACCGAAGGCCGCTCGGCTGGTACATCGCCGGTGGGCGGTCGAAGTCGACCTGCTCGACATCGGGCCAGGGCACATACTCGGGGCGCTGACGGCCGTCGAAGAAGATCAGCATGCCGGCGTTCCACTCGCCGAGGTCGCCGGTGCGCTCGAGCTGCAGCTCCTCCCCGCTATGGAGGGTCACCCTGGCGTGCTGGGCGTCATGCTCATCGAGGCCGGGGGGCACGATCGAGGCGATGAGGCTGAAGGGGATGGTGTAGTCCACGCCCTGGGATGGGGCATCGAGCGTCTCGGTAGTCTCGCTCTCATCGAGGTCGTAGACCAGCCGGCCTGTGAGGCGGCGGCCGGACCGGGTGACGACGCTTCCCGTGAGCGGGCGGCCCGGCGGAAAATCGCCGTAGGCGGGGCCGGTGCCGCCTGGGCTGAAGTCGATGCGCTCGAAGGCGTCCCAGGAGATCAGCACACGTCCGTAGCGCTGGTCGTCGACGTACATCCCGCGGTTGCCGTGGCCGACCGCGCGGGTGTCGGAGAGCACGATCTCGCGGCCGTCGAGCAGCGTCACCAGGGAGCCTTCGGGCGAGCGTCGCGCGATGGAACGGATGGCGTCGAAACGCAGGCTGAGCTCACCGTCGACAGTGTGGCCGTGGAGCTCGTCGGGACCGATGGCGTCCTCCCGGTCCCATTGGACAAGACCGGTGAAGTCGCCATGCCGCGTATGCACGGTACCGTGCAGCGGGTAGGGGGCAACGCCAAGCGGGGCCGAAGGGAGGAGCTCGATGGTGCGGATCCCCCACTCCCCGAGGTCGACCACGCCGCGCTTGCCGTCCCACACTCGCAGGCCATCGGCCAAGTCGTCGGCAGAGAAGCGGTCGAGGTCGAACATGGTACCGCTCTTGAGAGTCACTCGCAGGTCGCGGCCGCGCGCCTCGATGCGCGCGATGTCGCCGAAGCGTGCCATGAACGGGCGGCCGAGGTCGAACTGGCTCTCCCAGCCCGCGAGTTCGATCCCGAAGATCTCGATCGAAAGACGCTCCTTCGGCAGCTGCTCGGGCGGCGCGTAGGCGACCCAGGGATTCACGTCTTTGAAACCGTTGAAGTAGTTGCCCCACAACGCTTCCTCGTCGCCGCCCCAGCGCAACCGCCCCTCGTAGACTTCGCCGTCGTCCGTAGTGACGCGGCCGTAGAGGAGACCCTCGTGGGTCGCCGGGGTCGAGGGGATCATTGTGGGTGACGTCGCAGCGGCGGGGTCGTCGTCCGGAGAGAGGGCGAAAAGGATCAGCAGGGTGGCGAACGCCCCGCCGATGGTCGTGCCTCTCGTCATGACCGGCTCTCCCGGTGAAGACCAGAGTGTACTACCGCGTTGTGGCTCGCCACCCTCTGGTTGATCGAAGTGTCGCGTACAATCAACGCAGTGTCCGCGAAGCGGCCCACCCGGGACGCCTAGTTCGACCCAAGCGAGGGATGCGTGTAGCCGGCAGGCAGCGTGCGATCCGGATCGGGCCGGATGCTCAGGTAGGTCACGTGGTCAGGGATCTCACTCCAAGCGTGGAAGAGCCCGGCAGGGATGATGACGATGTCGCCTTCCGAGATCTCGCGCACTCGCCCGCCCTCTGAGGTGGCAAAGTAGCTGGGGCCGATGAGGGTCTGGACCGCCGCGCTCTCAGGGGGCAACTGACGCACCTGATTCGTAGATCCCCCGGTGACCAGGGTGCCACCACCCGAGAGGATGTAGTAGACCTCCGACACTTCCGAATGCACGAGCCCACTGGGTAGGCCGCCACTGTCCTCGAGAGTTCCACGGTGCAGGACGCCGACGGCCACGTTCCCGTCGCCGATGTCGGCGATCTTGATTTGCTGGTCGATCGACGGTCCGAGAGTCTGTCGGACGGTCTCGATCTCCGACGCCAGGATATCGGTCGCCTCCGGCGCCTGCGCGGAGGCAGCCACCGGAACGGCGGCGACGAGCATGATCAACATTGTCGGACGAACGTTCTTCATAGTCACCCCTCAGTTCCTAATGCCCTGTCTGCTGATAGCGCGGCCGCTCAGGACGTCATCGCATAGTTCCCAACACGGGACGACCGATCGCCCGGGTCTCGTAGAACGTCATGACGACATCGAAGGTCGCCCCTAGGCCACGCACACTGACGTGCCCCTCAGTGCGGTACGACCCCCCCATACTAGACCTTGAGGCGTCTGAGGTCCAAGAAGCTGGGGCATTCCAAGGAACCGGTCGGCTGGTTTTACCGCCTCCGGGGCGGGGGATCGACCGCCGCAGGCGCTGTGGGGTCGGACCGTATTGTACAGGCGCCTCCACTGCCGGGTTCGATGAAGAGCATCTGCACCCCGAGCCTAGCCAACCATCGCCGCACGAGCTTGTGGTTCACCTGCCAGCCTTCGATGCGCAGCACGTTCGTGATCTGGCGATACCCGTAGCGACCGAACCGGCTCACCATCCCTACCGTCTTGCCATTCGCCAGACCGACTTCAGCCTCTCGCAGGAGCCTGAGCCTCCGCGACCCCCGACCAAGCCCCCAAATCCAGCACTCCCGGACAACCAGGCTTCAGCCGAAGCTCGGCGAGCAGAGCCCACCCGTCAGTCTCAGTCCGAAGCCACGAGCTCCGCCTCGAGCGTCTCAGGATCCTGCATAGGCTGCCAAATCTGCATCGCCGGGAACGTGCTCAGGAACCACCGAACCGAACCCAGATACAGCCCCAGGAACATGCACCCGATGAGCGGCTGCCAGATCGTGAAGATCGGGTCGCCCTCGTGCCACAGCGAAGGAGCCACCATGCCGTAGCGCTCGAGCCACAACCCGAGCACGATCACGGAAGTGAAGAACGCCAGCAGTTTCGGCTTCATCTTCGGCTTGCGCCCCAGCAGCCCCGCGAAGGGGATGACGAAGCACGTCACGATCACCAGGATCGAATACGGACCCCAAGTCTCCGGGTCCGAGCGGTTCACCACCCAGGCCTGCTCCCACGGCAGCTTGCCGTACCAGATCACGAGGTACTGGCCGAAGAACAGGTACGTCCAAAACACCGTGAAAGCGAAAGCGAGCTTGCCGATGTCGTGCCGCTGCTGCAGTCCGATGTGGTTCCTGAAGTCGACATGCTTGGTGCGCAGGTACAGGCTCCAGAGTGTCGTGCACGCGATCCCACCCCAGAACGCCCCCATGAAGAACCAGGGGCCGATCATCGTGCTGAACCAGTGCGGCTCGAGCGTCATCACCCAGTCGTAGACCACGATGCTCATGACCAACGCGTAGACGATCACAAACGCGGGAGCGATCATGGTCATACGCTTGTAGCTGTTGACCTCTTCCTGCTCCTGACCCAACCAGCCCTGCGTGAGGCGCTCGCGCCATGTAGCGCGACCCGGGTCACCCTCCTCGTGGCCTCGCGTGAGCCCCATGTCGGGACGTACCGCATGATACACGAAATAGAGCGCCATACCGAAGAGCAGAAGCAGACCTGCCACATTCCGGGCCGCCAGGAACGGAATGTTCAGATACGCCGCCTTCTTCTGAACGATCGGGTCCGAGGCCATCATCTCGATCCAGGGGAAGTAACCCTCCCGGAGAAAGAGCAACATCGGCAACAGCAACAAGAACGAGATCGGCAGGAAGGCGGCGAAGGATTGGCTGACGCGCCGCATCGACCAGTTCCACTTGGCTTTGGTGATCCACGTCACAACAGCGA
>JAYZBT010000223.1:0-18080 GCA_036338615.1 Gemmatimonadota bacterium
GCAGCGCCGGCCTCGAGGTCGAGGTCGAGGGCGGGTCGGGGATACTTCGAGGCTCCGCCTCCTGGACTTGGCTCGACACCGAGGTTACGGACGCCGGATTCGACGAGGGCCCCGGCGCGGGCTTCGTGGCGGGCGAGCCGCTGCTGCGTCGACCCGAGCACAGCTGGAGTGCGCAACTGACCGTCGACGCGGGAAGCCGCACGGAAATCTTCGGCGACCTCACGGTCGTCGGGTCGAGGGCCGACCGGGACTTCACCCAGTTCCCAGCTGTTCCGGTGGAGCTTCCTCGATACAGCGACCTGGCCCTCGGCGCGTCCATCGAAGTCGCCGTCGCAGAGGCGGGCCGACCCGGTTTCGTGGTGGAGCTCCGGGCGGAGAATGTGCTCGACCAGGACTTCGAACAGGTTTTCGGCTTTCTGTCGCCGGGCCGCGCGCTCTATGTGAAGGGCACGCTCACGTTCGGAGGGGAGCGCCGGTGAGGCGCGTTTCGTGATAGACTGCTAAATGTCCCTTCGAGTCGCGTCGCTCATTCCCAGCGGCACCGAGATCGTGTCCGCTTTGGGGATGGCGCACACGCTCGTGGGCCGCTCGCATGCGTGCGACTATCCGCCCGAAGTGGGGTCGTTGCCCGTACTGTCCCGACCCCGCGTCGATCCGACGCGACCGGGGGCCGAGATCGACGAGGCGGTTCGACCGCTACTACGGAGTGGGGATAGCATCTACGAGATCGACCTCGATGCGATCCGCGCTTGCGCGCCCGACGTCGTGATAACCCAGGATCATTGCGACGTCTGCGCGGTCTCCCTCGGCGATGTCGAAGCGGCGGCGGCATGTGCCCAGCTCACCGGCGCTCTGCTGTGCTCACTGCACCCGCACGACCTTCCGGGGGTGCAGGAAGACTTCATGCGTGTGGCCTCTGCCCTCGGGGTCGAGGGCAGAGGGAGCCGATTGGTAGGGGCGTTCCGGGCGAAGCTCGACGCGCTCGAAGACGGGGTCGTGCGGGGGGCAGCCCGGCCGAGAGTGGCCTTTGTGGAGTGGCTCGAGCCGCCCATGGTCGCCGGGGGTTGGATCCCGGAGCTGGCTCGCATCGCGGGGCTCGATCCCGTCATCGTCGAGGACTCGCGCTCGTTCGCGGAGGTCTCGTGGGCCGACGTCGCTCACGCGGCCCCCGACGGCTTGCTTCTGCTTCCGTGCGGCTTCTCCGTCGCGCGGACCATGGCCGAACTCGAGCGACCGCTCGTTCAGGCTGGCGTAGACCTGGTCTCCGCCGGAACCCGCCTGGGCTGCTACGTCGTCGATGGCGATGCTCTGTTCAACCGGCCTGGTCCGCGTCTTGCCGACAGCGCCGAATTGCTCGCGGCTCTTTTTCGTCCCGGGGTGCTCGAGCGTGGCCCCTCTCGCTTCGCGGGGCAGTTCCGCCGCTACGCGTGAGCCTCCAGGGGGTTCTTAGACTATGGGATCAGCGGACGATTCGCGTGCCGGGCTCCAGCTCGTACAGAGCTTCCATCGTTCGGTAGCCCCGTGCGCTCAGTGACGTCGCGGTATTGGTCGGGTACATGACATCGCGCTCCTTGTCGCTGTGCATGAGCAGGCCCAAAGCGTGGCCCATCTCGTGCGCCGCCGTCAGTTGCACCTGGCGGGGGGCGAGCGTCCGGCCCGGACGGAAGGGGCTCTCGGTAGCGAGCTCCAGCATGAGGACCGTCATTCCACCGTCCGCCAACGGCTGCGTACGAGCGACGCCTATCTGGCGGCCCCCCATGGCTCGGCGCCACTGCACCGCGAAGTGTGACTCGCGGTTGCCTCGCTCATCCACCGAGATGGGAAAGGGCTGACCATTCCAGAGTCTCACACCGGCTGCCGCGGCGTCTTGAAGGCGGCGGGCATCGCCCGACGACAAGAAGTCGGGCCTCGGAATGTGGACGACGATCGTCCCTTCGTGGCCCTTCCACCTACGGATGATCACTTCGCCTCTGGACTCCAACTCTGCGCATAGGTATCCGACGTTCAGACAGGCGGTTGCGGCAGAGAGCACGGGGCCCGCGGGCTGTCCCCTCGTGGCTGAGCCGGCCTCTACACCTGCGCCGGTTCTTCGCGCTGAGCCTCCGCCCATCTCCGTGTCGCACCACTCTTCATAGCCCTCTTCGCAGATCGCGTTGGTCTCGCTCAGGTCGATTTGCGTCGGGATGCGGCTGCGCAGCATCGCAAAGATGCCCGAGAACACGAGAATGGCCGCGAGAAAAGTCAGCGGCCTAGGGCTTCGGCCGGACCGCAGAAGAGCTGCCAAGAGCATGGAGGGTCTCCGGGAATGCTGGCATCGAAGCGTGAACCACGAGCTGGAGAGCTCGCGCGCCGCTTCTCTTCTAACGGTAAAGCACGGTTGTGCGCATGGGGAAGCGCTACGTGACGCGGAAGCGGGGTTGCGGAACGAGGCGGGGTACCCTGTGTATGCCAAAAGTCCGCAGGGACGAGGCAGAAGAGATGCCTCCGGCTGTGGCGGGCCAAGGGCGCCCGCGAGCGCCCTTTTCGCTTCTAGGCTACAGCGAGGGCGGTGTGCGAGAACGGGGGGAAAACGGGAGCGTCGTCGAGGAGATTCTCGTCCGGCAGAAACGTGAGGCCGACGAGGGTGTGCTCGCGGGAGTGCGGGACTGGGCCCGGTCCCTCTTTGTTGCCTTCGTGCTCTTCCTCCTCATCCGGTCCTTTGGGGTCGAGGCCTTCAAGATCCCCACCGCGTCGATGGAAGGCACCCTGCTCGTCGGCGATTTCCTGCTTGTGAACAAAGCCGTGTACGGGGCGCACGTTCCAGGCACGGACCTCAAGTTGCCCGCCTTTTTCGAGCCTGAGCGAGGGGACGTCATCGTCTTCAACCCACCACACGAACCGGCACGGAACTACGTGAAGCGGTTGGTCGGGCTCCCCCTGGATACGCTGGAGATGCGTGACAAGCATCTCTACCTGAACGGCTCGCCGCTATACGAGCCTTACGCGAAGCACCTGGACCAGCGAGGTGACGCCGAGCACCCCGACATGCGCTGGCAGTCCAACCACCTGGTGGCCGCGCCCCCGAGGGAGTACCAGCCGACCCGGGACAACTGGGGCCCCATCATCGTCCCGCGCGATCGCTATTTCGTGCTCGGGGACAACCGGGACAACAGCGAGGACTCCCGGTATTGGGGCTTCGTTCACCGGGACGCGGTCCGAGGCAAGCCCTGGTTCGTTTACTACTCGTTCGACCCGCGTGGAGCCGAGCGAGCGCCGTGGCTTCGTGAGGTCCGCTGGAGGCGCATCGGGGCGGCGGTCCGGTAGAGGGCGCGATATGCGTCCGGGGCCAGGTTGCGCGAAACCGGAGCGCGTCCGATTCTAGTCTCGGCGCCCCCACAGCCGATTGAAGTCGGATTGTCGGGGCTGCACGTGCCTCCAGACCCTCTTCGCCCGCCAGCAATGAGCTTCTCGGCCCGACGCGGTGCCTTCAAGGAAAGCTCGCTGGATCAGTACCTCAAGGAGATCAGCCGTTATCCGCTGATCGATAGGGCAGAGGAAGCACGGCTCGCCATTCTCATCCGCGCCGGCGAGGAGGACGCCCTCAACAAGCTCGTGCGCTCGAACCTACGCTTCGTCGTGTCGGTCGCCAAGAAGTATCAGAACCAGGGTGTGCCGCTCTCAGACTTGATCAACGAGGGCAACCTCGGGCTGATCAGGGCCGGCCACAAGTTCGACGAATCGAAGGGCATCAAGTTCATCAGCTACGCAGTATGGTGGATTCGGCAGGCCATTCTGCAGGCGTTGGCTGAGCAGAGCCGGATCGTTCGCGTGCCTCTCAATCGAGCGGGTGCACTCCACCGCATCGGTCGACGGAGTTCGACACTACTGCAGGAATTGGGCAGAGAACCAACGGTAGAGGAAATCGCTGAAGATCTGGATATCACCCAGGAAGAGGTCGAACGCACGCTCGCTATCTCCCAGTCGCATCTCTCGCTAGATGCCCCGATGACGCCGGGGGAGGACAATCGACTGCTCGACTACCTGCCCGACCAGTACGCGCCGGGACCCGAGGACGAGGCTTTTTCCCATGCCCTCAAGAATACGATCGACGAGGCGTTGGGCACGCTGAGGGAACGCGAGGCGAAGATCCTGCGCTTGTACTTCGGGCTGGACGATCAGGAACCCATGACCCTGGAGCAAATCGGGGCCATCCTCGGCATCACGCGGGAGAGAGTGCGGCAGATCAAGCAAAAGGCGCTGGTGCGGCTGCGCCACGCCTCTCGGGCGAGATTTCTCGAGACCTTCATCTAGGACGGGCGCGGGGCGGAATCGCTCGGCTTCCCGCCCGAAAGCCCCGTTCTACAACGCCGAACGCCCGTTGACACTCATCTGGGCTCCAGATACCATTCAAGGCTCTGTTTTGAAATCGCAACGATTTCGCACCCCTGGCGCACCGTACTCTGGTTCGGCCGTACGGGGGTTCGAATTACTGGTCTTGAATGTGGGCATGAGAACATACACGCCGAAAGCCAACGAGATCGAGCATCGGTGGTGGGTCGTCGACGCGGCTGGCAAGCCGCTCGGACGCCTCGCCACGCAGATCGCCACCGTCCTTCGGGGCAAGCATAAGCCGATGTACACGCCGCACTTGGACGTAGGCGACTACATCGTTGTCCTGAACGCCGAAAAGGTGATGCTCACCGGCAAGAAGGCCGATCAGAAGACGTACTTCCGCCACTCCGGCTACATGGGTGGTGAGCGGCACATCCCGTTTCGGCGCGTGATCGAGACGCACCCCGAGCGCGTGATCGAGCTGGCGGTCAAGGGTATGCTTCCGAAGAACGCTCTTGGTCGGGCAATGAGAAAGAAGTTGAAGGTCTATGCGGGCGTGGATCATCCCCATCAGGGCCAGCGGCCCGAGCCCCTGGACATCTGAACCCTGGACCTGCAAGAAGGCACCCCAGCGATATGGCCGGTGAAGTGACTAATCAGATTCAGACGGTAGGGCGCCGCAAGCGCTCCGTCGCGCGTGTGATCCTGCGCCCTGGCGCAGGCGAGTGGAAGATCAACGGCCGCACGATGGCCGACTACTTCCCTCGTCCGACTCACCAGATTCGAGTGTTGGAGCCCTTCAAGATCACGGAACTCGAGGGGCAGTTCGACGTCACCGTTCGCGTGCACGGAGGTGGCCTCACCGGGCAGTCCGACGCGGTGCGCATGGGGTTGGCGCGAGCGATCGTCGAGCACGACGAGGAACTGCGCCCAACGCTACGTGAGAAGGGCATGCTCACCCGGGATGCGCGTCAGGTGGAGCGCAAGAAGCCTGGTCAGCCGAAGGCCCGCAAGCGCTTCCAGTTCTCGAAGCGTTAGACTCTAGCAGTTCGTTGTACTCGGGGCGTGCCAGCGCTCCGACATCCTGATCGGGGCGTAATAAATCGGCCCCACAAAAAGAGATCCCAATATGTCTGATGTAGGCCTCGACCACCTCCTGGAGGCCGGAGTACACTTCGGTCACCAGACGTGCCGTTGGAACCCGAAGATGAAGCCGTTCATCTTCACCGAACGCAACGGCATCCATATCATCGACCTCCGCAAGACGCTCGATCGGCTCAAGATCGCGCAGCAGTCCATTCGCGAGGTTGTCCTGCGCGGGGACCGCGTCCTCTTCGTCTGCACCAAGAAGCAGTTGCGGTACATCGTGGAGGAGGAGGGCGAGCGTTGCGGCGCCTTCTACGTCACCGAGCGCTGGCTCGGCGGCATGCTCACGAACTTCCAGACGATTCGAAAGCAGATTCGACGCCTGAAGGAGCTCGAGCGGGGCCAGGAAGAAAACGCATACGAGTTCTACACCAAGAAAGAGCGGTTGGTGTTGGACCGCGAGCGCATCAAGCTCGACAAGTATCTCGTGGGCGTGAAGGACATGAGCCGGCTGCCCGGGGCGATCTTCATCGTCGATGCCAAGCGCGAGACCATCGCGATCAAGGAGGCCGCTAAGCTCGGTATCCCCATCATCGCGATCACGGACACGAACGCGGATCCGGATCTCGTCGACTTCCCGATCCCCGGGAACGACGACGCCATTCGCTCGGTCAGCCTGATCGCGAAGGCCATCGCAGATACGATCCACGTCGCCCGAGGGGAAGTGCCGGGCGAGGAGCGCCGCCGGGTCGACGACTTGGCCGCGACCGTGTACTCGACCGAGACGGGCGAGACGACCGAGGGCCAGGCCCCACAGCGCCGGCGCCCGCGCCGCAAGCGGCGTCCACGCCCTGGGGTCATCGCGCAGCACATCGGTGATGGCGCCGAAGGAAGCTCGGAGTCCTCAGACGCGGCGGAGGGTGCCGTGGCGCAGGACGAGCCGGAGGCGCCTGCCGCCGTGGAAGCGGCAGCGGTCGAGGCTGATGCCGGTGCTGAAACAGCGGCAGATACTGGGGCCGACGAGCAGGCCGAAGGCTCCGCTGACGCTGAGGTGTAGAACCCAGATGACCGGGTGGAAACATCCAGTCGGTCCGAACTCGGGTGGCATCGGTGAGGGCGTCGAACGCCTTGGAGTCACCGGTGCGCCCATACTGATTGTCACACACACACAATGATGAAATAGCACGATGAGTGATGCGAAGAAGATTAGCGCGAAAGACGTGAAGGCACTCCGCGACCTGACCGCCGCGGGCATGATGGACTGCAAGCGGGCACTCACGGAGACCGACGGCGATCTCGAGAAAGCCGTCGACTTGCTGCGCGCAAAGGGTGCCGCCAAGGCCGCGAAGCGTTCGGAGAAGTCCGCCAACGAGGGCACCATCGGCAGCTACGTGCACTTCGACAACCAGACGGCGGTCATCGTCGAGCTGAACTGCGAGACCGATTTCGTCGCCAATACCGACGACTTCAAGGCACTCGCGAAGGATCTCGCTCTGCACATTGCGTCGATGAAGCCGCTGGCGGTCTCTTCGGAGGACATTCCGGACGACGTTGTCGAGCGCGAGCGCACCGTGTACCTGGAGCAGGTGAAGCAGGAGGGCAAGCCCGAGAGCATCGCGGAAAAGATCGTCGAGGGTAAATTGAACAAGTTCTTCAGGCAGAGCACGCTGATGGCGCAGCCCTTCGTGAAGGACACCGACAAGACGATCGAGGAGCTGATCACGGACGTGTCTGCTCGCACGGGTGAGAAGATCGAGGTGGCGCGCTTCCATCGCATAACGATCGGCGAGATGGGATAAGCCACCGACGCGTAGAGATACGGAGAGAACGCACGGACGGTGCAGGGAGAAACGACAGATCCGATGAACGATGAGGCTCCAGAGCTTCGATACAAGCGAGTTCTTCTCAAGCTGTCCGGCGAAGCGCTCGCCGGGGACCGTGGCTTTGGGATCGATCCGTCTGTAGTCGACAAGCTCACCGACGAGATCCAGTCCATCGTGGAGATGGGTGTGTCTCTGGGGGTGGTGATCGGCGGCGGCAACATCGTGCGTGGTGCGATGGCGTCCAAAGAGGGCATGGACCGCGTTCAGGCCGACTACATGGGCATGCTCTCCACGATCATCAACGCGCTGGCAGTTCAGGATCTGCTGGAGCACAAGGGCGTCGAGACCCGCGTGATGACCGCGATCCGGATGGAGGAGATCGCGGAACCGTATATCCGGCGACGAGCGCTCCGCCACATGGAGAAGGACCGGGTGGTTCTCTTCGCCGGCGGTACCGGGAATCCCTACTTCTCGACCGATACCGCGGCCGTTCTGCGCGCGATCGAAATGGGCTCCGACGTGGTCATCAAGGCCACGAAGGTGCAAGGGGTCTATACCGCCGACCCGGTGAAGAACCCCGACGCCGAGTTCATCCCGAACATCACGTTCCAGGAGATCGTGAGCCGCGAGCTCGCCGTCATGGACGCGGCTGCCGTGTCCCTCTGTAAGGAGAACGGCCTCCCCATCATCGTGCTCAATCTCGAGAATCACGGTGCGGTGGCCGATGCGATCCGTGGTGAGCACGTGGGAACTCTTGTATCGTAGGACGCGACGCTAGCTCGACCCCCGTTCAATCACTCCGGAGGGCCTGATGCCGACCGTGGAGGAAGCAAAGAAGCGCATGGAGGCGGCGCTCGACGCGCTCCGCCGCGAGTTCGCCACCGTACGAACGGGAAAGGCCACGCCGGCGCTTCTCGATACGATACGGGTCGACGCGTACGGATCGAAGATGCCCATCAACCAGCTCGCGACCGTGAACACACCGGAGCCGAGCTTGCTCGTGGTGCAGCCGTTCGACAAGACGCTGCTCGCGGACATCGAGCGTGCCATCATGGTGGCGGACCTGGGGCTCAATCCCGCCAACGACGGCAACATCATCCGTATTCCGATTCCGCCGCTCAACGAGGAGCGCCGAAAGGAGTACGTGAAACTCGTGCACAAGATGGCGGAGGAGGGCCGCATCTCGCTGCGCCACACGCGCCGCGTCGTCCGGGAGGAGATCCACGGTCTCGTGAAGGAGCATGAGCTCGGTGAAGACGAGGGACGCCGTCGTGAGGACTCGCTGGAGAAGCTGACCCACGAGTACGGCGACAAGGTCGACGAGATGGTCAAGCACAAGGAAGCTGAGGTGATGGCCATATAGATGGCCATGTAACCGCGTATGTCCTCGGAGCGTCTCGATCGAATTCGTGTAAGCGGCGACGTGCCTCGGCACGTCGCCGTTGTCATGGACGGGAATGGGCGTTGGGCTCGGCAGAGATCGCTGCCGCGACATCTCGGCCATAGGGAAGGCATGAAGTCGGTGCGCGAGACGATCGAGGGCGCGATCGAGGCCGGCATCGAGATTCTCACGCTTTTTGCGTTTTCGACTGAGAATTGGAACCGGTCGCAGCAGGAGGTCTCTGCCCTGATGGCGCTACTGCAGCTCTATGCGCGTAAGGAGCGGTACGAGCTCAAGAAGCAGGGGGTCGAGGTGCACGTGCTAGGGGAGCTGGACCGAATCGACGAGCGAACCCGTCGCGCGGTGGAGACGATCGTAGAAGGCACCGTCGGGGGTAGCGAGCTCCACCTGAATTTGATGATCTCGTACGGGGGCAGGGAGGAGATCGTCCGCTCGGCCCGAATCCTGACGGAGCGCGTTGCCCGGGGCGAGTTGGCTCTCCAGGACATCGATGACGAGGCGTTGAAGTCGACGCTCTTCACGTCTGGGCTGCCGGATCCAGATTTGCTGATCCGTACGTCTGGTGAGTACCGCATCAGCAACTTCATGCTTTGGCAGCTCGCCTATACTGAACTGTATATCTCCTCGGTCTTTTGGCCCGACTTCGATCGTGAGAACCTCTTCGAGGCGGTGCTCGACTACCAGAGCCGTGAACGCCGGTTCGGTCGCGTCGAATCGACGTGAGTGCTAGAGACGCGAATTCCGGCAGCGAGCTCGCTCGGCGTTGGGCGGTGGCCTTTGTTGGAATCCCGATCCTCCTGGGCCTGCTGTACGTAGGTGGATGGGTGTTGGGCATACCAATCGCGCTGCTGGCGGCGCTCGGCGCGAGGGAGACGTACCGATTGGCGGAGCAGAAAGGCACGCGTCCGTTCCGGTGGCTGGGCGCGGCTGCCGCCGCTGGCCTCGTATTGCTCGCTGTCGCCTACCCGACCTTTGCTTCGTTCGCCCCGCCCGCACTCACCGCTCTGGTGGTGCTGGCGCTCATTGCCTTGGTAATGGCGATGGCACGGGGCGCGTCACGTGAGCCACTCGCCGCCGTGGCGGTCACGCTCTTTGGCACGCTGTACGTGGGGTTCCCACTGGCGTTCATGGTGCTCCTGCACGCCCTCCCCACGATCGACGCGTGGGGACAGATGATCTCGCAGCCATGGATCGGGCTATTAGTAGTGACGCTGCCGCTGACCAGCACCTTTATCGGGGACACATCGGCGTTCTTCGCCGGCAGCAAGTGGGGCCGAGCCAAGATCCTGCCTTCGGTCAGTCCCCATAAGAGCTGGGTGGGGTCGGTCGCGGGTCTCCTGGGCGCGTCCGGCGGCGCAGCCCTCTGGTATCTGGTGGCGGAACCGTATTTGCCAGGGCTGCCGATCGGCGGCGTTGCGGTCGCCGCGGCAGTGGGCGCCGCCCTGGGAGTAGGCGCTCAGGTCGGCGACTTCGCGGAGTCCCTGCTGAAGCGCGACGCGGGAGTGAAAGATTCCGGCGCGCTGTTTCCTGGCCACGGGGGCGTGCTCGACCGTCTGGACGCTTTGCTCGTCACCCTACCGCTCGCGTATCTGATGCTTCGCCTGCTAGCCGGCGGGCCGTGATTCGGCTCGCGATCCTGGGATCCACGGGGTCGATCGGGAAGAGCGCCTTGGAGGTGGTGGCGCGGCACCCCGACCGATTCCAGGTCGTGACGTTGGCGGCGCACCGCAGGGTCGAGGAGCTCTGGACGCAAGTGGAGCGGTTCGGTCCCGCTCAGGCCGTGCTTGCCGACGAAACAGTTCCATTGCCGGATGGGTCCCCTGGGGGCCCCTCGGCGACGGGGAGAACCCGCTGGCGATCGGGCCGCCAGGCGCTACTCGCCGCCGCCGCGGATCCGGACGTCGATGTCGTCTTGAACGCGCTCGTGGGTGCGGCAGGCCTGGAGCCCACGCTCGTTGCGCTGGAGGCGGGGCACCGGCTGGCGCTGGCGAACAAGGAATCGTTGGTCGCGGGCGGACCGCTCGTCCTGAAGGCTGCCCAGCTCGGCGGAGCCGAGATCGTGCCGATCGACTCCGAGCACAGCGCCATCCTGCAGTGCATTGGAGGCAGCGCGCCCGGGTCGGTCCAGCGCCTCGTGCTCACCGCGTCAGGAGGCCCGTTCCGGGGTCGGAACTCGAAGGATCTCTGGCACGTGGGGCCCGAGGACGCGTTGCGGCACCCGACCTGGGAGATGGGAGCGAAGATCACGATCGATTCGGCCACGCTTGCAAACAAGGCGCTCGAGGTCATCGAGGCGCACTACTTGTACGGTCTCGGGTATGACCGCATCGGTGCCGTCGTGCACCCGCAGTCGATCATTCACTCGTTCGTGGAATTCGTGGACGGCTCGGTGCTTTCTCAGCTCGGCTTCCCGACCATGGAACTGCCGATTCTGTATGCTCTGGGTTATCCTGAGAGGATCGAAGATGAAACGTTGCGCACGTTCGACCCGATTCGTTCGTCGCCGCTCACCTTCGAGCACATAGACGAGGGGGCGTTTCCGCTCTTCGGCTTGGGCACCGAAGCCGGTGCCAGCGGTGGAGCCGCGCCGGCCGTATACAATGCTGGGAACGAGATCGCCGTTCAGGCGTTCTTGGAGGGAAGGATCCGGTTTCCGGAGATGGCGGACGTGGTCGCTGAAGCCATCGACGTGGTGGGATCGGACGAAGTGACGAACGTAGCCGATGTGTTGGCCGTCGATGGGGCGGCACGGGCGGTGTCCACCCAGGTGGCGCACAGGCTCGGTGAGGCAAGAATGGGAACGACTCAATGACCATATTGGCAACCGTCATCGTACTCGGCGTGTTGATCTTCGTGCACGAGTTGGGGCACTTCTGGGCCGCGAAGTCAGTCGGTGTCGAAGTACAGCGGTTTTCCATCGGGCTGGGCCCGAAGATCTTCGGCTTCACGCGCGGTGAGACCGAGTATGTGATCAGCGCGATCCCGCTCGGTGGATACGTCAAGCTGGGCGGAATGGACGACGAGGTCATGGATCGGCTGGAGGGCGGCGCGGTGGAGCGGGAGCTCAGCAAGCGTGACTTTGATGCCCAGCCGCTCTGGGCGCGCACGTTCGTGATTTCCGCGGGCGTCATTATGAACATGCTCTTCGCGTTCTGCGTGTACACGTTCGTGGTCGCGCTGGGGGGCCGGCCGTCCATGAGCACCACCCGCGTCGGCATGGGCGCGGCCTCGACCCTACCGCCGGGAACCGAGGCGCTCGCCGAGGTCGCGCCGGGAAGCCGCTTCGTCAGAATCGGGGAAACGCAAATCGAGGACTGGGGGGGCGTGCAGGATGGACTCTTCCGGTCGCCGGCAGGCCCTCTCCAAATCGAGCTCGTCGAGCCCGCGCTGGTCATCGATGTCAGCATCCCGACCGAGGAGTCTGAACGGCTCGACCTCGTGGCCTCGGTACTCTATTGGATCGACGCAGGTGTCGGCGACGTAAACCAAGGTTCTCCTGCCGACGAGGCGGGACTCGCGGCGGGAGACCGAATCGTCTCGGTATCGGGCACCCAGGTCGCCAACTGGTACGAGTTCGTCGAGCAAATCCAGGATCGTCCGGGGGAGCGCGTGGAACTCGTGGTGTCCCGCGAAGGGCGGGAGATCGTGCGGGTCGTCACGCTCGACTCGGAAGAGGAGCGCGCGGTCGATGGCACCGTTGCGATGGTAGGGAAGGTCGGCATCTATCCCGCGCTAGGCGAAATATCTTATTCGCCCGTGTCCTTCGGGGCCGCCGTGGTCCGCGGGTATCAAGAGACCGTCGCGGTGACCGGCCTCATACTCGGCTTCCTGAAAGACCTCGTGACCGGCGGTATCTCACCGCGCTCACTGGGCAGCATAGTGACGATCGGCCAGGCGTCCGGGCAGGCCGCCGCCGCGGGCATGGATACGTTCTTGCGCTTCATGGCGCTCTTCAGCGTCAACCTCGCGGTGCTGAACCTGCTCCCGATTCCGGTACTGGATGGCGGGCACCTGATGTTGCTCCTCATCGAGGCGGTGCGGGGTGGCCGGGGGCTCACCCTGGAGCAGAGGCTCAAGTGGAGCAACGTGGGCTTCCTCATGGTCGTGGGCATTATGCTCTGGGCGCTCTCCAACGACTTCCTGCGCTTGCTGGGCTGGTAGCTCGGGCGATTGAGGCCGTGACCCGAGACGGGTAGGCTCCGCGGTTTCCTGGCGTATGTTGCCTCATGCGTAGAAACGGGGTTGTCACCGTCTTGCTCTGGCTCCTGACCGCCGCTCCCACGGCTGGTCAAGATCGCGCCCAGCGTGACATCCGCCCGGGCCTCCAGATCACGGCCTTGGAGGAACGCTACCCCGTAGCGGAAGAGAGGCTGGCGGACGTCATCGACGCCCTGGACATGGAGGCACAGGACGACCCGACCGGGCGCAGGACCGGGTCCTGCTGAGGGGCAGGGTCATCGATGAGCAGACGCGCAGTCCCATCGAGGGCGCCATCGTGATGCCGATCGGCTCCCTTTCCGGGTACATGACGGATTCACTCGGCTTGTGGGTTCTGGAGGTCGATCCGAGTCGGTTCGGATACCCGATCTCCGTCGAGCAGCTGGGATACTCTCACGTGGAGGCGACGCTTGCCCCGACAGCCCCGGAGGAGTTCACGACGGTGAAGCTGCCGCCGAACCCGATCGCGCTCGAGGGCTTACAGGTCCTCGTGGACCGCTTCGAGCGACGGCGTCGCTTCTCGTACGGTTCCGTGCGTGTGCTGGACCAGGCCCGGCTGCTGAGATCGGGGGGTAGCGCATACGACCTGGTTCGCCGAGAGGTGCCCTTCGCGCGCCCTTGTCCGGCCGACTCCAACAAGCTGTGCGCGATGCGCCGCGGAAGGCGTATCACGGTTTCGCTGTGCATCGATGAAGTCCCGGCTTGGGGCGGTGCCGCGGAGTTGGATACGTACGACCCCTCGGAGTTGTATCTGGTGGAAATCTATGGTCGGGGACAACAGGTACGTGTCTACACCCGTTGGTTCGTGGAGCAAGCGATGCGTCGCGGCCGGACACTCCAGCCGCTGGTTTGGGGGTGCGCGTAGCCGCAGCGACTACAAGAAGCTGAGCTGACTCGGGCCGGCCCTGTACCGAAGTTCTTCCACGTCCAGCAGCGCGGTGGGTCGATCCTGCAGCGCGACCTCGAGGTGCCCGGACCAGCCCGCTTTTTCGAGGGCCTCGCCGACCACGCTGTGCGCGAGGGACGGCCGGTTGCACTCGGCAGAAAGGTGGGCCAATACCACGCCCGCGAGGCGCGGGTGGAGAAGGTCGATCACGAAGCGCGCGGCGGCCTGATTGGACAAGTGCCCGTGGCTCGAGGCGATGCGGCGACGTACCGAGGCTGGGTAGCGACTGGTGTGAAGGAGGACCTCGTCGTGGTTCGCTTCGAGGATCAGGAGGTCACAATCGGACAGAGCGTGCCGGATCTGAGCCGTGGGCCGTCCCAGGTCGGTGGCTACCCCCAAGCGGAGACCGGTGCATTCGTCGACCAGCGCTACCCCGACTGGGTCCGCCGCGTCATGCACGGTGAGGAAGGGTTCCACCCGGAGGTCCCCGACGAAGAAGGGTCGTCCTGGCCCGTACTCGACGATCGTCTCTTCTCCCCTTAGCAGCTTCGCACAGGCCGCCCGGGTCGGCGCGGTCATGTACAGTGGGGTGCCGTGGCGCCGCGCGAAGATGCCCATGCCGCGCGTGTGGTCGCCGTGGTCGTGCGTAACGATGATGGCATTGATCTGCTCGGGCGCGAAGCCGAGCAGATCGAGCCGCCGCGCCAGGTCCTTTCCGCTGAAGCCTGCGTCCACGAGCACGCGCGTGTTTCCGGCCCACACAAGAGTCGCGTTGCCGGAGCTGCCGCTGCCGAGGACCGAGACCCTCATGCCTCGCTGAGCCCGATCTGCGTCACTCCGATCGGCGTCCGGCGGTAGCGGCCCAGGCGACTTCGAGCACCCTCCGGACGCCCGGCGTGAGTTCGATGTCGCGGCGGGCCATCACGCGCTCGGCGGTTTCGAGGAACTTGTCGAGCCTGTGCTCGGTCAGGCTCGACCCTGAACCCCAACTGAAGGGTGGCACCGCCACCGGCGGCATCGAACTCCCGAAGACGTTACTGCCGGCTCCTACCACCGTCCCGGTATTGAGGAGGGTTCCGATTGCCGTCTTTACGTGATCGCCCAGAAAGCAGCCGACCTTGATCTGGCCTGTGTCGACATCGCCGTCGGGGGTCCACACCGTGACGTTTCCATAGTTGTTTTTGAGGTCCGAGTTGGTCGTGAAGGCGCCCAGATTTACCCAACGTCCCACGAGCGCGTGGCCCAGATATCCTTCGTGAGCCTTGTTGACGTAGCCCGCCAGCACCGACTCCGAGATCTCACCCCGCACGCGGCACGCCGGCCCCACGGAGGACGTCGAGATCGAGCCTCCTACGACGATCGTGCCTCTCCCGAGATAGAGCGGGCCGGTAAGTCGGGCGGGTCCTTCGACGCGCACTCCGCAGTCCAAACACACCGGTCCGCGGCGGGTGTCGAGCGTGACGCCCCGCTCGAGTTCGGCGTCCTCCGCGATCGATACCTTGCCGTCGCCGATCACCACCACGTCGGTAGGCACGACGGAGTCGATGCTCATCGCGGCGACGTCCGCTCGGACGCGGCCGGGGTTCTGCGCCACGAGATCCCAAGGTCGGTCGAGCATTACGCCGTCGAGCGCCAGCTCGGCTCCGCCCGTCCGGTCATGTCCCGGATCGCGAATCCAGAGCTCGGAGGGGAGATCCGACCCCGCCGGGAGAAACCACCCGGCCGGCGCCCCCCCCACCGTGATACGAGCCGGCACGGTGGGCAACTCGACCGGCTGTGCGTCCGCTACCGCGCGGCTGGAGAGCAAGACGACCGGGCCATCCCGCGCGACTCGGTCGAGGGCTAGAGCCGGCGCAGCGCCCTCCTCGTCGAAGCCGAGAAGCGCTGTCCGCGAGATATGGCCGGCGCACGCGATGCCCAGCACCCTCTCGGCGCGGGACCGCAACGTCATGCAGCCGAAGAGCAACTCGCCTACGGGTCGCGTGAGAGAGAAGGGCGCCCACCGCCGCGCGCGACTGTCGTCGAAGAGATACAGCCTCGTCTCGCTCATACGTCGTCTCCGGCGAGTTCCGCCAGAAGTGCCTTGATGTCCGGAACACGCCCTCTCGGCATCACGAGCGTCGTCTCACCCGTCCGCACCACAACGAGGTCGTCGACGCCGAAGAGCACGACCTCACCCTGATCCACGAACGCGATGTTGCCGCTCCCGTCCACACTCACCGCATCACCGATCAGCACGTTTCCGTCCGCGTCCGCGGGCCGCGTTCGCGAAAGGGCTTCCCAGCTGCCCACGTCGTCCCACGAGAAGAGCGCCGTGACCGTCCCTACGCGTCGAGATCGCTCCATCACCGCCGTGTCGACCGAGCAGGCCGGGACGGCTGCGAAGAAGGACTCGACTGCGGACTCCCCGCCGCCGTCCAACACGGTCAGGCACTCGTAAACTTCGGGGGCGTGTTCAGCGACCTCTGAGAGGAAGGTCGAGACCTTCCAAACGAACAGGCCGGTGTTCCAGAGATAACCATCCCGCACGTAGCGCTCAGCGGTCTCGGCGTCGGGCTTCTCATGGAAGGCGTGTACACGGTGGGCGGCGATGTCGTCGCTCGTGTCGAGGCCTTCCCCCCGTTCGACATGTCCAAAACCGGTCTCGACGCGGTCTGGCACGGCGCCGATGCAGACGAGCAGGTCGTCACGTCGGGCGATCTGAACCGCCGTTTGGATCGTGCGCTGAAACGAGGAGATGGGGTGGATGCGGTGGTCCGCGTGAAGGCTGACCATGACCGCGTCGGGATCGGTTCGATGAATCTTCCAGGCGGCCCAGGCGAGCACCGGACACGTTCCCCGTGCCTGCGGTTCGATCCAATAGACTTCGTCGGAGAAGCCCTGGAGCTGAGCCCGAAAGGGTCGCGCGAGGTGCGAGCCCGCCAGGATGCGCAGGCGTTGCTCGGGCACCAGCGCCTGCGCGCGCTCCAGGGTGTCTACGATGAGCGGACGTTCGCTTGCGAGCGGGAGCAGTTGCTTCGGTCTCTCCCGCGTGCTCACCGGCCAGAAGCGAGAGCCGATGCCTCCGGCGAGGACTACCGTCCAGAGCGAGTCGTCAGTCTGCGTCGAGGATTTCGCGGATTCGGGCAACGAGCTTCTTGGGGCTGAAAGGTATGGTGAGGAAGTCGTCTGCGCCGCCGGCCATCGCGGCTTCCCGATCCGTGTCCTGGCCCTTGGCCGTCAAGATGATCACTGGCGTTTCGGCGCGGCGGCTATCGGCCCGGACCCGCGCGAGGATTTCGAGCCCGGTCGCGCCGGGCATCATGAAGTCGAGAAGTATGAAGTCGTATTCGGCGTCCGACCGTACCGCGTCCATGCCCTCGGTGCCGTCTTTGGCCTCGATGACGTCGAAACCGTCGCTGGTGAGAATCGTACAAAGCACCCGACGAATGTGGGGCTCATCGTCGACCACGAGGATGCGCCCGCCTCTTTGATGGGCTGGCTGGTCGGGCACGGTTGCTCCTCACTCGCGGCCCCCCCGGCCGCCCGACCGCGGTCGGGACTGGGAAGCCGGCGACGACGGGCGGGGAACCTACCTGGCACATGGGGTAAAGTCAAGGAAATACAGGGCTTTTTTGGGGTTGACACCCCATTCGGACTTCAGACACCTTTCGCTCTCTCTTCGGCCTCCCAACGCAGCGTCATCAAGGCTGCAATGATCAAGGCCGCCCGATCAAGGAACGTCACGTGATATCGCACCCATGCCTCCGACGAGTGATGGTCCGCGGCCGGCGGAATTGTCTCGGCCGGACCCTGCTGTTGTCGCTCGTAGCCTTCTCCGTGGGGCTCGGTGCCTGCAGTGACGATCCCTTCATCTTCCCGTGGGTGGCTGCTCCCGATACGGTCCTGCTCTATTCGTTGGCCCGTCCCGAAATGAACCTGGAAGCGGCGTTCAACTTCAAGGAGCGCATCAAGATCAAAGTGGAAGCGGCCACCGCCACGGGCACCTGGGACATCGCGGTCGATACCCGAGGCGGGCAGATGGTGCTCTTGCCGCCCGGAGCGCTCGGCATCTCGTCGAAGGCCAGGATCGCCGCCTTGTCGGGTCAGGATTTCGACGACCTGGTGGATGCTCCGTCGGACACCGCGCTCTACACCGCCTCGGACCCTGTGCCGGTTTCGCTCGGTTCGGTGTACGTCGTGAAGACCGGCCAGACCCCCGGGATCTTCGGCTCGGCCTGCTCGTACTATGCGAAGCTCGAGCCGCTCGTTGTCGACGTGGCGGGCGGCACGCTCACGTTCAAGTTCGACGCGAGCCCGGTCTGCAACAGCCTTCGCCTCATCCCGCCCGACTGATGCTCGACATCCGCCGGCT
>JAYZBT010000224.1:0-21307 GCA_036338615.1 Gemmatimonadota bacterium
TTTCGAGGGCTTGGACGGCCGGGACTATGCCCTGACGGGGGCGCGTCAAGCACAGAGCCACGCCTTCGTATGGGACGTTACGAATCCGGCCAACATCGTCAAGACCGACTCCGTCCGGGTCGACGCCCGCTCGCTGAACGACGTCAAGACTTCGCCCGACGGACGGTATGGGGTCATCTCGCGAGAAGGCGCATCCAACCGCCGCAACGGCCTCGTCATCCTGGACCTCGCGGACCCTGCCCACCCGTCGATCGCTTATGTGTACGACGAGGGCGTTACGGGCGGTGTACACAACGTTTTCGCGCTGAACGACTACCTGTTCGCGCTGTCGGGTGGAGACAAATACGTCATTCTGGACATGCGCGACATCTATGAACCCACGTATGTCAGCGAGTACGACCATCCGGATAGCCGCGTCCACGACGTGTGGGTCGCCGATGGGATCGCATATTCGGCCGAGTGGGAGACCGGAGTCGTGATGGTGGACGTCGGGAACGGCCGTTGGGGGGGCACGATCGAGAGCCCGAAGCTGATCACCACGTACCCGCTTCCCACCGGCTCTACGCACGCGGTCTTCCCGTACACGTCGGAGTCGACGGGTAAGCAGCTCTTATTCGTGGGAGACGAGATCACCAACCGCCGCGGGAAGGCTTGGCAAGGCAACGGACCCGATGTGCGCATGGCCTTCGACCCCGAGACGGGACGGGGCGGCTACCCCAGGGTCACGTCCGGATACATCCAGATACTGGACCTCTCCGATCCGGAGAGCCCAGAAATGATCGCGCGATACGAGGTCACGGAGTACGGAACGCACAACATCTGGGTCGAGGACGACATCCTCTATCAGGCGTACTACGAGGGCGGCATGAGGCTGGTGGACGTGTCGGGCGAACTGATGGGCAACCTCTACACGCAAGGGCGGGAGATCGCGGTGCACAAGGCCAACGACCCGCAGGGATGGATCGCCAATGCGCCGGCTGCATGGAGCGTGATCCCGTACAAAGGCCACGTGTTCTTTTCCGACATCAGTAGCGGGCTCTGGTCCGTGAAGCTGGAGCCTAAGGGGCGCCCGGTGTCGTAGGCCGTTCCATGATGCCCGCGGGTGGCTCTCCCTGCTGCAAAGCCTCCCGCATGTAGTGCATGGCCGGGTCGATGTGGTTGAAGAAGGGGCGGTACCCCTCGCAAAGCACGTTCAGTCCCGGCTCACCTCCGGGTGTGGTGCCGAACCGATTCTTCGGGCAGCCGCCGTTGCATACGAACCGCACCTCGCACTCGCGGCAGTAGGCGGGAAGCGACGTCTTCTTGTCCCGGCCGAAGCCTCGCTGCTCCTCGCCCTCCACGAGCACGGGGAGTTCGGTTCGCAGGACGTTTCCCACCAGGAATTCGGGATCTACGAAGTGATCGCACGAGAAGAGGTCCCCTGTGTGCTCCAACGCGAGTGCCCGTCCACACGTCTCCTCGAAGATGCACAGCCCCGGTCGTTGCCCGACCCAGGCTGCGAGCGCCACGTCGAAGATCTGCACGAACACGGACCCGACATCCCGCCGCACCCATTCGTCGAAGATCGCGATCAGGAACTCGCCGTACGCCTGTCCCGTCACCGAACGGCCGGGGCTCTCGCGCTCCACGATGGGGATGAACTGCATGTAGCTGGTGGCGACCTCGTCCCGCAGGAATCGGTAGACCTCTAGCGGGTGCGCCATATTCGCGGCGTGCACGGTCGTTAGCACGTTGTGCTCGACGCCATATTCGCGGAGTAGATTCAGCCCCGCCATGACGCGATCGTGCGTGGGCTTCCCGCCCTTGTCTCGTCGGTAGGCGTCGTGCAAGGCTCGAGGCCCGTCGATGCTGATGCCGATCAGGAACGAGTTGTCCCGGAAGAACTCACACCATTCGCGGTCCAGGCCGATTCCGTTCGTCTGCAGTGCATTGAGAACGCGAGTCCCGGGTTTGGCGTATCGGTGCTGGAGTTCGACCGCGCGCGTGTAGAAGTCGACGCCAACGAGCGTAGGCTCTCCTCCTTGCCACCCGAACACGATTTCAGAGCTGAGTTGGCTCTCGATGTACTGGCGCGTGAAGGCGTCCAGCACGTCGTCGGACATGCGGAAGTCCGAACCTGGATACAGCTCTTCTTTGTCGAGGTAATAGCAGTAGCTGCAGTCGAGGTCGCAGATCGCGCCTCGGGGCTTGAGCATTACGTGGTAGGGCTGAATCAGGGACATCTTCAGTACAGACGCTCGGGGTCGAGGACGTTGCGCAGCGGCTCGCCCGCCCAATAGCGAGCCAGGTTGTCACAAAAGATGTCGGTGATCCTACGGTTCTCGCGGTCGCTGGTACTGCCCGAGTGCGGGCTGACGAGCACGTTGGGCATCGACCAGAGCGGGCTGTCTTCGGGCAGCGGCTCTTTGGCGAAGACGTCCAGGTAGGCCCCGCGGATGTGGCCACTCTCGAGCGCTGCGATCAGGGCCGGCTCATCCACCAGGGAGCCGCGCCCGATGTTCACCAAGGCCGCGCCCGCTGGCAGCGCCGCCAGCTCCTCCCCTCCGATCATATTCTCCGTCTCGCCGGTATCCGGTGCCGCCAGGACGAGAAAGTGCGCACGCGGCAGCAGTTCGGGCAGGGCACTCGGTCCGTGCACCTCATCGGCGTGCACCTCGCTCGGCTGCACGCCTTCGGGATGCCGCACGAGGCCGAGCACACAGAGCCCGCACGCACGCGCCATGCGACCCACTTCCCTGCCGACGGATCCGTACCCCACGACCAGGACCGTCTTGCCCTCCAGATCACTGCCGGCGAAGCGCTCCCAGTGCCGCCCTCGCTGCGCATTCACCGTGTGCATCATTCCGCGCACGTGACCCAGCATGCACATGAGCGCGAATTCCGCCAGCGGACGGGCGTGCACGCCGCTGGCGGTGGTGAACGTCGTTTGCGGCATGCGGTCGGCATACTCCATCCGGGATACGAACCGCCCGATCCCGGCACTCGTGGCCTGGATCCAGCGCACGTTGGGAGCCAACTCCGGAAGGTCTTCCCTGTGCGTCTTGTCGAAGTCGTAGAGGATGGTGGCTCGTGCCAGGAGGCCTCTCCAACGGGCCTCGTCTGCCGGGTCGCGCTCGATGGCATGGCCCGAATGGTCGGCGGCGTACCGGGGAGGTGGTAGCAGCGAGGGCTCGTGCACGACCTCGGCCCAGGGAGCCGCTTCGCGGATACGCTGGACGTGTTCTTCTTCGAGCCAGCTCGCGATGAGTATGACGTCGCGCACTACCGTCCTCCTGAAGGAAGGCGCGAAGCTAGCTGCCCGCCATCCAGTGAGCCACGTTGGCCGCCATGAACCCAGACAGCATCGATCACTCAGCTTGGATGGACGCCTTCTTCGCGTCGTACTACGAGCACAGACCCGTGAACGCCACGTTCGTCGGGGTGCACGACTTCGATGGCCGACTGCCCGATTTCTCGGAGAACGGAGCCGGCGATGTGCTGGCCGACACGCAGGATCTTCTGCGTCGATCCGACCCGCCCCCGGGCTCGCTCACGACCGCCGCGAGCCTCGACTGGAAGCTGGCTCGGGGGTTTCTGAAGATCCAGGAGTGGGAGCTCGATTCCGATCATTTCCACCGGGGGAATCCGAGCCTCTATACGGGTGAGGCGGTCTTCGGCATGATGGGCCTCTTTCTCACCGAGTTCGCACCTATGGCCCAGCGGGTCTAGGCGGCGAACGGCGCGATGTTCTCGCTTCAGTCGAGCTATGTCACGGTCGGCAACTATCCAGGCATCGAGGCTCGCGTCTTCGGCGAAGAGGGGGCGATCGTCGTACGCCTGGTGGAGGAGTTCGGGGTCATCGAACTCGGGGGGCCGCGCCGGTATCTTATGGTCCCATTCGAGAGAGGATACCATGCGCGACACAACCCTGCGTTGGGGCGTACTCAGCACCGCCAACATCGGTCGCGCGGCGGTGAACCCCGCCATCCAGGCGTCCCGAAACGGCTCCTTGGTGGCGGTGGCCAGCCGCACCGACGCGCCGGCTCGCGACTTCGCCGACAAATGGGGGATTCCCAGGCATTACGGCAGCTACCAGGAGCTGCTCGACGATCCGGAGATCGACGCAGTCTACAACCCGCTGCCGAACAGCCTCCACCTCGAGTGGACGGTGAGGGCCGCCCAAGCCGGCAAGCACGTCTTGTGTGAGAAACCGTTGGCCCTGAACGAGGCGGAGTGCAGGGAGATGGCCGCCGCGGCCGACGCCAACGGCGTGAAGCTGCTCGAGGCCTTCATGTACCGATTCCATCCGCGCACGCAGAAGGTCCTCGAGATGGTACGCGCGGGCGATATCGGGGACCTGAGGGTCATTCGCAGCTCGTTCACCTTCCGATTGACCCAGCCCGATAACATTCGCTTGAACCCGGATCTCGGAGGCGGCGCCCTGATGGACGTCGGCTGCTACTGCGTGAACGTGAGCCGGACCATGGCAGGAGCGGAGCCGGAGCAAGTGCAGGCCACGGCCAACTGGACCGATCGAGGTGTCGACGAGGAAATGGCAGGGACGCTACGGTTCCCTGGCGGTGTGCTCGCACACTTCGACTGCTCGCTGACCATGGAGCGGAACGAGGTATACGAGGTGGCGGGCACCGAGGGACACCTGCAGGTCCCCTCGTCGTTCCTGCCTGGGAAAGAGGACGCTTCGATCCTGCATCATCGCGGTCGTAGCGGCACCACCACGGTTGTCGTCCCGGGCGCAGACGAATACCAGCTCATGGTCGAGCACTTTGCGGACTGCGTGCTCGGCGGGCATCCGCTCGAGTACACCGCCGACGAGGCCGCGCTCAACATGCGGACCATCGAGGCCCTGTACCGGTCCGCCCGTGACGGAGGCGTCCCCGTAGAGCTTTGAAGGCGCTTCGGACAGCGCGGGAACCCACCGGCGTAGGTGCGCTCAGCGACCGCGCGGGCGTAGGTACGCGTTCCTCGGATCTCTGGGCACGGTCAATTCCAGCCGATCCCCCGGAGATACGTTGAGCCTGTTGCTCTCGTAGTCCTGCCCCGCCAACACCTCGATGCGAATCCGAAGCTCGTCCAAGCCCTGCCAAGGCAACGTGAACGTGCGCCGGGTCACACCCCCGATCCGACCCAGCGGCTGGCGGCCCCGCGTGGTGATCGCGAGTAGCGTGAGGTCGTTGAAGTTCTGGTTGTCGACATAGATCTGGACCGTCGAGGGCTCGTCACTACCGCGTGAGAACGGATTCGGAGCGGTGCGTTTGACGCACGCTGTGATGGTGGTGAGGACCACCAACGCGACGACGACCTTGGAGTTCACGTGATTAGACGCTCCGCATCGATCGGCTCGAGCCCGAGCTCGCGCAGCAGCGCATTGAGCCGGGCCAGATCCTGTTGAATGATCAACGTCATCTGCTCCAACCTCTGGCCCAAGGCGCTCGACAGCACGTCGAACACTTCGTAGGACTGATCGGTGGGCCGGTTCTCCGGGCCCTCCACGAGGCTCTGCAGCGCCGCGATCTTGTTGTTCAGCTTGATGGGGTAGTTGAGCGGATCCTGATTCGAACGATTTCGAACCTGGTAGATCTCTCCTTCCACACCCCCTAGACGCTCCTTCACGGTCCCGCCCAGCGCGGCCAGCTCGGAGTTGTCGCTCTCCTCGAGGCGGTCATCGACCTGCGCGTTGATCGAACGGATGCGCAGGACGGCCTCGTGCGCCACCGTGACCTCGTCACGGATGCGGACCGCGAAGTCGAAACGCTCCTGCAGATCCGCGGCGGTGACGCCGTCCGCCAACGCACGCGGGTTCATCTTGATCTCGAAGTCCTGAGTCTTCGTCTCCCCATCGACGGTGACACGCACTCGATAGGCCCCCGGGGGCACGGCCGGTCCCTGGTTGCCCGCCGCCCAGAATATGCGGCCCTCGAAGTCGGTCCAACCGTCGATGCGCATGTTCCACCGGAAGCGGTGAGAGCCCTCCATCTTCGAAGGGCGCGGCCGCACGGTTGCGACACGGCCGCCGGTCGAAGTCGAGTCGGCTGTCGAGTCGGCGGCTGGGGCCGTCGATGTATACGAACCCAGCACGTTCCCTCGAGCGTCGGCGAACTCGATCTGCACCTCGTCGGCACCCGACGGCAAGTTGTAGAACACGTCCGCGGTGTTGTCGAAGCGACGCACCGGGTCCCGCGGATCGAACACCCAGAAGTCCGACGTCGCCACCTCCGGGCTCAACTGCCGCAAGATATCAATGTTGCGCATGACCCAGAACGAGCGTCCGTGCGTCGAGATCACCAGATCATGATCCTCGACCACCAGGTCCGAGACCTGCACGACCGGCAGGTTTCTCGTCAACGGCTGCCACTCGATTCCGTCGTTCCAGGAGACGTAGACCGTGCGTTCCGAGGCCGCGTACAGCAGGCCTGGGCGCATCGGGTCCTCACGCACCGCGCGCACGAAGTCGTCCGCCGGTATGCCGTTCACGATCTTGGTCCAGGTCTGACCGAAGTCCTCGGTCTTCCACACGTAGGGGCTGCGGTCGTTGTCGACGAGGTAGCGGATGCCCGCGACATAAGCCTTACCGCGTGTGTTCGGCGATGGCTCGATCGTGTTGATGCGCACGAAGTCGGGGGCGTCGTCGGGCGTGACGTTTTCCCAGGAGGGCGATTCCGCGCGTGCGTCGCGCGTTATGTGCACGTAGCCGTCGTCCGAACCCGCCCAGATCACGTCCGGGTCGAGCGGCGACGGCGCGATCGCGAAGATCGTCGCATACGTCTCTACCCCCGTCTGATCCTTCGTAATCGGTCCGCCGGACGGGCCGACCGTCATGGGGTCATTGCGCGTGAGGTCGGGGCTGATCAGGTCCCAGCTCTGACCTTCGGTGCGCGTGCGCCACACCTTCTGCGTGCCCGTGTACAGAATGCCGGGATCGTGCTCGTCGAAGACGATCGGGAAGGTCCACTGCACGCGTTCCCGGATGTCCTCAGCGGACTGCCCCATCGGGTTCTCAGGCCAAACGTTGATCGCCCGCTGGAAGCCGGTGCCGTGATCGTACCGGGAAAGCGCGCCGCCGTAGCATCCCGCGTAGAAGACGTCGAGGTCCACCGGATGCGGCGCGATGTAGCCGCTCTCGCACCCGCCGACCGAATAGAAGTAGCTTCCGCCCCCCGCAGACAGGTGGCTGAATCCACCCGAGGGCATACAGGCGGTCGAGTTGTCCTGCTGGGCGCCGCAGATGTGATACGGCTCATGGTTCGTCGTGATCACGCGGTAGAACTGTGCGGTCGCGTACTCCTGGTCCGTCCAGCTCGTGCCACCGTTCACCGAGACGTTCGCGCCTCCGTCGTTGGAGTTGATCATGCGCTCGGGATCCGAAGGAGCAATCCACAGGTCGTGGTTATCCCCGTGCGGGACGCCGATGGTGCGCGGGAACGTGGCCCCGCCATCGGTCGACTTGTAAAAGCCCGTGTTGAGCGCGTAGACCACATCCTCGTCCTCAGGGTCGGCATAGATGCGCGAATAGTAGAACGCCCGCTGACGCAGTTTGCGCTCATCGTTCACGCGTTCCCAACTCTCTCCGGCGTCGTCGGAGCGGTAGACCCCGCCTCCCGGCTCGTGCTCGATCAGCACCCAGACCCGGTCCGAGTTCGCGGCCGATACCGTGACCCCGATCTTCCCGATCGGGCCCGCGGGATCCAGTCCCAACTTGGCCGTGATGTCCGTCCAGGTCTCGCCCCCGTCGGTCGACTTCCAGAGCCCCGAGTCGAAGCCGCCTGAACTCATGCCCCAACTCTTGCGCCAGGCCTCCCAAACCGCTGCATAGAGCACATCGGGGTCGTTGGGGTCGAGTACGAGGTCGGTCGCACCGGCCTCGGCGCTCTTGAAGAGCGTGAGCTGCCAGCTCTCACCCCCGTCGATCGTCTTGTACACACCTCGCTCGTCGTTGCTCGCGGAGTGCACGCCGAGCGCGGCGGCCCACGCCACGTCGCAATCCTCGGGGTGGATGCGGATCCGAGCGATGTTCTGGGTCTCGCGCAGACCGATGTGCTGCCAGGTGGTGCCTCCGTTGCTCGACTTGTAGGCGCCGTCGCCCTGCATGATGTTGCCGCGGATTTGAGTCTCGCCCGTGCCGATATACACGACATCGGGATCGGCTTCGCATACCGCCACGGCTCCGACCGACGAACTGGTGATCTTCCCATCGGTCACGGCACGCCAGTCGTTGCCACCATCCGTAGTCTTCCACAGGCCGCCGCCCGTGGCCCCGAAGAAGTACTCGGACGGGCGTGCGTCGCTGCCGGCTGCCGCGGTGGACCGGCCGCCGCGGTTGGGCCCGACGTTCTGCCATCGCAATTCGTCGAAGAGGGCCTCGTCGTACTGCTGAGCTGCGGCAGGAGAGAAGCCGGCCGTCAGCGCGACCGCCAACAACAGGGCGGCTCGCCGGAACAGAACCGAGCAGGATACCGCGAACGGAAACAGGGAGGTCCGCATCGTGCTGTATGCCTCTGGGAGACGGGGGATATCGGGGTCGCTCATGAACCACATTGTACCGCTCGGTCGGCTACTCTTCCACCCGGGCGATGCACTCGATTTCAACGTCACAAAACTTCGGGAGCGCGGCGGCTTGTACCGCGGCACGCGCGGGCCGATGGTCACGGAAGTGTCGCGCGTATACCTCGTTCATCTCGGCGAACGTGTTCATGTCCGAGAGGAACACGGTGGTCTTTACGACGCTCTGAAGCGAGGAGCCCGCGGCCTCGAGAACGTGCGCGAGGTTCTTCAGGCACAAGTCGGTCTGAGTCGCGACGTCCCCGGTGTCGAGTTCGCCGGTCTCGGCGTCCAGTGGGATCTGCCCTGAGCAAAATACCCAGCCGTCGGTGACGATCGCCTGGGAATACGGCCCGATCGCCGCCGGGGCGTGGTCGGTCTGCACGGACTCGAGAACACTCATCTCTTTGACTCCTGTACGTGAACTAGTCGATTGCGTGGCGCGCGACGTGCGCTCGCAGCTCTTCCGGCGAAACGGTGGCGACGCCAGCCTTGGCGACCTCGATCGCCGCCGCGTGGTTGGCCATCATGGCCGCCTCGGCGGGCGTGCCCCCAGCCGCCAAGACCACCGCGACGATCGCCGTGACGGTGTCACCGGCACCCGACACGTCGTAGACGGCGCGCGCGGCAGCGGGAATGCGAACGGCGGTGCCTCGAGCGGTCTGAAGTGCCATGCCGTCTTCGCCGAGCGTGAGCAGCAAGTTCTCGCATCCGAGCTTGCGCCGGGTCGCTTCCATCCAATCCGCATCGTCCGCGTGAATGAAGTCGCCGAGCGCGTCACCCAGCTCCTTTGCGTTGGGCTTGAACACCGTGGCGCCCCGGTAGGTGAAGAAGTTGCGGCGCTTCGGATCGACGACCGTCGGCAGTCCCAAGCGGGCGCCGTTCTCCAGCACAGACGAAACGACCGAGGGCGCCAGCACTCCCTTGTTGTAGTCCTGAACGACCAAGACGTCACTTTGCGCCGCGAGCTCGTCCACCTTCCCCGAAAGCGTGCGCGCCAGTGCGGCGCCGACGTCGGAGTCGTCCTCCACGTCGAAGCGCACGATCTGCTGGCGAAGCGCCAGAACCCTCGTCTTTTCCGTGGTCGGGCGGTCATCGGTCCTGACGAGGCCGTCGGTATGAACGCCGAGGCGCTCGAGCTCGTTCTCGAGCAAACCCCCGGCTTGGTCGTTGCCGACGCAAGCGACCACCCGGCAGGTCGCCCCCAAGGCCGCGATGTTGGCCGCTACGTTGCCGGCACCACCCACGGCCGCGATGCTCTCGGCCACCCGCACCACCGGCACCGGAGCCTCAGGCGATACGCGATCCACGGGACCGGCGATGTACCGGTCGAGCATGAGGTCGCCGACCACCAGGACTCGCACGCCAGTCGCCGCGGCGAGGAGCTCGTTCAGGCGCCCGGAGTTCAAGCGGTCCACGGACCCCGCCCCCTTCCCTCCAAGGTCAGCAGTGAATGCCCGGTCCCGTCGCGCGCGAGCAGGACCTCCTGGAGGTTGACGGATACGCAGACGTGGTTCGGGACGATGCGTACCCGATCTCCGATCGCGGGGCACCAACCCGTGTCGGAGAGATCCAACACGCCGTGCTCCTCGGAAAGGGAGACGACGGTCACCTCGGGATGGTCGAACAGCACGCCAAAGCCGGCCTCTGCACCGCGCGCCTCCTTGGAGAGGGCCTTGGATCCACAATCGACTACGGCGTGCCCCGGGATCGCGGTGCTGACGACGGTAGCGAGCACCGTATACGCGATATCTTCGCGGGACGCGACCCCCACCGCCAATCCCTCTCGGTCGAAATAGATGCAGGACCCGGAGCGAATCTCGGTGACACCGGGAAGCTCGTGGCTGCGCCAGACGGTAGGCGTCGAGCCGCCACTCACGATGCCGCACTCGAGACCTGAACCTTGGAGCGCGGCATACGTTTGAGCGAGGCGCTCGGAGACACGCTTCAGGGCTTCGTCCTGCTCGTCCTGCCGGATGCGGATATGGCCGGGATAGAACATCAGCCCCCGGAACTCCACGCCCTGCAGAGAAGCGGCGAGCCCGGCCAAGCGAACGACGTCGGCACCCGCCTGCACACCCACCCGCCCCAGCCCCACGTCCTGTTCGATGAGGACCCCGACCACGCGACCTGCGTCGGCCGCATGCGTCGCCAACGAGGTCAGCACCTCAGCCGAGTCGAGCGCGACCTTGAGATCGAGCGAGGCAGGGAGCCGCAGCAGCCGTTCGAGCTTGGCAGCGCCCACGGGTGGGTACGCGAACAGGAGGTCGTCCGTGAGCGCCGACATCACCTCCGCTTCCCGCAATGTCGCGACCGTCAGCCCGCTCGCGCCCGCCGTCAACTGCATGCGAGCGACCAGGAGCGACTTGTGAGTCTTGATGTGCGGACGCCAAGCGAAGCCGTGTCCCGCAGCGTAGTCGGCTACCCGGGCGGCATTCGCCCGCGCGCGCCCGAGATCCACATACCCGATCGGAGTTTCGATTCCAGTCGGGTCGACCGGATTCAACGGAGCGCATCCTCCAGAGCCCGTGCGAACTCCTGATCCGTCTCGCCCACCGGCCCGTACCGCATCCACCGCAGCACGCCCTCCCGGTCGATGAGGAACGACGCCGGGAGACCCAGCACGTTGTAGACGTCCATCCCGCGCATCTGCGGATCGAGCAGGATCGTGTATGTGACCGCGTACTCCTCCTTGAACATCTCGACCTGATCAGCCGCATTGCCGCTGTCCATGGAGACACCCACGACGTGGAAGCCGTCCTCGCTGTGCTTCTCATAGAGCTCTTGCAGGAAGGGCGTCTCGAACCGGCACGGGGCGCACCACGTGGCCCACATGTTCAGGAGCACGACCTCGCCCTTCAGGGACGCGAGCGAGACGGAGTCCCCTTGCAGGCCCAGCGCCATGAAGGCGGGCGCCGGGGAGCCCGGCCTGGGCGGCTTCGGCGCTTCGGACTGCGCGCATGCAACGGTCGCGGCAGCCACTACTACGGCGGTCACGGTCTTGATTTTCATCGGTCTTCCAAGAGCAGTCTGGACACGCGGACCTGCGAAGGATCTGTCAACACGTCGGTCCAGGCCATCAACAGCGAGCCGTCCGGGGCCTGGACCAGCTGCGGGAAACCGCTCGCCCTGGACGAAGACGATGCGGTCAGCGTGACACTCTCCGACATCTCTCCGGTGCCGCGGATGCGGCGCATGCGTACTTCTGCGCCCTCGCCTCCCGTCCTCTCGAGCCACGCGACGAGCGCCGTCCCGTCCTCTAGACCCACAACCGCGACGCGGCCCGCGGGGTTCCCCCCGTCGATCACAACAGCCTCGCCGAACGTGGCACCGTCGTCCTCCGAGAACGCGATCTTTACCCGCGGCTCGTCTCCGGCTCCCGTAAACCACGCCACCGCGAGGGATCCGCCGGCCATGGCGGCGGAGGGGCCGTTCACCGGGCAGCCCCAAATATGCCAACCGTCGTCGTGGACTGCGACGCCCTCGGTCCAGGCGCCATCGACGTAGCGCGTAATGTAGATGTCTCGAACCTCGGGTTCTTGCGTCCGGTCCCGGTAGAGAACCACCGGGCCCGAGGGCGTGACCGTGGCATCCGTCTGACAGCAGTCACACACCCGGCCGTCCAAGAGCGTCTCGGGTCCGGGCGTGCCGTCCGTACCGATCTCGCGAAACCTCAGCGTCATTTCGCGCGCTGCTTCTTCCCCGCCGGCGGTCTTACGCCCGTCCAACCACACGAAGCCGACGCTCTCCTCCATGGCGAGCACACTGACGAAGCCGTGCTCGGTCGGCGTTCCGTCCTCGTGTGGAGTCCACGCTTCGGACCAGGTCGCGCCCTGATCGGCGGAGTGGGCCACGCGCACGCCGTAGTCGTATCCACCCGCGTCTCCACGCTGAAGCCAATGCGCCCACAGCGTGCCCTGCGGCCCGGGGGACACGGACGGAAAGTCGGCCCAGTTCACGAAGAACGAGTCTCCCCCGGCGACGACGGACGCGTCGGTCCAGTCCGCCTGCGCGAGTTGGGAGAAGCGGAGCTCGTGGTACGAGCCTTCTGTCCGTTCCAACCAACTCAGGTACACCGCGTCTTTCGACGCAGACAGGAACGGCTCGGCGCTGCCTCCTCCGGCCGGGGATTCCATGGGCTCGAACGCCAGCGCCAGCGTCGGCGGACCAGAGTCCTGGCACGCTACGAAGACGGTCAGGAGGGCCAGAACAGAAAGGGGTCTGCGCATCAGCTCGTACTCATTGACGTGAGGTCGGGTCAGTCCCATGACACCGTACGTAGGCATCTTGCTTGCATCGGGTTCCCCAAGTGCAGAGAATCTCAGTATGCTTCCCACCCGCGGTCAATGCGAGGGGAAGTCGATTGCCCGCAGAGAGCGTCGCCATACGTGCCCGGTACAGTAACGAAACCCCAGGGGCCAGACTCGGTATGTGTGGATTGTCGGACCGTGATCGTCGTATTGCATGGGTAGGGTGGCAGCAATTCAAACAGGGGTGACCAGTATGCATTCCTCGTGGCTGGCGTTGACTTGGCAACGGACGAAGCTGCCCGCTGCATTCGGCCTGCTAATGGCGGCCGCGGCTCTCGCGTGCGTCCCGCAGCCCGGCACAGCGCAGTACTTCGGACGCAACAAGGTCCAATTCGACGAGTTCAAGTTCGAAGTCCTGCGCACGGAGCACTTCGACTTCCATTTCTATCCGGAAGAGGGTGAAGCGGTTCGTGATGCGGCCCGCATGGGTGAGCGCTGGTACGAACGCTTCGCGCGCACGTTCCAGCACGAATTCGAGGAGTCCAAGCCGGTCATATTCTACGCGGACCATCCCGACTTTCAGCAGACGAACACTCTGTCGGGCTTCATCAGCGAGGGCACGGGCGGAGTGACGGAGTCGCTCAAGAACCGGGTGATCATGCCGATCACCGGGTCCTATTGGGACACGGATCACGTGCTCGGCCACGAGCTCGTGCACGCCTTCCAGTACAACATCGCCCAGTCGAGACGTGGGGGCGGACTGCAGGGCCTGATGACGCTGCCCCTCTGGCTCGTCGAGGGCATGGCCGAGTACCTCTCGGTCGGTCGAGACGACCCGCTGACCGCGATGTGGATTCGAGACGCCGTCCGTAGGGACGCGCTGCCGACGATCCATCAGTTGACCACCGACCGAAAGTTCTTCCCGTACCGGTTCGGCCAGGCGCTGTGGGCCTACATCGGCGGCACGTACGGAGACGACGCGGTCATCCAGGTATACCGACGTTCACTGCGTGTGGGCTTCGAAGGAGCGATCAACCAGGTATTGGGGCTCTCGACGGACACCCTGTCCGTGCGCTGGAAAGAGAAGACCGCCGAAGAGTACCTGCCGGTCATGGTGGGGCGGAGCGCACCGGAGGATCAGGGCACCTTGATCCTCGCCCCGAGCACGGGTTCCGGCACGACGAACATCTCCCCCTCGATCAGCCCCGACGGGCGCTACATAGCGTTCCTGTCTGAGAAAGACCTCTTCTCGATCGATCTGTACATGGCGGAGGTGGCGACCGGCCGCATCATCCGAAAGCTCTCCAGCGCCAACTCCGATCCTCACATCGATGCGCTGCGCTACATCGACTCCTCCGGAACATGGTCGCCCGACTCGGAGCAGTTTGCGTACGTCGTAACCGCCGATGGCGACAACCAACTCGTCATCGTCGGTACCGGGAACGGTCAGGTCCAGAGGAGGATCGCGTTCGAGGGAATCGGGGCGGTAAGCAATCCTGCCTGGTCGCCGGACGGTCAGTATCTCGCCTTCTCGGGCTCCGTGGGCGGCATCAGCGACCTGTTCCTGTACGATCTCGAGTCCGACGAAACGATCAGACTGACAGACGACAAGTACGCCGACCTGCAGCCCGCATGGGCCCCGGACGGGCGCACGCTCGCGTTCACGAGTGATCGCGGCGCCGAGACGAACTTCGAACGCCTCACCTACGGCGCGTTCCAGTTGGCCACCATCGATATCGCCACCAGCCAGGTTCGCGTGATCCCGGTTTTCGGGAACGTGAAGCACATCAACCCGGCGTACGGAGCCGACAGCGAGACGCTGTATTTCATCTCCGACCAGGACGGAGTGAGCGACGTGTATTCGCTGAGCTTCCGGACCGGAGACGTCACGCGAATTACCGATCTCGCCACGGGAGTGAGCGGGCACACGTATCTGTCGCCAGCGATGACCGTGTCCCAGGACGGCACCGTGGCGTACACGGTCTTCGACGAACTCGAGTTCCACATCTATACGAAGCGAATCGAGGAGAGCACGCAGCTGGTCGAGATCGTCGACAACGCCGAAGACCAACGGGGTCGTAAGCTTCCGCCCGCCAATCCAGACCGATTCAGCCGCATCGCGACCTACCTCGCGGACCCGGAGACCGGGTGGCTGCCGTCCGACACCTGGACGGAGGAGGACAGCGAGCCCTACGAGTCGAAAATGTCCTTGGACTTCGTGGGACAGCCCTCCCTCGGCGTCGGCACCGACAACTTCGGCAACTACATCGGCGGTGGGGCGTCCGCCTTCTTCAGCGACATGCTGGGCGACCACGTGCTGGGCGTCGCGGTACAGGCCCAGGGCACCTTCAAGGACATAGGCGGGCAGATGTTCTACACCGACCTCTCGAATCGCTGGAACTGGGGTGCCAGCGCGGGGCGGATTCCGTATCAGCTCGGCTACTACGGCTACGGATCGGACGAGGTCGGCCAATACTTGGGCCAGACTCGCTACCGCATCTTCATCTCGTCGGCGGCCGGGCAGGTCGCCTATCCCTTCTCGTCGACGCAGCGCTTCGAGATGTCTTTAGGCTTGACCCGGTTCAGCTACGACATCGAGTTGGACAAGTACTACCTGGACCAGTTCGGTCGCATCACCGGCCTCGATCGGCAGCAACTGGACGACCAGGAGCCCGACCCACTGAATATGGCCACCGCATCGATGGCGCTGGTGGGGGACAACTCCTACTTCGGCTTCGTTTCACCGATCCGCGGTGGTCGGTATCGTTTCGCGGTGGAGCAGACTACCGGTACGCTGGACTTCACGACCATCACGGCGGACTGGCGTCGGTACTTCTCGCCCACGAAGAACCTCACGCTCGCCTTCCGCGGCCTGCATTACGGCCGCTACGGTCTGTCGGTGGAGCCGGGCTCGCAGGGTACCTTCAGTCCGATCCAGGAGCTCTTCCTAGGCTTCGAGACATTCATCCGCGGCTACAGCTTCGAGAGCTTCGACCCGGCGGAGTGCGGCACTCAAGCAGACGGGTCGTGCCCGACGTTCGATCGCCTGTTCGGGCACCGACTGGCCGTTGGTTCTGTCGAGATGCGGATTCCGTTCATCGGCGTCGAGCAGTACGGACTCATCAACTTCCCTTTCCTTCCGACCGAGCTGGTGCTCTTCGCGGACGGTGGGTTGGCTTGGGACCCGGACAATCCGCCTACGCTCGAGTGGAGTCGCTCTTCCAGCGCGCGCGTGCCGGTGTTCTCGACGGGTGTGTCGGCTCGGTTCAACGTGCTCGGGTTCATGATTCTCGAGGCGTACTATGCGTATCCTTGGCAGAGGCCGGACAAGGGCTGGCATTGGGGGTTCAACCTCGCTCCAGGCTGGTAAGCTCTAACGCGGGGGCTTTTGTGGCGCTTCGAGGGCTCCGAGCAATCGCTCGGGGCCCTCTTTGCTTTTTGGTGCTTTGGGGCGGGACGGGTGGCCCCCCGTTGGGGTCCTGACGTGCCCCTCAGTGCGGTACGACATCACCATGGGACGTCGTGACCGGCTTGTACCCAAGGTCGAACTCAGTCGTTCTCCCAGTAGCGACCGAGGCCATCCCACCGCCCGGCGACCGTATGCCGCCCCGCGCAGCCCTTCCGCCCAACAACCCTAAAACAGCGAGAAGTTGATGTACTTCTTCGGATTCTCCTTCAGATCCTCGAGCAAGCTGGACATTCGCTCGTTCAGATCGAGCCACGCCACATAGGCCTGGTCGTCGTTCACCAACCTCCCGAACGTGCCCTCACCATTGTCGATCTTTTCGAGGATCGACCGCACGGTGACGAGCGAGCCGTCCAACTGGGCGGTCAACTCGTTGAGGGCCAGCATGGCGGAGTCGGCTCGAGCGATCGCGCTCGCCAGCTCCGGCCCAGCCTCGGTCGCGCTCTGGACCCCTTCAGCGGACGCTTGAAGTGTCTCGATGAGCGAACTCATCCCCGTGCGCTGTTCCTCGAAGAAGTCGGACAGCTGGACGAGCAGCGCCTCGAATTCGCGAGCCCCCCCCTGCACCGAAGCGATCGTTTCGTTGTTGAGAAACGACTCCACCTGCGTCAGGACTCTTCCGCCCTGTTCGCTCAGATCGTCCATTGACCCGAGAATGCCCCCTGCCCGTCCGCCTTCTCCAGGAATCGTATCGCCACCCACGTGGAAAACCGTCTCGCGGGTGGGAACCACCTCGACGGTTCTTCCACCGAACATGCCCGACACGCCGAGCCGCATGGTCGAGCCCAGTGGGACCTGCGATCCCCTCTCGATCTCGAGCTTCATGCTGACGAGGTCGTCATCGCGCATCTGGAAACCCGCAACACGCCCGATGTTGACGCCGCGCATCTGGATGGGATCACCGACCCGAACGCCCCCGGCGTCATCGACCACGGTATAGAGTTCGTGACGCAACCGGAACATCGCCGGGTCTGTAAGCATGAACAGAACCGTAGCGAAGGACAGCAGGCCGAAGATCACGAAGACCCCCACGCGTGCCTCGCGTCCTCTCGTGCCCAAAGGCAGGTGTTGCGCCATATCTTCGGGAGACGGCGCTTGCCGTCTTGAGCCTTGAGTCGATTCAGTCATAGCACATCCGATACCATGTCGAGCGCGGCCTCCGCGGCCGCGCGGTCAACGAACGCCTGGACCACCGGGTCCGGGCACGCCCGGAACTCGTCCGGGGTTCCACAGAAACGAAGCGTGCCGCTATCGAGCATGGCGACACGGTCACAAATCAGCAGCCCACCCTCGACGTCGTGCGTGACGAGCAGGGAGGTTACCTGCAGCTGTTTCGACAACTGCTGAATGAGGCGCTCGACCGCCGCCGTATTGATCGGGTCGAGCCCGGTGGTGGGCTCGTCCCAGAGCAGGACCTCTGGCCGACCGACGATCGCCCGCGCGATGCCGACGCGCTTCTTCATGCCGCCCGACAGCTCCGAGGGGATCTTGGAGAGAATCTCGCGCGGCTCCAGGTTCACGAGCTCCAGAGCCTCCCAGACCTTCGCCGCGGTCTCCATGCGGGGCATGCGCGCCAACTCGTCTTCAGGCACACCCATGACGACATTGTCGAAGACATTGAGCGAATCGAACAGGGCGGAGTGCTGAAAGACGTAGCCGACCTTTTGGCGTACGGCCTCCAAGGCCCGCTTGCCACCGCGAAACACCGAGGTCCCGTCGACCTCGACGTCACCCATGTCTGGAATCGTCAGGCCGATGGTCGTCTTGAGCAGGACACTCTTCCCGGTGCCGGAAGGCCCGAAGAGCGCGAACATCTCGCCCGACTCCACCCGCATGTCGACCCCCGTGAGCACCGGCAGGTCGAAGGACTTGTGGATATTGCGATACTCGATCACGGCGCGCCCTTCGTCAGTTCAGCAGGAGCGGCGGGAACATCGCGTCGAGAATCAGGATCGTCAGCGTCATGAACATGACGGCCTGGGTCGTCGTCAGCCCGACACCTTCCGCGCCACCCTTGGTCTTGAGCCCCATGTGGACCGAGATGAGCGGGATCGCAAGACCAAAGACGATCGCCTTGGTCGCCGAATACCCGAGGTCGAAGCTATGCCAGAAGAGCTGCGCTCCAAAGAAGAACGATTCCTGCCCGAGGCCGGAGGTCAGGTTGGCCGCCTGCACGCCCGCCATGATCCCGATGAGGTTGGCGATGCCGACCAGTAAGGGCAAAACCATGACGCCGGCCAAGACCCGCGGCGCGGCCAAAATCGCCACCGGGTCGCGGCCCAAGGACTTGAACGCGTCGATCTGCTCGGAAACAACCATCGTGCCGAGCTCGGCTGTGATACGGGCGCCGATGCGGCCCACGAGCACGAGCGCGGTGAGCACCGGGCCCATCTCGAGCACGATGGTTTCCACGACCAGGCTGCCCAGGACGTAACTCGGCACGGCGCTGGTCATTTGATAGCCGCCCTGCTGACTCGTAACGATTCCTGCCAACGACCCCGTGACGAGCACGATGGGGAGAGACTGAATCCCCATGATGTACATCTGGTTCAGGACCGAACGGAAGGAAACCTTCAGGCGCACGGTCGCAACCACGATCTGGGCGAAGAGTATGCCCAACCCGCCCGCGTGTTCGAGCGTGGCGTGGGTGACGCGGCCTACGCCAGCGAACCACTGGGCGATTGCGTTTTGGGGCGGGAGAGCCCCGGAGGATTGGTGGTTCACCGCTGATGGTCCTCCGGCGTGTACGAGCCCGTCGAAACGACGGTCGGTCGCTGGCGAAGTGGGCCGAACCTTCAGTGAAAGCAGTACGCAAATCAAGCGGCTTCGGTTCCGTGTGTGGCCCGATTCCTGCAAGTTCCCTTCGCACCCGGGTGGAGCGAAGCCCGACCAACGTTCGGTCGCTATCTTCCCCGGGGCCGTTTTAATGGCCACACTGGTTGAGGACAACGACCGTTGATGGAGCATGGCGCCCGATGATCGCATTCGGACGAAAATCCCTCTTCTTGCTCTGCGGAGCCCTTCTGTGCGTGCCCAGCGCGCTCGAAGCCCAAGAAGTGGACTACCAGGAGCAGATGGCGGCGCTGGCCGCGAATCCAGCCGTAGTCCGTGCAATGCAGCTCGTGGACGAGCGCGATGCTCGGGTCATGGCGGACCTGCTCCAGCTCACGGAGATCCCTGCGCCGCCCTTCATGGAAGAGGCGCGCGGCGCCCGCTTCATGGAGATGCTGCTCGAGTTGGGCGTCGACTCCGTGTGGACGGACGTGGAAGGCAACGTGATCGCATTGCGGCGGGGCACCGGCTCCGACGAGGTGGTGGCGATCGCCGGACATCTCGACACGGTCTTCCCCGAGGGCACCGACGTCACGGTGCGCCAACGGGGCGACACACTGTTCGCTCCAGGCATCGCGGACGACACGCGCGGCCTCGTCGCGGTACTCGCGCTGCTGCGCGTGCTCAATGAAGCGGACATACGGACGACCTCCAACCTGCTCTTCATCGGTACCGTAGGGGAAGAAGGTGTCGGCGATCTGCGCGGCATGAAGTATCTGTTCCGCGACGGTGGGCCGCGCATCGATTCGTTCGTCTCCATCGACGGCGCCGGCAATGAGAGCATCGTGCACAAGGGTCTGGGTTCGCACCGCTATCGGGTCACGATCCGCGGACAAGGCGGACACTCATGGGGCGCCTTCGGGCTGCCGAACCCGGCGCACGCGATCGGACGCGCGATCGACTACTTCGATCTGGCCGCAGACGCGATCACGAGGTCCGGTCCCCGCACCAGCTACAACGTCGGGCGTCTCGGCGGCGGCACCTCGGTGAACTCCATCCCGTTCGAGGCGTGGATGGAGATCGACATGAGATCGGAAAGCCCCGAGAGCCTGACCAAGATCGACGAGGTCTTCCAACGGGCGATGGGCCGTGCGGTCGATGAAGCCAACACTCAGCGGCGGGAAGGAGAAGAGCTCACGCTCGACCTCGAATTGATAGGTGACCGACCCTCAGGTGAGATCTCGGAGTCCGACCCGTTCGTGCAGCGAGCCATCGCCGCGAGCCAGCATCTCGGCATCGAGCCGAGACTCGAGCGTAGCTCGACCGATGCGAACATCCCGATCTCACTCGGAGTCCCCGGGATCACCATCGGCGGCGGCGGCGCGGCCAGCGCGGTGCACTCGCCGGGAGAGTGGTACATCAACAGAGACGGCCCTCTAGGCATCAAGCGCGCCCTGTTGGTCGTGCTCGCTCAGGCCGGCACCGCGATCGCGAGTTGACCGTGTCCGACCCCGCAGACGAACCCGGAGGGTCGGGCGTGCCGCTGCAGGGTCGCGTCGCCATCGTCACCGGGGCGTCCGCCGGCATCGGCGCCGCAATCGCGGAGACACTCGCCCGGGCGGGCGCCAACGTCGTGCTCGCGGCCCGACGCCAGGACCGAATCGAAGCCATCGCAACGGCGCTCGAGGACTCCGGCTTCGAGGCGCTAGCGGTGCGCACCGACGTTGCGAGCGTGGAGGACACCAGGGCGCTGGCCGCCGCTACGCTCGCGCGGTTCGGGGGAATCGACATCCTAGTGAACAACGCCGGCGTGATGCCTATGTCACCGTTCGCGGAGGGCCGCGTCGACGACTGGAAGCTCATGGTCGACGTCAACATACACGGTGTCTTGAACGGCATCGCGGCGGTCCTGCCCACGATGACCGAGCAGCGGTCGGGGCACATCGTCAACATCGGTTCGGTTGCCGGGCGCAGACCCTTCCCGGGGGGCTCGGTCTACTCCGCGACCAAGTTTGCGGTTCGTGGGCTGTCGTGGGGCCTGCACCTGGAGCTCGGCGCGAAGTACGGAATCCGGATCACGGACATCCAACCCGGCATCGTCTCCACGGAGCTTTTCGACTCGGACGCCAATCGGCCGTTTCGCGAGTGGTTGGAGCACGCGTGGGAGGGCAAGCGTACGCTACAGCCCGAGGACGTCGCCGAGAGCGTGCTCTTCGCGCTGAGCGCCCCCGCGCATGTGTCGGTGAGCGAAGTGCTCGTGCGACCGGTGGATCAGACGACCTGA
>JAYZBT010000225.1:0-6682 GCA_036338615.1 Gemmatimonadota bacterium
CAGCTGATCGCCGGAGAGAGGCGACACCTCGTTCGGCAGCACGTGCTCGGCTGCCTTCAGAATCTTGTGTCGGAACGCCGAGTGCTCGAAGCCAGGAATGTCCCCCGCGCGTTGCAGCCGGAGGACGGTCCCAGCGACGCCGGGTCCGAACTCCCGCCCCACGCCTCGCTCCAGGACCTCGATGATCTGCGAGCGCGTCAGGGGCGAACGTTGCGGACGCTGCTGCCCGAGCGCCACGACCGTATCGCAGGTCCGGAGGATCTGGGCGCCGAGTGGGATCGCGTCGCCCTGCAGGCCATCGGGGTATCCCGACCCGTCCCACCACTCGTGGTGGTGGCGCACCAGAGGCACCAACTCTTCGAGGTGTGGAATGTGCCGGAGGCGCTGCTCGGAACGTTCTGGGTGCTTCTCCACTCGCTCGCGCACCTCGGGGGGGAGCTCATGAACGGGGTTCTCCCACGAGTCCTCCGCCAATCCGATCATGCCCATGTCGGAGAGGACCGAAGCAAAAAACAGTTGCGAGCACTCGGCCTTGGACAGACCCATCTCGGTCCCGACCTGCGTCGAGAGCATCGCCACCATCGCACCGTGGTCACGCAAATAGCCCTTGGCCGAGCCCATGATCTCAGTCAGGGCTTCGAGAAGACCCGCGTAGAACGCCCTACCGGAATGCGTGCCCGTCATCGCCTGAGGTGGCCTCGGGGAATCGGTCGTCCAAGAAAAACACCGAATTTTTGAAGTACCAGTGCGGCGACCCCGACCACCAGAGTCATATGTTTACGCAGGGGCGCCACTATCGGCGGGAGCGCGTCGTATCGGGCAGGGCGGCCCTCTCCCGATCGCGTCGCTCGCGAATGGCCGCTTGGCGGTCCCTCCAGGCGGATTCCACATCATAGCGTGCGGCCTGGCGCGTGATCTCGTCCCACTGCCAGGTGCGTCGTGCAACCTCGTCGCGCTTGCCGACGGGGACTCCGAACAGGTGGGTCCCCGGGAGAACCACATCACCCAGGTAGATCTTGCCGTCGGCCACGCCCCAACGCTTCCCGTCGTCGTCGGTATAGGTCCAATCGGTGAGCCGCGACTCCGCCGCTTGGGCTGCGGAAAGGGAGTCGTACCAGTCTGCGATGCCGGCGCGCAGGGCCAGCTCTTCGCGCTGCTGCAAGGTCAAATCGGTCAGCGAGGGATCGATCGGCCTCCACAGGCGCTCGTCGGTGAGCCGGGGCCGGAGCAACTCGGCGCCCGAAGGCGGAGGTGGCTCGAGATAGACTCCGGTCTCGGCGTCGAACGCGGGGGAGATGGTCTCGACGTCGGGTGATTCGATCTCTTCGATCTCGTCGGGATCTTCTGGCCGATCGGGGTCCGAGGCCTGCGCCAGTTCGATGAGCCGCAGTACCTGCAGGCCCTCTGGCGTGGTCGAGAAGTCCGGAAATGGGAGGCGCGCGTTCTCGGGCTCGATGGTGCCGATGGTGGGATACAGAGCGATGGCCAACACGTGGACGACCGCCGAGATACCGAACGCCGACCACACGACACGGCGTGAAGCCATGCCCGAACGCGGACGCGACCGGAGTCCCGACTGGCTGCCTCCCCGAGCGGGAGGGTTGGTATCGCGTCCCTCTGTCTGCATTCGCTTTCCTAAACTGCTGCAGGGTCCGCCGTTCCTACCGGGCGGGGCCCGAATCATCCCCTAGTACCTTGACGCATCGCCCAGTGAGGGGATCACACGAGCGGTCGTTTCGTTCAGTCGAGCAGCCGACCGAGCCTCTCTGTCGCCTCCAGCATGCGTTCTTCGGACACCGTGAGCGCGACTCGGAAGAACCCTTCCCCACCCGCGCCGAGGGCCGCCCCGGGCATGACGATGACCCCCTCCTGTTGGAGCGCCCGCGACGCGAAGCCGTGGGACGTCTCGCTTCCTGGGACCGGAACCCAGAGGTACATGGTTGCCTTGGGCTCGGTGGCGTCGAAGCCGGCTTCCCGCAGACCCCGGACCCCCGCGTCCCGAACCCCCCGAAACGTGGCGACGTTGCCCGGCACCCACTCCTGCCAACTCTCGAGCGCGGCGACCCCGGCCGCCTGAATCCCCAGGTACTGCCCCGTATCCATGAACGACTTCACCTTCGAAAGCGCCGCGATCACGTCTCGGTTGCCCGCCACCCAGCCGAGTCGCCACCCCGTCATGTTATACGTCTTGGACAACGAGTGAAACTCGACCGCCACCTCGCGTGCGCCGTCGAACTCGAGAATGCTACGCGGTCGATAGCCATCGAACGCGATCTCGGAATAGGCATTGTCCTGGAGGAGCACTGCTCGACGCTCGACGCAGAACTGAAGGGCGTGCTCGTAGTAGTCGTCCGGGGCGATCGCCGCGGTGGGGTTGTTCGGATAGTTGAGGTAGAGCAGCTTCGTCCGCTTCGCCACCGACTCGGGAACCTCGTCCAGCGGTATGAGGAAGTCGTTCTCGGGGCGAAGGGGTACGAGATGGGGCTCACCCCCGGCCAGCGTCACGCCGCCCAGGTACGCGAGGTACCCGGGGTCCGGAATGACCGCCGCGTCCCCGGGGTTCATATATGCGAACGGAATGTGCGCGAGCCCGTTTTTGGAGCCGATGAGTGGCAAGACCTCGGTCCACGGGTCCACCGACACTCCGAATCTGACCTGCATCCAACGGGCGACCTCTTCCCGGAACGCTGGCAGGCCCATCTGGAACGGGTACCGGGAGTGGGCATTGTCTCCCGCGACCTCGCGTAAGCGTTCTACGACGGCCGGAGGCGGATCCAGGCGCGCGTCTCCGGCGCCGAGGTCGATCACATCGACGCCCTCGGCTTCCAGTTTCCTCCTGGCTGCCTTCATCTCGGCGAGCGGAAACTCTGGCAGGGCCTCGAAACGGGCGCTGTGTCGCGTCACGCGGGCTGCTCCCGGACTCGATTCGCCACGCTGCCCACACCCGCGACCTCGATCACGACTTCATCTCCGTCCGAGAGCGGACCGATTCCGCTCGGAGTGCCTGTTGCGATGAGGTCTCCAGGTTCGAGCGTCATAAAGCGGGTGATGTGCTCGATGAGCACCGGGATCGAGAAGACCATCTCCTGAATCGGGGCGTCCTGACGAACCTCACCGTTGACGCGGGTCGTCACGCGAAGACCGTCCACGTCCACCTCTTCGAGCGCCGTGACCGAGCCGATGGGACAAAACGTGTCGAATCCCTTGGCCCGGCTCCACTGCCCGTCCGCGGTCTGGAGGTCCCGCGCGGTAACATCGTTTATCGGCGCGAGCCCTGCGACGTGCTGCCAGGCGGCATCCGCCGTGACGTTACGAGCGCGCGCACCGATCACGACGCCGATCTCTCCTTCGAAGTCGACTCGCCCCGCCCAAGTCGGCTTGATGATGTCGTCCCCCGCACGGATGATCGCGGAGGGTGGCTTCAGGAAGATGAGCGGTTCACTCGGAACGTCACCGCCGAGCTCCGCTGCGTGCGCCGCATAATTCTTGCCGACGCAAACGACCTTGGACGGAAAAGGCAGGGACATCCCGGTCTCCTTCGAGAATCGCTCGAGTGCGAACTGACAACGGCCCTGGCAACAACGATGGGAACTGCAAAGGCCGCCCGAAGCTGCTGGGTCGCGAGGCCCGCAGAGTCCCCCCCGAACCCTAGAGGCTCAGGCGTCGGACGGCTGGGTGAGCATCCAGGTCCCGATGAGCGCGCCCAAGCCCGCGATGGACAGAAGACCCGCGATCACCCAATACGAGAAGCCGAGGTCCGGATGGCGATCGGCCCAGCCAGCGCTTCCCGTGCGGAAGGCCATGAAGAGCCAGGCGACGCCCACGCCCATTCCGAAGATCCGTCTCATGAATGCCCGTCGTTGATTGAGTTCATGCCGGCCAGGGGCCTGCGCCGCACAAATCTAGACGGGGGCGCACGTCTCAGCCACCCTCGTAGAACGCCTGGAGTCGTCTGCGCACATCGGTCCACGCGCCCTTGATGAAGGGCGCATCGGGCAGCGAGTCTCGTAGGTACCGCCCGTACCGCTTCGCCACGATGCGATCGTCCAGAATGAGCACTGCTCCACGGTCGGCCCGCGACCTGATGAGCCGCCCGAACCCCTGCTTCAGCCGCAGCGCGGCGTGCGGAAGCATGTACTGGTGGAAGGCGTCTCCCCCCGCCCGCTCGACCGCCTCCATGCGCGCAGCCGTGATCGGCTCCGTGGGCACCCGAAAGGGCAACTTCTGGATGATCAGCCCGCGCAGGGGATCGCCAGGAACGTCGACGCCCTCCCAGAACGAGGTCGTGCCCAACAGGATGCCACGGCCGTGGTCCACGAAGCGGCGCAGGAGCCGGTGGCGAACGTCTTCGCCCTGTACGAAGAGGGGCCATGGGTCGGTCGCATCGTGCACCCGGAGCAACGCCGCGACCTGACGCAGCGCGGCGTGCGAGGTGAAGAGCACGAAGAGCCCGCCATCGCTCATGGTCGCCAGCTCACGCGTCACATCTGCGGTGGCTCCCTGGAACGCCTCCAGGCCACCCTCTGCGCCGGGAAGATCGGTCGGGACGCAGAGTATCGTCTGGGATGCGAAATCAAAGGGCGACATTACGATATGCTCTGTCACCTCAGGTGGTTCCTCGACCTGAAGGAGGTGCTCTCGATCGAGCCCCAAACGAGCGCGCAAGAAGTCGAAGCTCTTGCGTGTTGCGAGCGTTGCGGAGGTCAGCACGATGGTCTCAGCCCTCGTGAAGAGCGCGTCCAGCAGGAGCTCTCCGAGATCGATCGGGGCGGCCGCCATCACGACGTTCGCCCGTTTTCCCCGTCCGCGGGTCTCCAACCAGCGGACGTAGGTGTGCGTATCCTCTCCGGGGGCGAGCACGAGGCGGAGCCCGTGCGTCGCCGCAGCCAAGCGTCGCTCGACGGACCTGAGGTCCAGCACACGCCCCTCCAGCGCTTCCGAGAGCTGCTCGTCCAGCTCGATACGAGCTCGCAGTTCCGCGAGTTCCCGTTGTAGCGCGCCCAGCGAACTCACGGTAGCGGCGAGTCGCTCCCGCATGTCGTCCCGTTCCGCGGGCTCTCCGATTCCCGACGGCCCCAGGCGAACGCTGGCTCCACCGGGGGGGATGAAGGCCTCGATGGCTTCGATGAACCCCTCGGCCTCCGCCCGCGCTCTCGACATGATGGGGCGCACGTGGTTCTCCACTCTTTCTCTCAGCTCCCGGCCGTGCGCGGAGGAGGACAAGGCCTCGTGGACCGCCATCAGAATGCCCTTCCCCCGCCGGTCGAGTCTCGAAAAGAGACGGTAGATGCTGCGGCGCGTGACCTCGACACCCAGATGGGACGTCGCCGCGTCCTCGATGTTGTGCGCTTCGTCCAGGATGACGCGGTTGTAGGCCGGCAAGACCGCGGACTGGGTGAAGTTCAGGGTCGCCCGTCGTACAGCGAGGTCCGTGAAGAGCAGATGGTGATTCACCACCAGCAGCTCGGCGGATGCGGCCCTGCGCCGCGACTGCTGAAAGAAGCACTGCTGGAAGTGCGGGCACCGGCTGCGCAGGCAGATGTCGGGATCACTCCTGACCTCCTCCCAGGTCTCGGGCTCGGGCGTGAAAGGAAGGTCCGAGAGGGAGCCATCCTTGGTCGTGCCCATCCATTCGAGAAGAGACCGCATCTCACCCGACCGGTCGTCGTCGAAGAGAGAGGACTGCCCTTCGGCGGCGAGCAACGCCCGACGGATCGACACGTAGTTTCCGCGCCCCTTCACCAGGGCCCAATTCACGTCACCGGTCAACGACTGCACGAGCGGAAGATCCTTGCCCGCGAGCTGTTCCTGCAGGTTGATCGTATTCGTGGAGAGCACGGTGCGCTCTCCGTTTTCCTGCGCCCAACGCGCGGCCGGCAGCAGATAGGCCAGGGACTTCCCGGTACCCGTGCCCGCCTCGACGATCGCGACCCCGCCCTCGTTGAAGCGCTCCACGACCGTGCGAAGCATATCGCGTTGCCCTGGGCGGTCCTCGTATCCGTCGAAACGCTCGGCGAGCCCCCCACTGGGGCCGAGCACGGCCTCCAACTCTTCCGCCTTCAGCGGTACGCGAATGCGAGGAAGCGGTGGTTCGACCACGACGTAGAGCCGCTCCGCCGAGTTGTCGACGATCGCGGTACCCAGCCCCTGCTCGTACAGCCTCGCCGCCACTCCCATATCCGCATCGGACGGCTCCAGTGAGCCCGATGGGTGGTTGTGCAGCATCACACCGCCCTCTTCGGCATCCCGTGCGGCCACCAGCACAGCGGCGAAGTTGCCACGCGCGACGGCCCGCGGCTCGCGCACGACGCGCTGCTCGTCGACGCGCGCGAGGAAGCACACTTCTCTCCCGCCTGCCCGCTCGATTTCCGCCCTCATGCGGGCCGAGCTTTTACTCGAGAGCGAGAGCGGCGTGGGCGGTGGTTTGCTGCGCTCCTTCGCGTCTGGGGCCTCTTCATCCGGATCCAGCCCGTCGAGGCCGACCAGAGCCTCCTCGGGCAGCCGCATGGGAAAGCCTTCTGGCGCGTCGGTCACGATCTCTCGAGCTTTCCTGACGGGGTCGATAGGGAGTTCGCCGGGCGTACCCAGAAGATACTAGAGCGATGTTCTCGTAGGAGGCGTTGGACCGCGCGGTTGCCAACCTGCAGCGTGCGATCGGCATCGTCGGTGACAATGCCGTTCT
>JAYZBT010000226.1:0-10728 GCA_036338615.1 Gemmatimonadota bacterium
CGAGCGCATCCATTCTGGTGGGCGCGACACAGCAGTTCTCCGCGAGCGCCACGGATACGAACGGCGGCAACGTGACGGGCGCCACGGTGAGCTGGTCGAGCAGCAATTCCTCCGTGGCGAGCGTGACCAGCGCCGGCCTCGCCACGGGTGTCGCGTCGGGCACCGCGGCGATCACGGCCACCATTAGTGGCGTAGCGGGCTCTCAGGTTCTCTCGGTGACCCCGGTCGAGTGCTCCAACCGCCAGGAAGTCTCGCTCGAAGCGGGGGAACGCACGACGTACGAGGCGAACCAGTGCATCCTGCTTCCGGCGGGGTCAGCGGGTAACCGATACCGCGTGGCGGTGATCCGCCCCTCTCAGGCGACCACCGAGACGAACGTGACCACAGCGACGGTGACTGCCACCGCAATGAGCTCGTCCGCGAACGCCGTGGCGGCGCTCTCCAATCCGCAGGCGACCGAGGCGCATGCTTTACCCAAGATCGACGGCACCGTCTTCGTCGAGAACTTCGCGAGGCGCCAGCGGACCAGACTGGCCCACGATATCCTGCGCCAGCGGGAGCGCGACATGGGATTCTCCAAGGAGACCCTGCTCCCGAATCGGCCCCTGCTGTCTCCCGCACTTCTCGCGGATCCGCCCGCGACCATGCAGATCAACAATGCGTTGACGTGCTCGGGGAGCACGACGACGCACGGGCTCATCACCTTCAACGACGATATTGCGATCTACCAGGACGAGGCCTCCGCGTCGGCGACGCCGTTCAGCGTCGCGTCGGCCAACATCATGGTGAACTACTACTCGTCCTACATCCGGGACATGATCAACGACAACTTCGGAGGGCTGTCGGACATCGACGGGAACGGACGCCTCCTGGTTACGAGCTCGGCGTCGATTCCAGGCGAAGGGGTTGCCGCCGCGTGGCAGGGCGACCTCCAGGACGCGTCCTCGTGCCCGGGAGGGAATCGGGCCGAAATCGCGTACTTCCTGGCCTCATTCTTCAACGAGATGGCCGACGACAATGCGAACTGGGCCCCGCTCGGGACCCTCGCGCACGAAGCCAAGCACATCTCGTCGCTCTACAACCGCCTGCAGGGCGGGCACGGCAACCATCCCAGCTGGATTGAAGAGGGTACGGCAGACCTGGCCGAGGAGATGGCTTCCCGTATCGCATGGGCGGCTACGGGTGGACCTGCGATCACGGAGCGGGCCGACGCAGTCGACATCCTAACCTCCGTCCAGAACAACTCCGGGGCCCAGACGATGGAAATGTGGGGGGTGATCGACCGCATGACCGGCATCATCATCCAACTGTCTACGCACCCGAACAGCCTGACCTCGAACCCGACGGGGTCGCACCAATACCATTCGTTCTATCATGCGAGCTGGCACTTCCACCGCTTCATCGCCGACGCGTATGGTGCCGGGCCCGGCGACGCCGGAGCGCTCATCACCGCGCTCAACGCGCCGGCCACGGCAGCGGGGACCGCGGGCCTCGCCGCCGTGACCGGCACGAGCTACGACGATCTCTTTCTGGAGATGATCACCGCGATGAGCCTGCACGCGACCGCTGGACCCGACCCAGCACGCACGTTCACGACGTACGACTTGGTATCAGCGACGAACATCTTCACCGCACCGGAGGTTCTGACCCCTCCGGGCCGCTATCCCTGGCCGGTCACGACCACCGCAGCGGAAAACGAGAGCGCCGAATTCGTGACGGGCAGCTACTCGGGCGAGATGGGGCTTGCAGGCATCCGGCAGCACGACTTCGTCTCGGCGGGCACGAACAGTCTGCAGCTAGAGTTCGAAGTGGGCCAACCCTCGAAGATCGTGGTTACGAGAATCCGCTAGCGTCTGAGCACGGAGGCGAGCGTCGCCGCTGCGACGTTCCCTCCGCTCAGGACGATCACTACGGGGCCCGCCTCGACGGGGGGCCGCCAAACGTCAGAGAGCAGCGCGGCGAGCGCGACGGCCCCACCGCCCTCGACGACGAGTCGCAGGGACGAGGCGGCGTACGCCATCGCGTCCTGGATCTGTGACTCGGTGACGGTCACATGCTCGTGGATGCGATCACGAACGAGCTCGAACGAATACCGGTTGTCGAGCCCGATTCCACCTGCAAGCGCACTCGCGACCGTCTCCTGCTCGGGCAGGTCGATGGGTCTGCCCGCGCGCACACTCGCGAGCATGACGGCTGCGTTCGCCGCTGACACCGCGACCATGCGGGGCGCATCGGTTCCCATCCTCTCCTGGAGTGCGGCCGCCATGCCGCCGATCAGCCCGCCGCCCGAAAGCGGAGCGAGAACCGTTCCGGGGGTGTCGCGCAGGTCGTCGAGGATCTCGAAGGCCAGGGTACCCTGCCCCGCGATCACCCATGGATCGTCGTACGCCGACACGTAGGGCCGCCGCGACGTCCGCGCCAGCGCCAGCGCGTGGGCCTCGGCTTCGTCGAACGTGTCCCCCACCAGCAGAGCCTCGGCGCCGCGCGCCCTGATGCCCTCCAGCTTCACAGGGTCGACCCACGCGGGCACGCAGACCGTCGCCGCGATTCCCAAACGTTCCGCCACGTAGGCGACCGCCCTGCCGTGGTTGCCGCTCGAGCACGCCACGACCCCGCGCTGCCGTTCATCCTCGCTCAACGCGGTCAGCCGTGTCGCCGCGCCCCGCACCTTGAACGAGCCGGTCACCTGGAGGCATTCCGCCTTCACCAGGACGGGAACACCCAAGCGTTCGGACAACCGCGGCGCGTCGAGCAGCGGAGTCCGGCGCGCGATTCTCCGTACGGCAGCCGTCGCCTGTGCAAAGTCGAGCATCGGCTACGAAATGACCCGCGGGCGCTCCTTGAGCTCCGTGATCCAGAGGCCCGAGTTGATGTCTGAGGAGTAGATCTTGCCTTTGTGGATCTGCGCGCCCCATGCCATCGGCCAGTTCGGGGTCGTCGTGCCCTCATCGACCGTCAGGATCGTCGCAATCTCGCGCCCCTGCTTGTACAGGTCGCCGCGCAGCTCCCCAGAAATGTCCAGGACTCGAATCCCGGCCTGGTAGTATCCGACATAGAGCCGATCTCCCTCGGCCCACACATTGTGGACCCCCGCTTCCGGCACCTCGTATCGCGCCACCTCGACGGGATTTTCGATGTCGCTCATGTCGAGTACATGCAGGTAGCCGCGCGTGTCGATGCGGCCGTCTGGGTCCCAACCCGGCGGGAAGATCTCATCACCCACGAAGAGGTACTTACCGTGGCGCCACGCGACGTGCGTATTGCCGATCGGGTACTTGAACTGGCTCACGAAGGTCGGCTGCCGAGGCGTTCCACCGTGGGTGCCGGCTCCAACGTCCAGAATGATCGCGCCGTCGTCCCAGTACGAGACGTATGCGTAGCCATCCTGCACGATCACGTCGTGCAGGGAGCGCTGCTCATTGTCGAACGCCCAACGTCCCACCTCGCTCGGGCTCTCCGGGTTCGCGATGTCGATCACGTGCACGGCCCGGGTGCCGTTGTGCACCGCGTATACGAGCTCGTTCTCGCCATCGATCCAAACGTTGTGAACGCCGCCGGTCAGAGTCTCGGTATACTCGGAGAGGATGGTGGGGTGCGCGGGCGTCGTCAGGTCGAGAAAGACCATGCCGTTACGGCGGCTCGAGGCGCCCTCACGCGTCACGATTCCCAGACGAGCGTTCGGGTGGATCTTCACGTCATTGATGCGTCGCGCGTCCATCTGCACCGAGTCCGTCAGAATCGGATTCGACGAGTCGGTCACATCCCAGACCTTCATCCAATCGTATTGGAAGGTGCCGATGTAGGCGTAGTCTCGCCCGTCCACGCCCTCGAAAACCCACACATCGCCAGAGTGGTGTTCGGAAATGGCACCGCGACCGATCAGCACCAACTCCGCTTCGGCCCCGCGCGCCTCCACCTGGATGATCGCGCTCACCACGGCGCTCTCGCCAAGCCGGGCGGAGACGCGGTATGTGCCCGGCTCTTCAGCCACGAAGACGCCCTCCCCGTTGTCGTCCTCGACCTGCGCGCCTGTTCCGCTCACGGACCATTCAGGGAACGCGCGCACCTCGCCTTGGGGGGAGCGCGCGGCGGCCTGCAAGCGAACGACGTCTCCGGTTCTGACCTGGGCATCCCGAGGCGTGAGCGAGTAGGTGATGCCCGGATCGGGGCGCACGCGCACCTCGAGCCGAGTCGAGGCCTCGCCGCTGCGAATCGTGAGATAGGCGAAGCCCTCTGACCGGGCGAAGACCAATCCCGCAGCGTCGACGTCGGCAACCGCAGCATCGTCGCTCGAATAGTTGAACACCGGATTCGCCACCGTCTCGCCGAGCTTGTTCAGCGCGGTAGCCCAGATGGGAATGGCTTGACCGGCAAACGGCGACGCATCGCCCAGGGCGGCGTCGACGGTCGCGGCCGGCAGTTCATGGATGCTGATCAGGGTGGAGGTCGGCTGCCCGCCGACGACGGCCGTGATGCGCGCCACACCCGGGTTCATCGCCACCATCCGACCGGTCTGGTCTACGACCGCGATTTCAGGCGTGGAGGAGATCCAGCGTACGGGAACGTCCGTCATCACACGGCCTGAGCCGTCGATCGCCCTCGCGGTGAGCTGAACGCTCCCCTGTACCTCGACCTCGGACACCGCAGCGGTGATCTCGACCTGCGCGGGTGCGGCCTGGAAGGCCAGTACAGTGACGAAGGCCGCTACCACATTGCTCATCATCTATTATTCCTCACTTCAGGTTTCTCGGGTGTCAGTGCGTCAACGTCGGGCCAGCTCGGCTTCCGCGGCCACGAAGCCGAAGGCCGCCCACTGGTTTACTCCGGTGCGAATCCGCTCGAACGTAGCATACGCCTCGGCGTCGCGTCCGTTGAGCATGTGGTATACGCCGAGGCCATAGGCCATCGTCGTGCTCTGCAACGTCACCTCACTGCCGTCCGGGCCCACGAGCTGCTCCAGCGTGCGCTCCCCCTTGAAGAGCAAAAGCAGATCGAGGTACGCGGTGCTCTCGATGATCCCCATGTCCTCGTCGATATCGGCGAGCACCTGCCGCGCTTCGTCCTCCAGACCGAGGCGCATCAGAGTCATGTAGAGCCAGTAGGACGTGGCCACCACGGAGTCGGGGTGGACGGACACCCCCAGACACGATCGGTACGCGTCCAAGGCGGCCGCGAGATCGCCCTTCAGGTAGTGGGCGAGGCCGAGGTGGTAGAAGATGTTGAACTGGAGCGTGCCGGTGGGGATGTTCTGTGCGTTGGGCAACCCGTCCGGCTCTACCTCGTCCGGCAGTCCGCTGGTCAGTTCCGCGGCGCGCTCGAAGTCGGCGATGGCGTGATCCGGTTCTCGGACCGTGATGAAGCGGTGGGCTCTGTGTCGGTACAGTCGAGCCTCGTCGGGGTGCATCGTGAGCGCATGCGTATAGATGTCGATCGCCTCCCGGTAGCGGCCCAGATACGCCGTGCGTCGGCCCATCCAGATCAACGAGTCGACATCCTCGGGAGCCGCCGCGAGCGCGTCCTCGGCCTCGGCGTACCGGGCGAGGTACACTTCGAGAGCGGCGTCGGCGATCTGCGGCGACTCGAGGACGTCGCCCAAAAAGGAAACCGCCTGTGCTCCCGGCGGAACCGTCATGATCGGGAAAATCGGGTCGGGGGTCACCACCTGCTCGACATTCGCCTCTTCGCCACAAGCCGAGAGGGCCGCGACACACAGAATCGCGGTCGGCCATGCCCTTCGCGCCATCACTCACCTCTGGATTCGAACGGAAGCCCATTCAGGAATTGCTCGCCGGCCCCGTCGGCCCGGTAGGCAACGGTAGTCGGAGATCACAGTATATCGGGACCGTTCCAGGATCGCCCCCCCTGTCGGAATGTGCCGCACGCGGAGCGAACCAAGTGCTCTCCAGTTATCTATTTCGCGGCCCTGAGCACCCATGGGTGCCCTCGAGCGACACATGACATGATGAGGACTCAGGTGGGAGGAGTGGGGGGGATGAAACACGGTGTACTCGTCTTGGCCGTGACGTTGATGATCGCTATCGGACCACGGCAGTCCCAGAGCCCCAACGGCACCGTCCTGGTGGCCAACATGGACGACGACTCCGTATGGCTCATCGACCTGCCTAGCGGGACGCTACGCGCCACGCTACCCACCAGAATCGCTCCTCACGAAGTCGCGACCTCGAACGACGGGACGATGGCCGCCGTCACGAACTACGGCGACGAACAGGGACCTGGTAACCTGATCCAACTGATCGATGTAGAGCCGGGTTCACTCACCGGCGAGTTCGTCGTCGAAGGCTACGAACGAATCCACGGCGTGCGCTTCTTGCCGGGGGACTCGCTGCTCGCGCTCACGTCGGAGTGGACCGGCGACATTCTGATCGTGGGGGTGCTCGACGGGGAGATCATACGTGTGCTCTCCACGTTGGGTCGGGCTTCCCACATGCTCGCGCTCGGCGGATCCTGGATCTATGCGGCTAACATCGTCGACGGCACGGTGAGCCGCGTCGATCCCGCGGGTGATGACGCAACATTCAAATTTGCCAAGGGTGGTTGACAGCGTCTTCTGGTTGAGCGAAGGTGCTGCGTCAGCCCCATACGGGGCGAACAGTATTTTGGAGAGGGCAGCGGTCTCGTTGTCAGAGAAGCTGCCCTTTTCTGTGGCCACGTTGGCCACGCACCGCGCGGACGCTCCGCGCACGTCAAGCAGTCGGTAAGTACGTATCATCGTGGCTCCGACTTGCACAACCTTGGGAGCGCAATAGATGCGTACCACAGGAACAGTGAAGTGGTTTAACGACCAAAAAGGCTTCGGATTCATCACGCCGGAGGACGGGAGCAAGGACTGCTTCGTCCACCACAGCGCGATTCAGGCGGAGGGCTTCAAGACCCTCGCCGAGGGAGCCCGGGTCGAGTTCGACGTTGTTGAGGGAGCCAAGGGCCCAGCGGCGGAGAACGTCGTCGCGGTCTGACCCTCGGTCGAAGCTGATCGTAAGCCTGCGGGCCGTCCCGATTTTTCGGGGCGGCCCGTTTGCTAATTGGGGTCCATGAGCTTGTCCGCCATTGCCAGGTGACCGATATCCCGTCATCATGTTGCCAGGCACGCGCGGGCAGGTGCCGGTTGGTCACAAGCCTGGGGGGGCCACTGAAGACCCTCGAACCCGAAAGGGACTGCCCGCACCTCCCCCCCGCGACCGACCCCGTAGTAGGCTCCCGAGCCAAGACGTCTGTCGCCGAATGCGAGTGGCCCGGACCGTGGGCGGAATCATCGGCGGTCCCACCGACTCGAGCCACGCATGCACGACTACGACCGCATTCGTCAGGACTTCCGCCTGGAAGTGCCGGACCGCTTCAACTTCACGATCGACGTGGTCGATCGATGGGCCCATCGCGAGCCCGACAAGCTGGCTCTGGTCGCGATTCATCCTGACGGACGTTCCTGCACGCGCCACACATTCGGGGAGATCTCTCGGGAAGCGAACCGGACGGCCAACTACCTGAAGGGACTCGGCGTCGACAAGGGCGATCGAGTGTTCGTCCAGCTCCCGCGGGTTCCTGCGTGGTACTCGACGGTTCTCGGCTGCCTGAAGCTGGGCGCGATCCCGATGCCGGGGACGTCGCTGCTCATGCCTCGCGACATCGAGTACCGCATCAAAGCTGCCGAGGCGTCGGTCGTCGTGACGGATCCGGTCGGGGCTGCGCGCACCGACGAGGTGTCGGGGGCGTGCCCCTCGCTCCGTGTGAAGGTGCTGGTAGGCGACAGCATGCCAGGCTGGAACAGCCTCGAGGCGGGCATGGCCGTCGCTTCGGACGAGCCCGCCGCCGTCGATCCAACGGCCTCGGACGATCCCCTGCTCATCTACTTCACTTCGGGCACGACCGGACATGCCAAGATGGTCCTGCACACCCACGCCAGCTACGGGATCGGCCATGAGATCACCGCGCGCTTCTGGCACGACCTGGGGCCAGAGGACGTGCATTGGACCGTCTCCGATATGGGATGGGCCAAGGCGGCCTGGGGAAAGCTCTTCGGGCAGTGGCGCTTGGGAGCCGCGGTCGTCATGTGGAATGTCGTCGGCAAGCCCGACGTGGACCGCATGCTCCGGATCATCGCTGAGCAACGCGTGTCCAGTTTCTGTGCACCCCCTACGCTCTACCGGGCCTTCGTTCAGCTCGATCTCGAACAGTACGATTGGTCCACGCTGCGCCACTGCACGTCGGCGGGGGAGCCCCTGAACCCGGAAGTGATCGATACGTGGAAGCGCGCTACCGGGCTCGACATCTACGACGGGTACGGCCAGACCGAAACGGTCAACCTCGTCGCCAACTACCCGGGCCTTGCGGTGAAGCCGGGCTCGATGGGGAAGCCCGCCCCCGGGTTCGACGTCCAGATCGTCGACGAAGCCGGGGTCGTGCAAAGCACCGGCACGGAGGGTCATCTGGCGGTCCGGACGGAGCCACGCCCGGTAGGCCTCTTCAGGGAGTACTGGCGCGATCCCGATCGAAACGCGGAGTCGTTCCACCATGGTTGGTACTTCACGGGCGACCGAGCCTACCAGGACCCGGACGGCTACATCTGGTTCGTCGGCCGGGCAGACGATGTGATCATCTCCGCGGCCTACCGTATCGGCCCTTTCGAGGTCGAGTCTGCCCTACTCGAGCATCCGGCGGTCGCGGAGGCGGCCGTGGTCGGGAAGCCGGATCCCGAGCGTGGTCAGATCGTGAAGGCGTTCATCATCCTGGCCGCGGACTATCAGGCGTCTGATGAGTTGGCGCTCGAGATCCAGAACCACGTCAAGCGTGTCACCGCCCCGTACAAGTATCCGCGCGAAATCGATTTCGTGCGGGAGCTTCCCAAGACGATTTCGGGCAAGATCCGCCGCGTCGAGTTGCGGGAGTCCGGCTCCTAGCGCGCGCTCGATTGACCCTGCCCGGGCGAGGCGTTCTTTTCGTGCCAGCCGCCGTCTCGGCTGTCTACGGTTTCCAGAAACGGAGGATGAGGAATGAAGACCGCGCTGCACCGCGTGCCCCGCTTGGCTCTCCTGGCTGGAATGCTCGGAGTCCTCTTGTGCCCACTCGCTGCCTCCGCCCAATCCGATCTCGACACCTCCGAGGCCACGGCGTTCATCGGGGATTGGACGATGCCGCTGAACACCGAGTTCGGTTCGTTCGATCTGGTCCTCGAGATCACAGATGCCGACGGCAAGGTCGCTGCCAGCATCGGTGCCCCCGAGTTCGGCATGCAGGACGTGACCGACATCACCCTGTCCGGTGACGTGCTCATCCTCGCTTATGAGGCCGACGCGCAGGGGCAGTTCATTGCGGTGACGGTGACGCTCGAGCCCGACGGTGACAATCTGGAGTTCCAGTTCGATACCGCGGGCGGAGAGTTCAGCGTTGGTGGGACTGCCACCAAGTCGGGTAGCTAGCTGCACGACGAGCGCCTAAGACGCCAGCTCGGATTCGTCGCCGAACTGGACAAGCTGAAGCTGATCGAGCGCATGATCAGCGTGATCGGTGGCGCGCGACGAGAGAACAGCGCCGAACACTCGTGGCATCTCGCGGTGATGGCCCCACTGCTCGCCGAGTACGCCGCGGACGACGTCGACATCAGGCGGGTCATGACGATGGTGCTCATTCACGACGTTGTCGAGATCGACGCGGGAGATGCCTTCTGCTTCGACGAGGCTGCCAATATGGGTCAGGCGGAGCGTGAGCGGGACGCCGCCCGCCGCCTGTTCGGCCTACTGCCCGAGGACCAGGGGCAAGAACTCCGCGCGTGTTGGAACGAGTTCGAGGAGTGTCAGACGCCAGATGCACGATTCGCAGTGGCACTCGACCGGTTCCAGGGGCTGATGATGAACCACAACAACGAGGGCGGCACCTGGAAGAGCCACGACATCACGAAGCAACAGGTCCTGAAGCGCATGGCTCCCATCCGGGACGGCGCGCCCCTGCTATGGCAGGTCGTACTCGACGTGGTGGACGCCGCGGACCTGCGCGAGGAGCACGCTCTTGACGGGTGAGCGGTCCGTCGCCGCAACGATTCTGGGGGCCGCGCTCTTCGCCGCAGAGAAGCACAGCACGCAGAGACGGAAGGACGCCGCGGCTTCCCCGTACATCACTCACCCCGTCGCCGTGGCCGAGGTGGTCGCCAGGCATGGCGTATCGGATCCAGTGGTACTTCAGGCCGCGCTGCTCCATGCCGCTCGCGCGAACTCAACGAAAACAAATAGCCCGTGGACGGCTCTACAGTCGCCCCCGCCCCGCCCAAGGGCGCACATAAACTGCTCAATGCTGTAGCTTGAATCGCGCCGGGATCATCGGAGGCTGTTTGAGTTGAGTGTCAGCGGCTGTAGTTGAGCCGTCTGAGACGAACGGTGCAACACTTCATACTCGGCCGTGGGTATGTGGCCGTGGGGTCCGAACAGGCGGTGGTTGTTGAACGACCAGACCCATTCGAGGGTGGGGAGTTCGACATCTTCTAGACTCTGCCACGGTCCGCGGGGGTAGACGAGTTCGGTCTTGTAAAGCCCGATCATGGTCTCGGCCAGGGCATTGTCGTAGCTGTCTCCCCGGCTACCGACGGACGGTTCTATACCGGCGAGAGCCAAGCGCTCGGTGTAGCGAATGGACAGATATTGAACGCCCCTGTCCGAGTGATGGACGAGGCGTTCACCTTCGTCGCCCAGGCGTTCGGTGATGGCCTGCTCGAGGGCGTCGAGC
>JAYZBT010000227.1:0-5546 GCA_036338615.1 Gemmatimonadota bacterium
TTTGGCGACCGAGGCCACTTGGCTCAGCTCGACGTGGAATTGCACCCCGTCGAGCGAGCCGTCCAGCATCTGCCAGGTGCTCTCTTCATCTAGATCCCATCGGACGAGCCCGGTCAACTCTTCCCCCGATGTGGTCACGACCGTACCGCTGAGGGGTCGGCCTCCGTCGAAGTGTTCATACCTGGCAACCTCCGCGGCTGGATGCAGGCGAAGTTCTTGGAACTGACGCCACGGCACCTCCACGGCACCGAGCAGGGGGTCGGACACCACGATGCCCCGATTCGACTCGGAGAGTTCGGGCGTCCCGGACAGCCGGTCCTCGGTGGCATCGCGTCGAGCCACCAGCACCCCCCCGTCACCCAAGCGCGCGATCGACGCGATCTCCGCGAACGGAATCGCCCCTTGCACCCCTTCCAACAGCGCCGAGGCGTCCAACTCAGCGAGATCCCAGGCGATATATCCGGTGAAACCGAGGCCCGACCGCGTGATCAGGGTTCCGAAAATCCGTTCCGCGATCGGCTCCAGATCGAGCGGTTCGGGCAAGAAGTCGACCGACTCCAGATCATGCATGGGTACCTCGACGAGCATCCCCTCGGACTCGACGGACATCGGTCGGAGTGCTGCGCCGGCTCGCTGCGCAATCGCGTTCAGGCGCACCACCTCGCCGGACTTCAGCGTCAGATCGAGGTCGCGGGCACCACGCGGTTCGATCCTGGCGACATTGCCGAAGCGTACGCCCGCGAGCGCGCTGCCGCCCGGGCGAGTCGTGCGTAGCACGTCCGACCAACTCGCTTCGCGCCCTTGCCACCGCAGGTACCCCTGGAGTTCGTCACCACTCTTCGTGAGGACACGGCCGTAGAGCCTATCGGCACCCGCGTCCACATCGACCTCGTGTACGACCGTCGTCTCGGCCGTGAAGGCGAGGGGGATTTCGTCCATCTCGTGCACCGGGCCCGTGTGGGCCCCGAGCGAGACGAGGCCGGCGGTGACCACCACGGCGGCGATGGCCGAGAGGGCGATCGTAGAGAGGTGGGTCGCGTCGTCGCTGACCGTGGGTTCGTGCGGCTCGTGCGGTCCGTGCATGTCGTGGTTCTCCTGGGAGGTGCCCTACTTCCACGTTAGGAAGCAAAGCCGGTGCCGAGCAATGAAATATTGTGTAGCGACGTCGGGGCGCCGCTAGAACGCGAAGCCCAGCCCCATGTAGAGGGCGGTTCGCTGCTCGCTACGCACGAGGGACACCTGCACCGTGCTCGAGCGCTCGAGGGGGGCGAACCAGAGACCTCCGCCGACGCCGTTGTGCCAGGTCGAGGAAGTCTCTCCACCCGAATAGGCACGCCCGACGTCCGCCAGCGCGAAGAGGCCGACGCCGGTCGGGGCCAGCAAGAAGGTACGGACGAGGAAGAGACGGATCTCGGCGTTGCCGTACAGCGACGCGTCGCCGGAGTACCGTTACTCCCTCAGGCCGCGAACCGTCCGCGAGTCGACCATATTTCGCGCGCGTAGCGGATCGACGACATCCACCCGGCTTTCCGGCTCAGCCTCCAGAATGTCGAAGAGCTCTTCGAGTCGGTCATGTTCGGGGCGTTCGGCCTCTCGACCTACGCCCTAGTTGTTCCCCCGCTCCTGCGCCCGCGCGCCGCTCAGCACGTTGAAGAGCGCGTAGTTGCCCTCGTGGCACGCGTACTCGTAGACGAGCCCGTCGAGCCTCTTGAACGGCACTTCACCGCTGTAGGACCCGGTGAACGTCGACGGATCTTCGACCGTGAATTCGTAGTTGATCGTGGATTCGTCTGCGCGCGTGAAGCGCTCGGTCACCTTGAGCTCGTCGGTAGTGCCCCGGTGCATTCCACCGCCTCGCTGCAGGGGATGGAGGCCGACCGTCTCCACCACCAGGGTGTCGCCTTCCCACCAACCCCACGAGTCACCGAACCAGGGGCTGAGGTGCGACGGCAGCCGGTTGGGCTCCCCGAGCTGGATGATGCGCGTGTCGTGCACCATCTCCGTCATGATCATGACATGATCGGCGGTCTGCACGACCGTGTAATTGTTGTTGTAGAAGCCGTTGGGAAGCATCGGCGGTCCGGCGTTGGACCCGAAGGACTTGAGGCAACGCTCCGCCAAGGGGCGGTTCTCCGGGTTGTCGTACTGGCCGATGCCACGCGCCCTGCGCAACCTGCCCGCCTCCGCTTGCCGCTGCTGGGCCGCCTCCGTCCTCGGCGGCATGCGCCCATCGGGCGGATCCACGATGAGTGAACTGCGGATCTCCCCATTGTAGATCGCGTAGTTGTCGCCCGAGTCGATGTAGAAGGTGTTGTAGCCGCCTACTCCGCCAGCGGCTCCGGTCGAGCCGTCGCCTCCAACGGGAGGCGCCAAGCGGTTCGGGTCACTGGGCTTCGCGCGGTCGGTGATGCGATCCGCCTTCGCCTGTTCTCGCTGGGCGGCCGTCTCGACCTCGAGGATCGGCCCTTGGCCGCGAGGACGCTGGAGCGGCGTCATGGTGACGTTGGTCCAGTTGCCCTGGAGGTCCGGGTGCCCGTCTGCCGTTCGAGGCATGACCCAGCGGCTGGCGTCCGAGGACTGAGCCGCAACGGGTGCGGCCACCACTAGGGAGGTGATCACGACGCACAACGCCAAGAGCGGACTCGAATACCGGAGGCTCATCGCCCCTCCTCGACTGATCGGGTTAAGTCTGGGGTGAAGCTAGTTGTTCCCGCCCTCATGCGCTCGGGCCCCGCGCAGATGGAAGTTGAATCGTGGTGAGCGTCGCATTGCTCCAATTGCCCTACAGGTCGGGATGGCCGTTGACGGTCCGCGGCATGACCCAACGACCTTGCGTGGATTGAGCAGCAGCGGGTGCAGCGACCCACAGGGGCGCAGCGACGCACAGTAACAAGAGCACACTCGAATACCGGAAGCTCGTCACCCCTCTTCGAAAATCTCCTCTTGGCCCGTCGAGCCTAGTTGTTCCCTCTCGCCAACGCGCGCGCCCCGCTCAGGACGCCCGCGAGCGCGTAGTTCCCCTCGTGGCACGAGTACTCGTACACCTGGCCTTCCAACGCCGTGAACGGGACCTCGCCACTGAACGAGCCACTGAGCATCGTGGGATCCTCTACAGTGAACTCGTAGTTGATCGTATGCTCGTCGGCCCGCGTGAACCGCTCCGTCACCTTGATGCTCTCGGACGGGTCGAATGCGACAGGGGGATAGCCCGCGACCGTCTGCTTCGGATTGATGTTGGTGGTCTCCACCACGAGGGTGTCGCCTTGCCATCGCCCCCATGAGTCACCCATCCACGGACGCATGTGTGCAGGCAAGGGCTCCGGCGTGCCGAGCCTGATGATGCGCGTGTCGTGCACCATCTCGGTCATGATCATCACGTGATCGGCGGTCTGCACGATCGTGTAATTGTTGTTGTAGAAGTAGTTGGGCAGCATCGGTGGCCCGGCGTTGGAGCCGAACGACATCAGACAGCGCTCGGCGAGCGGCCGGTTTTCCGGGTTGTCGTATTCGTCGAACTGGCGTTGGAAGGCGCGGCGTTCCCGCGTGCGGCGCTGGCCCTCCTCCGACAGTGGGGGCCTCTGGCCATCCGGCGGATCGACGATCAGCGAGCTGCGGATCTCCCCGTTGAAGACCGCGTAGTTGTCGCCCCGAGCGAGGTAGAAGTAGTTGTAGCCTCCGACCCCGCCCGCTGCCCCGGTGGACCCGTCTCCCCCAACGGGTGGAGCCGTGCGGTTCGGGTCGCTTGGTCGAGCGAGGAACGTGGCGATGTCCGCATTCCTCTTTTCTCCCTGGGCAGCCGCGTCCGACGCCATGACCAGGTCCTGACCGCGCGGCCTCGCCATCGGCGTCAGCGTCTCGTTGGTCCAGTTGCCCTGCAGGTCAGGGTGGCCATCGGCGGTTCGCGGCATGACCCATCGGGCATCTGCGGACTGCGCCATCGCGGGTCCAGCGATTACCAGGGGCACAACGATGACGCCGAGCGCCAAGAGCAGACTCAAAAACCGGAGGCCCATCGCCCCTCCTAGACATGTCGTTCTCACCAAAACTGAGCAGCACCCATTCGGGGATCATTCTAACGCGCCGTGCAATTCGGCGCACTCGAAATCTGGGGCGGGGGCTGATGCGGCAGAGCAGAATTGGCTTTACGGTGCTTCGCCTTCGGGGGCATTCACTGGGGCATGGAGACGGACGGGCGCTTCGCCTACACGGAGTGCCTGGGCGCGGCGGAGCCATCGACGGGTCCGGGCCGGTCGTGGCCACCGGCATGGTCATCATCAACAGCGGCTATGGCGCTTTCGGTCAGATGCCGGGCAACAGGCTGCTGGCCTTCAGCCCTGGAGGTCGCTGACGGTCGTGCCTCAGCGGCCTCCGTCCAAGACGATGGCATCGCCGTTGATCCCCTCGCCGTCGTCGCCACACAGCATGAGCGCCACGTGCGCGATCTCCTCCGGGCGTATCAGGCGCTTCTGCGGGCTGAGTGAGAGGATGCGTGCCCTCGCCTCCTCCGGGCTGACGCCTGTCTTGTCGACGATGTTCGCCACCGAGAAATCCGTCATCGGCGTGTCCACATAGCCTGGGCAGATCGCGTTGGCCGTGATGCCCGCGGAGGCCACCTCGGCGGCCAACGCCCGCGTGAAACCGATCTGCGCGTGCTTGGACGCGACGTACGCCGCGATGTAGCGGCCTCCGCGCAGCCCTGCGACCGAGGCGACGTTGATGATCCGGCCCCAACCGCGGTCCAGCATGCCCGGGAGAAACGCTCGCGTACACAAAAAGGTCCCGGTCGCGTTGATCGCCATGATCTGGTTCCAGTCGTCGAGCTGAAGGCGCTTGACGGGATTGGAGGTCGCGATCCCAGCGTTGTTGACCAAAATGTCGACCGTGCCCAGGCGCTCGATCGCCGCCGCCGCCATGGCCTCGACGCTCGCCTCGTCCGCGACGTCACAGCGCACCGCGTGCGCCTGGAGGCCGTCCGCCCGAAGCTCCTTCGCGACGCTTTCGATCTGGTCAGTGGAACGCGCTGTGACGACCACGGCGGCCCCGTTCTCGGCCAGGCGACGCGCCACGGCCCTCCCGATGCCCCTTCCTCCACCGGTAACGACGACGCCACGTCCTTCGAGACTCATGCGTTCCTCCGGATGGTCATGCGATTTCGAATAGTCCCGCCGCTCCCATGCCACCACCGACGCACATCGTCACCACCACGTGGCGGGCACCGCGCCGGCGTCCCTCGATGAGCGCGTGACCCGCGAGGCGCGCTCCCGTCATGCCGAATGGGTGACCGATGGCGATGGAGCCCCCGCTCACATTGAGGCGCTCCATGGGGATGCCGAGCTGGTCCCGACAGTACACGACCTGGACGGCGAACGCCTCGTTCAGCTCCCAGAGGTCGATGTCGTCCATCTGAAGCCCCGACCTTTCGAGCAGGCGAGGCACGGCGAGTACCGGCCCGATGCCCATCTCGTCCGGCTCGAGCCCCACCACCGCGAGCCCGCGAAAGATGCCCAGTGGCTCCAGGCCACGCTGCTCCGCCAGCTTGGATTCCA
>JAYZBT010000228.1:0-7509 GCA_036338615.1 Gemmatimonadota bacterium
TGGCGGCCGTTGCTGAGGTCGACGATACCGCTGTACGAGCCGTGATCCTGCACCGAGCCATACACTCGGAACGGGTCTCCCAAGTCGTAGTTCACGTTGAAGAAGGTGACCATCGGAAGCTCACGCCAGAAACGCCAATTCTCACCACCGTCATAGGAAACGTAGGCGCCCCCGTCGTTGCGGTTGACGAGGTAGTCGGAGTTGTTGGGATCGATGTAGAGTCCGTGGTGATCGCCGTGCATGCCGGTCAAGCGCGTGAAGGTGCGCCCGCTGTCCTCCGAGACGTTCAGACCCAACCCCATGACGTAGATCTTGTCGGGGTCGTTCGGGTCGGCGCGCATCTGTCCGAACACCCATCCGTACGTGCCGCCCAAGTTCTCCATGAAGCCACTGTTCTCGCTCGTCTGGCGCCAGGAGGAGCCGCCATCGTCGGACCGGAACACGGTCGCGCCGCGAATCACGCCGCCGCGGGGGCGTCCATACGCGTCGACCCCGGAGCTCGCCTCTGCCTCGCGAGCGATCTCGTAGTTGTCGACGAACGCATAGACCGTCTCGGGCTGAGAGCGCGCGATGTCGATGCCGATCCGACCGCGGTACCGCGCGTCGGGTAGCCCGTCGTTCACCTGCGCCCAATTCGTGCCCCCGTCCGTGCTCTTCCAAACACCGGAGCCGGTGAAGTAGTCCGTGGACTGCGAGAACGCTGGCTCGTTGCGCGGATCATTGAACTTCGCACGCCGCCGCTGCCACGTGGCCGCATACAGGGTGTTCGGGTCGTCGGGGTGGATGACCAGGTCGATGGCGCCGGTCATGTCGTCGACGAAAAGCACATTCTGCCAGGTCTCACCGCCGTCGCTCGTCTTGTAGACACCCCGGTCGGGATTGTCGCGGTACTCGTGACCGCTCGCTGCCACCCAGACGATGTCCGGGTCGGTCGGGTGTACAACGACGCGCGCGATGGTCTGAGTCTCGGTGAGACCCATGTGGGCCCACGTCTCTCCACCGTCGCTCGTCTTGTAGATACCCGCGCCCGCGTGCGAGCTGCGGAAGATGTTCGCCTCGCCAGTACCGACCCAGACGATCTCCGGATTCGACGGGCTGATCGCGAGGTCTCCGATGGAGGTCGTCAACTCGTCGTCGAAGAGAGATGTCCAGGTGACGCCTTCGTTCTCGGTCTTCCAGACGCCGCCCGAAGCCCCCGCGACATAGGTCGTGTAGGTCTCCCCCCTGTGCTCCGTGAGCGCAATATCCGTGGACCGCCCGCTGATGTTCGTTGGGCCGAGGTGCTGCCAAGGCAGGGTTTTGAACAGCGACCCATCGACCATTGCGCGGTGCTGCTCGAAGGCTTCGAGTCGCTCAGTGGCCGACATGCGATCGCCTTGGGCGGCGATCGGGCCGAAGGTGAGTCCGGTGAGCAGGGCCGCCAGAGGCAGGACGAGGCTGGTGCGCTTCAATATCATGATGGAGTCGGTTGGGCTGAGACGCGGAATGGCGGCACGGTGCCGCTGGGGTCGAGAAGCTAAGATCCGCCCTTTCTGAGACGCCAGGGGCTACCGCTCGCGCAACGGCGCCCCCCCCCATGCGGCGTGGGTCGGCGCGCGCATGCTCACTAGCTTTCCAATGCGTCATTCGTAGCTTGGCTAGACGCTGGAACGACAGACAGGAGCCCCCCCACATGCTTATGCGAACTCGACCCCTGTGCCTTCTTCTCGCCACGATTGTGTTGGCTGCCTGTAGCGCCGACACGGAGCACGACCACGAAACGACAGGGGAACACCTGAAGATGCACGAGTTGCTCGCACAGTACGCGACGGTCCGCCTCGAGGCCGACCTGTCGCATCTGTCGCAGAACGATCAGGAAGTCGTGCGATTGCTCATCGAGGCAGTCGAACCGATGGACGAGGTCTTCTGGTATGAGGCATACGGTGATCGCAGCGGGGCGGCGACGCTGGCGCACGATGACCCGGCGGCGCTCGAGTACCTGAGGATAAACTTCGGTCCGTGGGACCGATTGCATGGCGACGAATCGTTCATCCACGACGTGGGCGCCAAGGCCGCAGGAGCCAATTTCTATCCCCACGACATGACCACAGACGAGTTCGAGGCGTCCGTCGGCGACAACCCAGAGCTGCGCAGCCTCTATACCCTGGTCCGCCGAAACGACGCGGGTGAACTCATCGCGGTCCCGTACCACGAGGAATTCGAGGAACAGCATGCGGTGGCGGCCGAGAAGCTGCGGGAGGCAGCCGAGCTCGCGAGCGACCCCGGTCTGGCCGACTACCTGCGCTTGCGCGCCGAAGCGCTCGAGACCGACGACTATCGGGCGAGCGACATGGCGTGGATGGACATGAAGGACAACCCGATCGACGTGGTGATCGGACCGATCGAGACCTACGAGGACCAACTCTACGGGTACAAAGCAGGGCACGAGGGCTACGTCCTGATCAAGGACATGGAGTGGAGCGGTCGGCTCGCGCGGTTCGCCGCCTTGCTGCCGAGCCTGCAGCGTGGCCTACCCGTCGAAGCTCGCTACAAGGCGGAGACGCCCGGTACCGACTCCGACCTGAACGCGTACGACGTCGTTTACTATGCGGGGGACGCCAACGCGGGGTCCAAGACCATCGCCATCAATCTGCCCAATGACGAGCAGGTGCAGCTCGCGAAGGGCACACGGCGTCTGCAGCTCAAGAACGCGATGCAGGCCAAGTTCGATCGCATCATGGTGCCGCTCGCCGAGCAGCTCATCACCGAGGACCAGCGGGCGCACGTGACCTTCGACGCGTTCTTCGGCAACACCATGTTCCACGAGGTCGCACACGGCCTCGGCATCAAGAACACGTTGAACGGCCGTGGTACGGTGCGGACGGCACTGAGACAGCACGCGTCACCCATGGAGGAAGGGAAGGCGGACGTTGTCGGCCTATACATGGTCACACAGCTCTTCGAGCGGGGCGAGCTGACCGAGGGCTCGATCGAGGATCACTATGTGACGTTCCTCACCGGCATCTTCCGCTCCGTGCGCTTCGGCGCGTCCAGCGCGCACGGTCAAGCGAACATGGTGCGGTTCAACTATTTCCAGGAGAACGGCGCGTTCAGCCGCGACGCGGCCTCCGGTACGTACCGCGTCGATTTCGAGGGGATGCGGGCCGCGGTCGATGATCTCGGTGAACTGATCCTCACCCTGCAGGGAGACGGGGACTACGACGGCGTGGACCAGTTGATGTCGGAGAAGGGGATGGTCCCGGCCGAGCTCCAGGGCGACCTGGATCGACTCGATGCGATGGGCATCCCGCGTGACATCGTATTCGAGCAGGGAATCGAGGTCTTGTTCGGCGGCTGATCGCAGGGCGGCCCGGCGTTTCGCGTCGGGCCGCGTCAGTTGCCGCCGCGCTCGATATCCACCATGTGGACCCGAGCGCCGGCGAACTCTTCGATGCGAAGCGTATCCCCGGCGGATTCGGATTCCTCGTGGATGCCGACGATGGTCAACAACTGGTTCTCGGGGACGGCACAGATCCGATAGTAGCCTTCCGAGTCGGCGGTCGTCTGTAGGCCGTCGACGATCTCGGGTCCCAGGCGCGCGTCCGGCGTGTCCTCGGCCAGAATTGTGAAGCTGCTCCAACGAACCTGCACGGTCGCCAGAGGAAGCGGTCGCGTCGTTCGCGCGTCCCGCACCCAGCCCATCAGCGCGGCCGTCCCTGCCGTGGTCTCGCCGCGGCAGGCTTCGAACACCACGTCCGCGACCGACGGCATCACGAAGCGAGTCGCGGTGACTTGCCCATTCTCGACTTCCTGGACCGTCGGATCTGGCCTGTATCCCCACGCATCCAGCCGCGCGTGGGAGACGAGGACCTCGTAGATCCCGGCGGTGAGGCCCGTGATGCTGAACCGTCCTTGTGCGTTCGAGAAGACCTGCTGGTTCGAACCGCGCACACCGACGCGCGCGCCCCGCAAGGGCTCCACGCCGAGGCTGTCCAGCACGATGCCTTCGATGGTGCCGGTCTCGGCCTCAACGATCGTGCGGCCTCCCGACTCCTGCACCTGCGTGACGATTCCGCCGGTCACGCGGTACGACTCCAGGTAGGGGCGTCGCTGCCCCCTGGCGTCTCGTGTGTAACCGATCGTCGGCATGCGGATCCACCACTCCGGCACGATCCAAGTCCCGTCCGGAAGCCGCTGGAAATCGACGCGCCCGCCCACGTCGGGTGAAGTGAGATCGGCGTCGAGGTTCTGGTATCGGTACTCGAGCCATTCCAGTTCGAAGGTCTCCGGATCGAGCCAGAGTGTGCCCGCGATATCGGGGACTCGCTTGCGGTCTCCGACCGGCTCGAAACCGAGCCCCACGAGACCCTCAGCCTGGTCGTCACCCTGCTGCAGCTTGAAGCAGTGCGTGTCGAGGAAGGGATCGGAGAGCAGGACATTCGCGTCCGGAGCGAAGTACAAGTCCCCGTCCGGGTCGGTCTGCACGAATCCGTTCTCGAGCAGATCCTCCGGGGGACGGCTCTCGAACGGCGTGCGCTGGTACCCCGCCGACCGCTCACGCCGTTCGTCACGGATGATCTTCGTGTCGCGGTCGATGTCGCGAACGTAGCGCGTGGTCTGGTAAAGATAGACCTGTTGCGCGTCCGTGAAAGCTGCCGCAGTCAGGGCTTTTCGAGCCTCTTCCCAGAGGTCCGCGACGATGAGGCCCTGTTCCGGCCGCACGCTGCACCGGCCGCCCGCGGCTTCCACCTCGATGCCCTCCAATCTGATCGCGCTCGACTCGAGGCGAACATTCTGGACCACCGAGGAGCCCGCGGCGACCTCGAAGAGGTCGGTCGTAGCAGAGCCCTTCCCGATCATCTCCACCCTGAACCGGTACACGCCCGCTGGCAGGCCGACGAAAAGGGAGCGACCCCGCTCGTCCGTCAGTGCACTCTCGACCGTCGTCCCGGCACCATCCTCGAGGTAAGCGAGCGCGCCGAAGATCGGCTGTGAGGACTCGGCGTCCGTCACGCGCAGCGAGACCGTCTGAGCTGCGGATGCGGCGGGGAGGGCCGTCAGGGCCAGGAGGGTCAGGACGAGCGACGGTGCGCGTCGCCGCACTGGCCACGCCGGGTACGCTGAACGCGGATGGAGCGCTGGGCAGAACGGGCGCACTCGGCGCATGGCAGGCTCCGGAATGGTTGACGATCGCGCCCTGTTATACGCCTCCCCCGCACACGGGTTTCGGAGCGGCACGCAACCATTTCACCCACAATGTTGTCCATATCACGCGGAGGCACGCGGATGCCTCCAGTGACGTGACCCCCTGAGCGTGGGAAAGACGAGCGAGGCGCGGCCCAGGTCTTCGAGGACGAACAGCGTCATCAGAGACAGTCCGATCACAAGACCCGCGGCTCCCATGGCGAACACAGCCATCGCGCTTCCCTTGCGAGTTCTCAGTCGCAATCGATCGCCTGTGGCCGTGGGCTCCAGGAACACGTGCAGGTTCCCGTTCGTCCACTCGCGCATGCCGCGGTGCGACGTCCGTGGCCCCTCGCGCCGAACGTCTCTCGCAGATCACCGACCACGTCCTTCCAGATGCGATCCGCGCCGGACCACGCCGTGGTCCACATCGAGCCGCTCGCCGTCGGCCGCATCGAAGTCGATCGGCCACACACCTGAATTGCCGGCGGCCAATCGAATCCACCGAACACCGGTGAGATTGAGCGGCTCACCGGCGTTCAGTTCCACGGGGGCACTGACCTCGTAAACCCACGCGGCCCCGTCGCCCGGCGTCGACACACTATAGAGGCCCCGCTCGAGGACGAGTGCCACTCCCTCGTCGAGGCCAATGCCGACAACGGAGCCGTAGCCTCGTTCGGTGAGGAAGCGTGCCAGGAACGCCAGGAGCCGACCCTCGCGCGAGCGTTCCGTGAAATGGCTGTCCACCAGGGTGCCGCTGAGTTCGGGCTGGGCGAAGCTGGGATAGCTGATGTTGATGTCGGAGCGCGATGGGTCGGACAGGGCCTCCGCGGACGAGACCCCGCCCAGTCGAGCGTCGAAGGCTCCCTCGCCGAGAACCATGGCTCCGGCGCTGGTGCCCCCAACTGCGGCTCCTCGGTCCGAGAGCAGTGAAAGGGACGCGTGAAGCGTTTCGGGCCAGCCGCCCAGGTAGTCCCATTGGCTTCCTCCGGCGAGCCATACGGCTTCGGCGCGACCGACCCAACACAACACGGCGGGGTCCGATGCGGTGCCGGGAATGGCGGTCAATAGAGTCACCGCACTCGACGGGCGGGGCTCGGGCGCGAGGGTCGTCGTGAAGTAGGCCGAATAGCTGTTCAGAGAGCCTGTCGCCCGCAGGATCAACAGATCTCCCCCTCCGGCTCCTTCGGCGAACAGGGTCGCGGCAGCGTCGTCCTCGGCCCCCCCGCCCATGAGCACCAATCTGCGCGTTGGACTGGCGACCACATCGACCTTGTCGCCGGAATCACCCCCAATGCTGACTCCGACGCCAGGCGCCGGACACCGGTCCGCGTCGTCCGGCGGTTGGGATGGGCTGATGGCATCCACGCAAGCGGCCACCACGAGGAGCGCGCCACCCAGCACCAATCGACCGACGCACATTCTCAGTCCCCTCCTAGCCCGCCGAGTAGAGATCGGTCGATAGGTACTTGATGCCCGAGTCGCAGATGAGGGTGACCACGGTGCTCCCCGTCCCGAGAGTCTCGGCGAGGCGGAGGGCGGCCACGACATTCGCGCCGGAGGATGTGCCCCCGAACAGGGCTTCTTCCTTCGCCAGCCTCCTGCTCATCTTCATCGCATCAGCCGTGGAAACGGCGACGACATCGTCCGCAATTCCGGAGTCCCACATCGGGGGGACGAACCCGGGCCCGATCCCCTCGATATTGTGCGCACCGGCGGCGCCTCCTGAGAGGACCGCAGATTCGGACGGCTCAACCGCGACGACGTGGACGTCCGGGTTGTGTTCCCGAAGCACCTGAGCCACACCGGCAATGCAATGGCTTGTGCCGACCGATTGCACGAAGCCGTCGACCCGTCCCCCGGATTGATCCCAAATCTCCTCGGCGAGAGGAGCGTACCCGCCTCTGACATTGGGATTGTTGAACTGATCCGTAGGAAACTCCGAGGGTGTCAGACAGAGATCGGCCGCCCTTCGCATCATGCCCTGGATGAGCCCTTTGGTGATGCCGCCGCCGCGACTCGGGATCTCGATCACGTCCGCTCCCAGGGCGCGCATGTGGTCTCGCTTCTCGAGGCTGAACGCGTCCGACGTCACCAACTTGATGGCAATCCCGCGTGCCGCGCATACGAAGGCGAGTGACGTGCCGGTGCTGCCCCCGGTGTACTCGACCAGGGTTCCGGTCTTCGGTAGTCGACCGGACGCTACCGCGCGATCGACGACCGCGAGTGCCATCCGGTCCTTCATGCTGCCTGTCGGGTTTTGGCTTTCGAGCTTCACGAGGACTCGAGCGTGACCCCGCGGCACGACTCGCTGGAGCTCCACCATCGGGGGGCCTCCAATGGAGC
>JAYZBT010000229.1:0-2944 GCA_036338615.1 Gemmatimonadota bacterium
CGCAAGCGACGGTCATGATGAGCAAGGCTGCAGCGCTGAAGAATTTCATTCGATTCTCTGGGTCTCGGCGCACCTTGGGCCGACGGTCACCTTCGGCGCGACGTTGCGGATGTGCTCTAGGCCTCGCAGGGGATCGAGCCAAGGTCAGTATCCGACGGGCGAGGGAGATGGCGCAAGCGATCTCCACGAGGCGTAGTGGCCGCCGGATCGAGCTTCGCCAAAGACCGCGTCGTCACCCGCCGCCGCTCACCGACGCAACGATCCAAGTTGGTCTTCGTGTCGGCTTCGCGTTCAGCCGCTGTTGGCGGAAGATGCCCCGCGCGCTCACTCCCCCTCTGCGACCCTACAAGCCGCGCGCGACCGCCGCCGCCGACCGGAGCGACAGCGCAGTGAACGTGGGTGTTCCGTTGGCGCAGCCCCCAGACACGTGGGTTGGCGCGCCGATTACGAACAGGTTCTCGTGATCATGGGAGCGGCCGTGAGAGTCGACCACGCTCGTCGCCGGATCGTCCCCCATGCGGCAGCCGCCGCACGGGTGCTCCATCGTGGGCGAGAAAGACGTCGACATCACCGAGCCACCCCCTGCTCGCGCCATGCGTTCGAACAGCGCGATCATCGTGTCGTGGGTGTACTGTCGTAGCTCGGCCGATTCCGGTGCCTCACGGAATTGGATCCGCGGGAGGGGGTCACCCCATCGATTCCGGTTGCCGGCGTCCAGGGTCAGGGTACTGTCACGGTCCGGGACCACGTCGTAGTAGCCGCGCACCCGCGCCGATGACCTGCGAGTGCGGGCTCGCCAGTCGTCCATGACGCTGTCCCCGAAGTGGATTCGCCCATCGTCTCCACGCAGCCGCGCCTGTCGCCCGGCGGTGGAGTCCCAGATGCGCAGATCGTGGCGGACATAGCGCTCGAGCGGACCCGGACGAGCGTACATGCGCGAGAGCAAGGAGTTGGTCTCGAACATCCCGGGATACAGCTCGAAGGGCAGGTCGATCTGGGCGCTCATGTAGGGATGCCCGGACATGTACCTGCCCACGAGACCGGAGCTGTTCGCAAGCCCGTCCGGGTAACGTCCGTCAGCGGAGAGCAGGAGGAGGTGGGGGCTCCAGCAATAACCCGCGGCGAGAATGAAGGTCGAGGCGTAGAACTCCACAGGCTCGTCGGGCGCGTTCCTGTCCACGGCCATCGCTCGGCTTACGCGGTCCGAGTCTGCCTCCAGCTCCAGGCGCCGTACCAGCGTTTCCGTTACGAGCCGAAGCTTGCCGCCGGCGATCAACCGATCCAGCGTGAGGTCGGGGGTGAATTTCGCGCCGGTCGGACATACATGGCACGTGTCGCAGCGGCGGCACACGGCCCGTCCGTGCTCGGTGGTCGTGGCCTTCGCCCATGGCTGGGTCCAGAAGGGAATGTCGGCGCTGGCACCCCACTCCCGGAGGATCTCCAGGTTGTAGGACAGGGGCAGAGGTGGCATCGGGTAGGGCGCGGAGCGCGGATCGTACTCGGGCGGGCCCTGCTCACCCGCCACACCCACGCGCTCCTCGAAGTCCTGGTAGTACGGCTCCAGATCCTGAAAATCGACGGGCCAGTCCGTGCCAACGCCGTACAGGGATCGCTGCCTGAAGTCCTCGGGAGAGAAACGGGGGGTCGCACCGTCCCAGTGCATGGCGCAGCCGCCCACCGCCATCGACCGGTACATCAGCCCTGTCCCACCCTGGTCCGGGATGTGATCCCCTTCCCACGGGTTCTCGCCGTACTCGACGAGGCGGCGGCGCTTTTCAACGCGGTCCCGGACGGGTGTCGTGTGACCGCCGGCCTCGATCATGACGATATCCGCATCGACCAGTTCCGTGAGCCGCTCGGCGGCGAGGATTCCGGTGATGCCCGATCCGATGATGCAGATGTCCGACTCGACCCGCCTGGGCACGATGTCAGCTCCCCACCGCTGGCGGGCGCCCGCCCACGGTGTCGTTCGAGCGGCACTCCAACCTTCTGATCGCGACCCCGTAGCAACGATCGGTGGCAACGGGCGAACCGAAGTAGTGCGCCATGAGCGCTGTCGCGATGTGGCGCGCGCGAACGGTGGATGGGAGGCCTTCACCAGGATCCGTAATCTGCTCTTGGAGGAGGGTCCGGCGTGCGCCTCGGTCGAGCTCGCCGAAGGTGGCCTGGTATCGTGCATCCGCGATCAGGTCGAGGGCTTCGAGCTGGGCGGACCACCCCGGGGTGGGGTCGGGCGGGCCGTAGGGGACGACGTCTCCACCGTAGGGGTGCCTCAGCTCCGCGACGGGATCGAAGCCTTCGAGCCAGAGCTCGAACGACGCGATGGCATCCTCTCGCTGGTTGGCCGACAGAGACTCCGGTAGGACGGCATCGCCGACCGCGCGGAGGAGGGGAGCGTCGAGGGCCCGAACGACGCGGGCACCGAGGGCGCGCCGCCCCTCGGCTGATTGCGTTGGAGTCTCATACAGGGCCTCCGGACCCGCGAGCATGCCGCCCGACAACGCGGCCGTGGAGTGCTTCAGGAAGGTGCGTCGATCGGGCGTCATGGAGTGGGTGCCTCAGGGCCTGCCGGCGGTGTCACGTTCGGAGCGGGTCGCGCCGCGGCGTTCTCGTTGGGCCGGGCTCGGCGCTGATCGTATGCCGCAGAAGTCGGATTTTCAACAGGCTGAGAGACGGGCCGGTAGGGGTCGTCCTCCAGTTCTTGGTGCCCGGTGCAATAGAGCTCGACTCCCGCGCCCCCCTCTACGAAATCGGCATCCTCGGGATCCGTCCTTCCATCTGGGATGCCTGCCATGCGAAGTGGGCCAGGAAGATTGCCTGCTGCATTAGTTCGTCCTCCGCCATGCGCTCCGGCCAGTCGGCGTTGGTGTGCCGCGTGCGCTCGTCGTACGCCTCGAAATCCTTGATGGCGTTGAAGGCCGGTAGACCCATCTGATCGAAGGGG
>JAYZBT010000230.1:0-4778 GCA_036338615.1 Gemmatimonadota bacterium
GTGACGCCGAAGTCGACCTGAAACTCGCGCCCGCCCCCCGGCAACGCGGACGCGGCCAGGGTTGCTTGCACGTCGGCGTTCGCGGGATCCGAGCCCCAGTTCACCCATGCCAACTGGTCCTGGTAGAACCCGAGGTCACAGCCGCGGCCCCCGCACTCGAGGAAGACGTTCAGCCGATCCGTAGCCGGCGAATCCGCTCCCTCTTGAGCTGCGGAATGAGACGGTGTGAGGGTAGCCAGGCCTCCGGCGATGACGGCGTAGACGGCGAGTTGAATGCAGAGCCCGGCGCACGAACGACCCTTCGGTCTCATCAAGCTGATGCCGCCAGCAATTAGGGTTATGGCTCCGCCATGGGAAGTGTGAGCGATCGGCCAACCACGCCGATTATCAACACGGCCGCGCCCTTCAAAGCGCGAAAGCTACTCGCGCGGCTCAATTCTTCCCCGCATGTTCGACCTGCTGACTTACGACGCACCGTGATATCTCTCGTGGCCCACCCACGACCCGTGATCAATATGAGTAGACAGACGCTTCGCCTGCTTTCAGCCCGTAGCCTGGCCCATGCCTTGGGGCTGAGCTTGCTCGCCGGGGCGCTGTTCATCGCACCCGCCACCGCACAGATCGAGGTGTATGAGGCGACGATCCAGGAACTGCAGGCCGCGCTTACGGCAGGCCGGGTAACCTCGGTCCAACTGGTCGAAGCCTATCTCGCCCGAATCGATGCCTACGACCAACGGGGCCCCGCCCTCAACGCGTTGATCTCGTTGAACCCGAGAGCACACGCAGACGCCGGCGCGCTCGATCGCGAACGTTCCCGCGGCGACGTGCGCGGGCCGCTGCACGGCATCCCGATCATCCTCAAGGACAACTACGACACGTTCGACATGCCGACGACCGGCGGCTCGGTTGCTCTCGCGTCCTCGGTCCCTCCGGACGATGCCTTCCAAGTCCGGAAGCTGCGCGAGGCCGGCGCGGTGATACTCGGTAAGTCCAACCTGCACGAGCTCGCCCTGGGCATTACTTCGATAAGCGGCCTAGGCGGACAGACGCGGAATCCATACGATCCGACGCGGAACCCCGGTGGCTCCAGCGGCGGCACCGGGACCGCGATCGCCGCCAGCTTCGGTGCGATCGGCTGGGGAAGCGATACCTGCGGGTCGATTCGGATCCCGTCAGCGCACAACAACCTCTTCGGCCTTCGACCCACCAAGGGGCTGTCGAGCATCGACGGCATCATTCCCCTGGCTCATACGCAGGACGTAGGAGGGCCGTTGGCCCGCAGTGTCACCGACCTCGCGATCGGACTCGATGCGACGATCGGCCCGGACCCAGCGGATCCGGCAACCCGAATGCTCGAGGGCCGCGAGCTTCCCCAGTTCGTGCAGTCGCTCGATCCCGGAGCCCTGCGGGGAGCCCGGATCGGCTTACTCACCGCTTCCTTCGGTGAAGCCACGGAGGACCGGGAGAGCGGTAGGATCGTCCGGGCCGCCGTAGCTCGAATGGGTGAGTTGGGTGCGACGGTCGTCGACGTCGACCTCGACGTGGATTCGTTGGCGAGAGGGTCCAGCGTGATCGGCTTCGAGTTCAAGTTCGACCTGATCGACTACCTGGCCGCGACGCCCGACGCCCCCGTGCGTTCGCTCGGCGACGTGCTCGAGCGCGGCCAGTATCACGCCGCCCTCGAGTCCCGCTTTCGGAGCCAGAATGGGGTAGAGAGTCGCGATTCCGAGGCGTATCGGACCGCGCTGCAAAGGCGGTCCGTGGTACAGGAGGGCCTGCGGCGCGCCATGGAGGAACAGGACCTGGACGCGCTCGCCTACCCTACGATTCGACGCAAAGCCGCCAGGATCGGCGACCCTCAACGAGGATCGGCTTGTCAACTCAGCGCCTCCTCCGGCTTTCCGGCAATGAGCTTGCCCGCCGGCTTCACCGATGACGGCATCCCGGTAGGCCTGGAGTTGATGGGGCTGCCGCTCGACGACGCGCGACTGGTGGCCCTGGCCTACGCATACGAACAGGATGTGGCACCACGCCGCCCGCCGGACTTCGCGCCGGCACTCGAGGACGGTCTTGCGCCTGCGCCGGTGCAGCAGCGCATCTCGACCGAGGGTGTGGTCCGCCTCGCCGGCCAGTTGACCTTCGACTGGTCGACTGGCCTGTTGGAGTTCGACCTGGCAATCTCGGGAGCGACCGGCCCGGAGGTGCTGGGCGTATATCTGCACCGCGGATCACCGGACGGCGCCGGGCCGGTGATCCACCGGCTCATGGCCTCCGGCCGCGTGACTCAGTCCGGCCATGCGGCCCTGGCGGCCGTCGACCGGACCGCGTTCGCGGCCTCGCAGCTTTACCTGCAAGTGAACACCCGAGCAAACCCGGACGGCGAAATCCGGGTCCCCGTTCGCGGAGGAGCTCGGTAGGAAAACTCAGTCGGCAACTCGGTTGGCATCCTGGAGATACGGATCATGAGATTATCGCGTGCGCTCAGCCTTCCCGTGCTCGAGTCGGTGGCAGCCGCCGCCGTCCTTCTCGGATCCGCCGCGTGCAGGACGCCGGACGCGCCGGACGCATTCGTGACCATCGTCACGGTCCCGACGCCAGCCGATTACGTGAGCGGAGGTGAGACGCTCCTCCGGATCGAAGCGCTTCCGGGAACGGACCTCGCCGCGATCTCCCTATCCCTCGACGGCAGCCGAGCCGACGCCGTGATCGCGCCCGCGCCACCGGATCGCCTACGTCGCGATCAGCACGCGGCCCTGGCCCTCTTGAAAGGCCTCGGCCTCGGAGAGAACGAGGTCGTGGTGATGATCGACGGAGAACCCGTGGCATCGCTCACCGTGACGAACTATGCGATCGAGGGGCCCATTTTCTCGGGGGAGCATCTCGATCCCTACTTCTGCCTCTCGGACCTGGCGCCATCGAGGGGCGCCCCGCGTCGCTTCGCCATCGGCAACGGAGAGTCGCTCGACGGTGGCATGCACGGTGAGAACTGTTCGATGGAGAGGAGGATCGACTACGTCTACCGGCCGACGGGCGAAGACGTAGACTTCCAGCCGCTCGCCGACCCCGCATCGGTTCCCTCGGACGTCGCGCACACCATGACCTCGGAAGGGAAGAACGTTCCGTTCGTGGTCAGACTGGAGACAGGGACGATCAACCGCGCGATCTACCAGACCGCGGTTCTGGCTGACCAGGCAAGCTCGAGCCCGGATCCGTGGAACCCGCCTTCGGGCTGGAACGGGCGGCTGGTATACACGTTCGGTGGCGGCTGCGAGGCGGGATTCTTCCAGGGCACGTCGACGGGCAGGGTGCTGCGGGCAGACATGTTGGGGGCGGGATACGCGGTCGCCTCTTCCACGCTCAATGTGAACGCACAGGGGGGCTGCAATGACCCGCTCTCGGCCGAGACCGCGATGATGGTCAAGGAGAGATTCGCGGAGGTCTACGGCCCACCTCTGCATACGATCGGGTCGGGCGGCTCGGGCGGCGCCATGCAGCAACTGCTCATAGCCGGCGCGTATCCAGGCATCATCAACGGCATCATGCCGACGGCAACCTTTCCCGACGCCGTCACGTATTTCATCGACACGCCCGATTGCCGCCTCCTGCTACGCCGATATCTGAACCACCGCCCCCTGGACGAAGAGACCAAGCGCGTAATCGGCGCCTGGGCCACGTGGCGAACGTGTGAGAACTCGCTCGGGCCGAGACCGAACCGAATCGGGCCCGACAACTGCCCCGCGGTGATCCCCGCCGAGGCCCGATACGACCGGATCGAGAATCCCTCTGGAGTGCGATGTTCGATTTACGACGGCATGCGCAGCGTCTTCGGCATGCATAAATACGAGGAGATCACACCGACTCCCACGGTCGAATTCGCGAGGAGCCCGCATGACAACATCGGCGTCCAGTACGGTCTCGCCGCCCTGAACGCAGGGCTGATCGACAAGGCGCTCTTCGTGGACCTGAACGAGCGAATCGGCGGCTGGGACATCGACTTCCAGTGGACGCCGGAGCGGGCAGAGGCCGACCCGGAGGCGGTGCGCATCGCCTACGAGACGGGTCGCGTGACAAGCGGGGCCGGCGGACTACGTGTGACGCCGATCATCGACGAACGCTCCTATCTGGATCAAACAGGCAACTTCCACACCAGTTACTACTCGTTTGTGATGCGGGAGCGCCTAAGACGCGACAACGGCCATGCGGACAACTACGTGCTGCAGCGCCGCGGGGCCAGACCGTCGCTCGCGTTGAGCAACCTCGCGCTAATGGACGAGTGGCTGAGCAACCTCGCACTCGACGAGTCGACAGACCCGATTCCGAAGAAGATGGTGAACGCGAAGCCCCACCTGCTCGTGGAGAGCTGCTGGGACGAATTCGGCGGCCAGGTCCTCGAACCTCAGATCTTCGGCCGGGACAATCTGTACGAGAACACGACGGGGCTTTGCAACTCGCTCTATCCCCCGCACGCCGGCCCCCGCATGGTGGCCGGCGGACCGCTGACGAACGACGTACTCAAGTGTCAGCTCAAGCCGCTGGACCCAGCGGACTACGAGGTGGAGTTCGGCGAAGCCGAATGGGACCGGTTGCAGTCGACCTTCGCGAGCGGGGTGTGTGACTGGTCCAAGCCCGGCGTGGGGCAAACGGTCGCGCCGCGTACGTGGCTCTCGTTCGGCCCGTCCCCGGTGAATCGGTTCGCTTCGGGGTCGTGACATCCGTGCCGCGGGCCGTCGAGGACCACCAGTGAGCTTCTTGAAAGGCCTATTCGGGCCGAGCAAGGA
>JAYZBT010000231.1:0-3972 GCA_036338615.1 Gemmatimonadota bacterium
GGAGCCGCGCTGGCGCTGGCCGCGCTCACCAAGTTCGCTCCGGCCGCAGTGGTACCGACGCTGACTCGAAGACGCGGTTGGCGCTTCCTGGTCGGATTCGCGGCGACGGCGGGGCTGCTGTATGCGCCGTACGCGCTGGCCGGACGAAGTCTGTTCGCGGGCTTCGCCACGTATGCCGAGCACTGGTGGTTCATGAAGGGTCCGTTCTCGCTTCTCGAGGCGGCGCTACCCTGGGCGATGGCGCCCTGGTACGCGGCGGGCGCCCTCGTGCTCGTGGTGATCGCGTGGACGATGTGGCAGCGATACCCGCCTGAGCGGGCCCTCTTCTGGGTGCTCGGAGCGGGGATGATCCTCACGCCGACGCTGCATCCTTGGTATGTGCTCTGGATGCTCCCCATCGCGGCATTACGCGCGAGTCGCACATGGATTCTGCTGACCGGCCTCTCGTTCCTCGGGTACTTCGGGCTGAGTTCTTACCAGGACACCGGCGTCTGGTCGCAGCCCGTTCTGGTTCGCCTTCTGCTCTGGGTCCCGTTCCTCATTTTGCTCGCCATTGATGCGGCGAAGGTATGGAACGAGCGCGTCCCGGCCCCCACCGCGCTCACCGCACGACGGGGCAACGCCCGGTCCGCGGGCGGGGACGAGCGCCGGCAGCGCTAGGCCGGAGTACCCCGTTGCGATGAGCAGGCATTGCTCGAACCCGAGGGCCCGGCGCGCGACCGCGGACGAAAATAGCAGCAGCGCCAGCGCCCACGTGAGCCGAGGGGATCTCAGCGGGCACCAAAACGTGGTCGAGATATGCGAAGCGCCAGCCGATCGTCTGCGCGCGGTAGCTCAGATCGAGGTCCACGGTGAGCGTATCGCTCTGTCAGCCACCAGCGCCCTCCAGACAGGCCCACCGCCACACGCCGCTTGGCGAGCAACGCCGTGCTGTCGTCGGAATCATCGAGCACCTGCACTTCCAGCAGCGACGCAGGATAGTCGATTTGGCACGCTTGATCGATGAGCCGAGCGACGAGGTGTCGTTCGTTGTAGATCGGCAACTGCACCGTCACGCGTGGCAGCTGCTCCTCCGGCCAGGGAGCTACGTGTTCGGACCGACGGCGACCAGAAAGCAGCAGCAACATCGTCCGGTGAAACGCGAACGGGACCAGGAACGCCAAGACCCCCAAGGTGAGGACCATGACGAACAACGTGACGGTGTCAGGCATGCGACCAGCCAATCCCGTTTCGCCTGCAGCGGTTCCGGCTCAGATCGAGCAGTTTCCTCGGGCGGTGCCATACTGGAACTCATGTACCGGCAACCCGCTCGGCACCGATGTCGGGATGAGCGAGCGGAGGCGGTCAGGGTGGGCATCCGGATCGGTGAGCGACTTTCCGACGAAGAGCACGAGTTGACTGATCTCGAGTTCCGAGAGGATCTGTGGCTCCAGGATCAGGAGTTGGGTCCTGTCCAGCATCGCCGCATACGGTCCGGGTTGACCTTGCAGTCCCTCTTCCAAACCCTCCGGCGAAAAGCCCTCCAGCATGTCGCGCACCTGGAGGTGGTGACGGACGGCTTCGTCCAAGCACAGGTACGCCCCGTTGTGCATGAACGTGGGTTGATAGACCACGTTGCGGAGGGGCGAGGTCCGGAATTTGTACCGGTCCGCGGACCTTCCGGTGTGCTGCTCCAGCCCGTAGTCCTCATCACCCGCGCCATCGAAGGGCTTGTTGCCGAACACCGGCACGACCTGCGGCACCGCGAGCACATGGGCCTCGAAGTCGCTGAACATCTGGTTGGCGTACCCGCGAACGATGTGGCATTCCGCACAGTTCGCCTCGTCGAAGAACAGCCTCGCTCCCGCCTTCTCGTCGTAGGTCAGGGCGTCCGTTTCCCCGCGGGCGTACCGATCCAGCGGTGCGTCGGCCCGTACGAGCGTGAACTCGAACTCGGCGATTGCCGCCGCAAGATGCTGGTACCCAATCGCGGCTCCCTCTGCGATGTCCTCGAACGAATCCGCAAACCGGGACTGGTACTCGCCGGTCTGCGCGACCTTGCTCACTATCTCCGCTCGCATGGCATCGTGATCGTCCCCGAACTCGAAGCCCGCCATCTCGATGCTTGAGACGACCGGGGTGAACGCCTGAGCTCCGAGCAGGTGTTCCATGGCCGACAAGGCGAATCCCTCGGGCTCGGGAAACGCAAAGCCCTTGGAATTGTCGAATGGGTCCAACGAGAGCGACTCGAAGCGTGAGTCCCACATCAGGCTCGGATAGAACACCGTATTGAGGATCGTCGGCGCCCGCCGCTGATTGTGGGGGCCACTACGTCCCGGCCCCACCACCCCGTTGTTCCCCACCCCGATGGCAATGGAGTTTCCATCGTTGAAGGCCGAGTTCGGCCCATGGCAGCCGGAGCAACTATTGTCGCCGTTCAGCCCCATGATGGGATCGAAGAAGAGAAGGCGCCCGAGTTCCGCTCGCTCCTGATGAATGGGCCGACCGAGCCGCTCCACGAGCCTCTCTTCGATCCTACCGTCGAACGAGCGCTCCCTGAGGTCGACCGCGAGCCAGGCATCGATGTATTGCTCGCTCAGCGCGCCTACGTCCGTGGACACGTCGGGGCTCACAACGATGTCGTCGCAAGCGGCGACGAGCACGCCGAATCCAGCGACCAGGGTAGCGGCACGAAGCGGAGGCATCATTGTACGAATCAGCGTATCAGCGATAGTCTGTCATGGCGAGCGGTTGATGAGTGCCTGTGGTCCGCGCCCGTGACAGACCCATGGGCAGGAGTATAAGAGGGAGGGTGAAGATGCGTGCAGATCGAACCGGCGGGGTGCGCGTGACCCTCGCAATTCTGATGTCGGCGGCGTGCACCGCCTCCACGGAAGCGCCCGAACAGGCGTCCGACGACGGCGGCCCCGGAGCGACTCAGACCTTTTTGGAGGTTCCCCAGGGCTTCGAGGTGTCGATCTTCGCCGAAGGTGTGTCGGGCGTCCGCATGCTCGAGACAGGGCCGGATGGCCGCCTGTACGCGACGCGCTCGTCGGCCGGACAGATAGTTCGTTTCGACCTGAACGCTGACGGGACCGCAGCTGGCGCGCCCCAGGTCGTCGCGTCCGGGCTACGCCAGCCGTATGGGTTGGCCTTCCGCGACGGAGACCTCTACGTGGGCGAGACGCATCAGGTCGTGCGCTTGGCCGGTCCGGCATTCACACAGGAGTCCGTGGTCGTGCCCGGGCTCCCGGCAGGCGGCAGCCACTGGACCCGCGAGATCGGATTCGGCCCCGATGACCGCCTCTATGTGGCGATCGGGTCGACGTGCAATCTCTGCGAGGAGAGCGACCCACGACGCGCCGCCGTCGTGAGCTACGCACCGGACGGTACCGGCGAGACCCTCGTAGGCGTGGGACTGCGCAACGCCACGGGTCTCGCGTTTCATCCTGAGACCGGGCTGCCCTGGGTGAGCCAGAACGAGCGCGACCGCTTGGGGGACGACGTCCCCGCGGAAGAGCTGAACATCTTGGTGCCGGGGGGCTCGGTCGAGCACTACGGCTGGCCATATTGCTACGAGTCGCGCATACCCAATCCCGAATACGGGGACGCTCAGCGCTGCGCGAGCACCGTCCCGCCCGCGCTGGAGATGCAGGCGCACTCGGCACCCCTGGGCATGGTCTTCTACGAGCACGAGCAGTTCCCTGAGGAGTACCGGGGTGATCTGTTCCTCGCCTTCCACGGCTCCTGGAATCGCTCCCAACGGACCGGATACAAGGTCGTGAGGGTCCGGGTCGCCGGAGGTCAGCCGACCTCCTATGAGGACTTCGCCACCGGCTGGCTCACCGGGTCCGGAAACGTGCTCGGGCGACCCGTGGCGGTCGCGGTGGGAAGCGAGGGCAGCCTCTACATCTCGGATGACGGTGCCGGCCGCATATGGAGAGTCCACTGGGCCGGGTAGCAACTGTCCTCGTGAGCCCGGCCTCGCAGGTC
>JAYZBT010000232.1:0-14015 GCA_036338615.1 Gemmatimonadota bacterium
TCAGGCTCGGTGCGAAGAACGAAGGTGGTGGTGTCCACGGCGTGATGAATCGTCCCCACAACGTTGAGTCCGGCGAGAAGCTGCTCTTGTGCGGCCGAAATGGCCACGAAGGGCGCTTCCGGATAGCGTGACCAGAGGGCGACCTCGGGCGGCGTCGGCGCGTGATGCAAGGTGAGCAGTACGGGGATGGGCGAGAGCCGGGTGAACGCCAGCGATATGGGGGCGTACTCCGCCTGATAGTGAATGACGTCGAAAGCGGCAGCGCGCTCGATGGCGGCGGCGAGGTTCAGTAGCTCGCAGAGTTCCCACGGCCACAGCGACGTATCCTCGTGATAGCCGAGCGGAAAAGTCGCATGTAGTCTGGCGGTCGTGCTCGACGACCCGGTCGCGAAGAGCGTGACCTCGTGACCCTTCGCCACGAGGCCGTCGGTGAGGAGGGCCGTGACGGCTTCGACCGATCCCGAGCGGGTCGGCGGGATCGACTGAGCGACGGGGCCGACCACCGCTATACGCATCGGTTGGGTGCGCTCCCTTGTCATCCGCAGGCCTCTTCCAGAAACGGTGGCAGGACGTGAGCCGCGTCGAAATACCCGCGCGCGATCTCAGTGGCGCCGATCGCATGGAGGGCGTAGTCGCTTTCGATCCGTTCGAGTCCGTCGAGCGCTTCGTCGAGGGTCGAGAACCCGATCAGGCCGGTGCCCGAGGAGACGTGGGCGCTCCAACCGGTGTCCTGCACGAGCGCCGGTCGTCCAGCCGCCAGGTAACACGCCGTCCGGTCGCTGAACCACCCCGAACGTCGAGCCACATAGGCGTGTTTGGCGACGCCGAATTCCGCCTTCGAGTCGCGGATGAAGTCGCGATAGTCCCACAGCGATTTCGAAACACCCATCGCTTCGATCGGCGACCAACCGTGCTCTTCCAGGAGCTCCATCGGACCGTTCACCGCGATCTTGAATCGCGAGGGCGTAAGAGCCGGTAGCTCGATGAACCGGAGGAACTCCCGGTCTTTGTCGCCGTCGACGTCCATGAAGCTCTCGGTCTTCCAGGTCATCACGGTGGTGAAGCGGTCACCGGCCGGCGGCTCGTCGGTGTGCCAGAGCTCTGTCACGACCGGCTGCACGGTCGGCCGCCAGACCAGGTCGCTCGTCGGTACGTCGCAGGCCGGGGTGCCGATGTTCGCCCCGAAAGTGAAAAGGCGGTCGAACCGCTGAAAGAACTCGACGTACCACTGCTCGCCTTTCGCGATCGCGAGCTGCGTGAACACGGGGTCGGAGTCGATGAACACGCTGCGCGGGATGGCCGCATACTCGTCACGCCAAAACCAGGAGCCACCCGAGAGGTTCACGAAGAGGTCGGCTTCGGCGCAGTAGGAGAGAACGGCGTCCCGCGAAAGGCCGTGATACGACCCGTCGTAGTTGACGAAGCTCCAGCGGTCCCCGAGCCCGAACGGTTCGAGGGCTGCATGAATGTAACGCGTGCCATAAGCCGGGTCGGTCACGATCTCGTCGCGCTCCGGGTCGTAGATAGACTCGCCGGTGTCCTCGATATAGAGGACCTCGTGCCCCAGCGCCCGCAGGCCGAGGAGATACATGAGTGAGCACCACGTGACGCCGCCGAACGGATACCGAGCGATGATCCCGGCCAACAGGATCTTCACGAGGTGGCCCGCAGGAGTTCGTCCACCGTGCTCTTGTCCTCGAGAGATTTGCCGACGGACAGGCGCGCGCACATTCGACGGTAGAGCTCGCACGTCGCGATCAACTCGTCATGGGCCCCTTGGGCGATGAGCTGCCCATCGTTCAGCACGAGGATGCGAGTGGCGTCACGGATCGTGGAGAGGCGGTGGGCGATGACGAGCAGCGTGTGGTTGGCGCGGAGCCGCTTGAGCGTGTCGAAGATCAACCCTTCGGAGATCGCGTCGACTGCCGAAGTGGGCTCGTCGAGAATCAGGATCGGGGCCGCTTTCAGCAGCGCCCGGGCGATGCCGATGCGCTGGCGCTCGCCACCCGAGAGTGTCGCGCCCCCCTCATGGACGGGCGTCTGATAGCCCTGCGGCAGACGGGTCACGACATCGTGAAGGTTGGCGTCCCCGGCTGCAGCTTCGATGTCGGCCTGGGAAGCGTCGAGGCGCCCATATCGGATATTGTCGGTGATCGTGCCGGTGAACAGCACCGGCTGCTGTGGGACCGATGCGACCTGCTCACGAAGCGACTTCAGAGAGTAACGAGCCACATCGACGTCATCGACGAGTACCCTGCCCGTGGTTGGTTCGAAGAATCTCGGGATCAAGTTGGCGATCGTCGTCTTGCCGGCGCCGGTGAGGCCCACCAACGCCACCAGCTCTCCGGGCCGAGCCTCGAAGCTGATCGAGTCGAGTACGCTCCGCCGGTCTCCGTAGGCGAAACTCACCGCATCGAAGCTTATGTGTCCAGCGATGTTGGACGCGTCGATCCCATCAAGGGCGTCGAGAACTTCAGGCGTGAGGGCGAAGATCTCGCGGATACGGCGCGCGCTTGCGACGGCCTGCTGCAGTGACCCGGTGGAGTGGGCGATCGCCGAGATCGGATCGTAGACCGCGGCCAAATAGGCGATGACGACGAGTAGACTCCCGAGCGTCAACGTGCCGTTCAGGACGTGAAGACCGCCCACGATGAGGACCAGAGCCGTACCGGCGAGTGTGATCGCCGTGACGGCGACACTGAAGAGCGATTCCTGCCAGGTCAGTGTGAGCCGGGCACGCATGGTGTCATCGCCCGAACTCGAGAAGCGTGCCAGCTCGTGGCGCTCCCGCGTAAAGCTTTTGACCACAGCGACCGAGGAGAGGATCTCGAAGGCGCGCTCGATCAGCGTCGCCTCGAGCGCCTTCACCCGTTCGGCGCGTTCGAGCATGGTGCGTGAATAGAAGCGGAGGCATACGTAGAGAAATGGCGCCACCACGAGCGAGAGCAGGGCGAGCGTCAGGTCCACGTAGACGAGGACGACGAACATGACCCCCAGATTGAGCGTCGCGAGAGTCAGCGGAAACACGCCGCCGATGATCAGGTCGTCCACGCAGTGGGCGTCTGCATCGAGCCGGTAAACGGAATCGGCCGTCGGGGTCAGGACGTGGTGCCGGAGCGGGAGCGCCTGGAGGTGAGCCAGAAGCTTGGCCCGAAGGGTGTAGACGACGCGCTGGGCTACCCGCACCTGCATTTGGGTGTGGATCATGCGGGTCACCTCGCTGGCGAGCTGGATGAGGAGACCCGCCAGCACAACGAAAACGAGGATGGCCACGGCGCTGCCGGCTACGGCCACAGGGACCACGACTGCGAGCGCCGCCGGAAGGGGAAGGCCGCCCAGGACGTAGTCCACAATGACCTTGAGTGGCCAGGGGGCCAGCACCGCCAAGCCGATCTCCAGGACCGACAACGCAAAGATCGCTCCCGCCTGTCGGCGATACGGTCGGAGGAATCCAAGCGTCCAGGAAACTACGGTCACTCAAGCACCCCTCAGCGGATGAAGTCGGACACCGTCGTCTCGGCGGACCGCCGGGGCTTGGGTTCGACCCCGGCTCCGGCCGTGGCTTCCGCCTCTGGTTCTAGTGTGGGCGAAACTGGAAGCCTCACGAGGCCGGCGGCTGTGGTGACCCGCGTGACCGCCTGGTCGAGCACCGCTGTGGCGCGCATCGCCTGCCAAGCTGCGCGGGCGCCGATCACTGCGATGGTGGCCGCCGCGACGACGAGCGTCACCGACGGATCGTAGATGAACATCGACGCGCTCATGCCGCCCGCCACCAGCACGGCGAGCGTCGCACCGCTCAGTGTGCCGACGAAGCTGGGACGCAGCCGCACTCGGAGCCGGAAGAGACAGGCGCCATGCTCGTGCTCCTCCACCAAGGTCCGCACGTGTAGCCAGCCCCAGCGGCCGATCGCCAGGCTGAGATCCCGGTCGGGACGCCAACCTTCGTCAACGTCCACGATCTGAGCCGGCCGCGACGCGCGCAGGACCCCTACTAGCTCGGTCAAAAGTGTCGTATGCGACGCCCACGACTCGCCCCAGAAGGAGTGCTCCGTACCGGTGTGGGTCAGGAGTCGCGTGGAGCCGACGATGTCGCGCAACGTCGGCGTCGGCGACTTCCAAGGATGTCGCGTCATGTGCTTCGGTACGACTGCCTGGGGCCGTGACATACCGCGGAGCCTGCCTCTGGATCGGGCCAGTGGTTGAAGCAGGTGGAGCCACGCGATGAGGCCTCGATACAGAAAGCGACTCTGCCACATGGACGCGGGTCCGATGGACGGCAGGCCGTCGAGGTTGGAGCGCCAACCGCACAGGGTGCACTGCGCGACGGTGGTGGCGCCACCGAGGATCCCGGCGATCAGAGGCAGCCATGCGGCGTCCATGCCCGCCAGCGGGCCGAACACGCCAATGAGCAGCAAGACGAGCGAGGCTCCGATCCACGCGGGAGAGTGGGGCAGGTAGTGCCAACGGTGGGCCTGCGTGCTGTAGACCGACGGAAACGCCGCGGTGCCCCACACACCCGTGTTGACGCGCCGCTCGGCCGCCGTGCGCAGGAAGGGGAGCGGGCTGTAGATGCGTCCCCGCCACACCATCTGTTCACCGAGAAATTTCTCGGGATGATGCGCGTCGAGCCACGCCTCTCCCTCTCCGTACCCTACCTGCTGCTGCCAGTACGCTCGCACGCTCGCCCGTCGATGGTGCCAGACCAGCGCAGACGGTGCGAAACCGATCTGCAGCCTCTTGGCCTGCAGTCGCCAGCAGATGTCGACATCGTCACCCGCACGGACATAGACCGGATTGAAGCCGTCGACCGCCAACAGCGCGTCCCGTCTAAACGCCATGTTACAGCCCGGCACGTGCTCTGCGATGCGGTCGTCGAGCATGACGTGGATCGGCCCACCCGGGGCGCGTGCGACGCACTGCGACACCCAAGGGTCGTCCGGGGGCACGACGTTCGGCCCGCCGACGCCCGCCAGGTCGGAGGTGAGCAGCGGCTGAACGAGGTACGTCAGCCAGTCGGGGTCGACGCGTACGTCCGCATCGGTATACGCGATGATCTTGCCGGAAGCGGCGGCGAGCCCGGCGTTCCGAGCCGCGCTCAGGCCGCCGTTCTGCAGGTCGACGACACGGACACCGGAATGCCCCTTTGCGATGTCCCCGGTCGCATCACGCGACCCATCGTTGACGACGATGATCTCAACATCGGGATAGGTCAATGCATCGAGCGAGGCCAGACATTCGGACATGGTGTCCGCCGCGTCGTAGGCGCACACCACCACCGACACTCTCGGCCACTGGGCTCGGGCGCTAGACGGGAACGGAGCGCTCGCGAAGACCTCCTGCACGGCGGCAAGTGCCGGTTTGCGCTGTCTCGCCTCATCCACGAGGCCAAACGCCCAGTCGTCGACCGTCTGACCTCCACGCCACCATTCGTCAGTCCAGGAATAGGCCACGGCACCGCAGGCGCCTTCGGCAAAAGCCGTGCGGATGTGCGTTGCCGTGATGCACGCCTGGCCCTCGAGACCCTCCCGCAAGCTATCCCCGCCGGCTTCCGCGAGGAGCAGAGGTCTGTTCCCCGCGAGGTGCTGCAGGCGCGCGAGGTAGCCGCGCAGCTCGGTCTCCCGATGGAGGTAGACGTTATAGGCGAACACGTCGAAGGCATCGAGCTCGAGGTGCTCGGTGGGTGGGAAGTTTACATAAGTCAGCAGGCTGTCGGGCGCCGCTGCCTTCACATCTTCATAGAGGTCACGCAGGAACTGCTCAATCCTTCGGTGGCCGTGCCAGCGGACGATCCCGGCCGGAATCTCGTTGCCCAACGCGAAAAGGAGCGCCGCAGGGTGCTCGGCGATGCGCCGGACGGTCGTGACGGCGTCGTGTCTGATGCGTCGAGTGAGCCTTCTGTCGTCGAGAAACGGGATGTGTTGTGGCCACGCGAGCCCGACCATCATGTGGAGACCGTGTCGAAGGGCCTCGTCGAGCAGCATCGGAGACGGTGGCGTGTAGGTGCGCACCGTGTTGATACCGACGGACGCCATCAGCGCAAAGTCCTGCTCGACGCGCTCTGCCGACGGGAACTGTGCCCCCTCGCTGTCAGGAGCGAACGTGCCGTAGGCCACGCCCTTGATCAGGACACGACGCCCGCCGATTTCCAGAAACTTCCCATCGGCGTGAGGGCGGCCGCGCACTTCCACCGGAGTACCGGCCGCCTAGTCCGCTGAGGCGTGCTGCGAGATTCTGTCCATCAGCCAGTGGCCCGAGCGGCCTGCCTTGGCTTGGACGTAACGTAGGTTGTGGCGATTGATCCCACCGTAGAGGGCAATGCGTTCCACCACTTCGATGTCGCCCTCCTCTATCGCCCTCACCTTGTTCGGGTTGTTCGTGAGGAGTTCGACGCGCGAGATCTCGAGGTGGTGCAGGATGGCCACGGCCGCATCGTAACGCCGCTCGTCGGCGCCGAAGCCGAGCACGCCGTCGGCGTCGACGGTGTCGAGCCCCTCCTCCTGGAGAGTGTAGGCTCGGAGTTTGTTGCCCAATCCGATGCCACGGCCCTCCTGGGCCAGGTACACCAGCACGCCACCGCCCCGATTCTTGAAGTGCTCGAGGCTTCCGCGGAGTTGCTCGCCGCAGTCACAGCGTAGGCTGCCGAAGAGGTCCCCCGTGAGGCAGGCCGAGTGGAGACGCAGGGGTACGGGATCGGGCCACTTTTCGCGGGAGCCGATGAGAACTGCGACGTGCTCGAGGAAGCCTCCACCTTCGTGGAAGAATACGAAGCGAGAGTCCTCTGCGCCGGCGAGGGGAACAGGCGCTTCGGCCACGCTTGTGATCGCGATCCCAGACCGCTTGACCGCGCGCTCGACCTTCTCAATTGAGACCTCGAGGATCGTTCCGTTCTTGATCCACCGGCTGAGCAGTGGGGAGCCGGGATTCACCTCAACACTTACTAGGGCCGGGAGGAGACGTCCGAATCGGGTCAGCTCCAACCCAGCCGATTCCGTGGGGGTGGCCGGATTCACGTCGAAGTGCGGCGCGATGTCCGACGGGGCGGTTCTCCGTTCCGTCGCGAGGTCCAGGATCGTATCGGGCGTCTCGCCTGCCGCGAGCGCGATACTGAGGTCTGCGTCGCCCTCATGCCTAGCGATCCCCATCGCGTGACCGCGATGGTGGGTCACGACCAGCCGAAGCGGCGTATCAAGGGAGCCGAGCTGTTCCAGTCGCTCCGTGCCGAGACACTCGACTGCGGCGACCAGGGTGGATGCATCCTGGGATGCATCGGTCACGCAAAGAGCTCGGCCCTGCTTGAGCTCGAAGAGTCCTCGTTCCGCTTTGTGCGCCATTCGGTCAGGTGGTATCGTTGGGGCAGCCTGTACCCTGGACCGAACGTCCCGGGCTGGCGGGCCACTCTGCTGTTTTTTCCCGGTCTCCGGTTCCGGGCCATCGGGCGAATGATGCGCCTGTGGGACTTTGACTGATGAGGAATTTCGATTGAGATGAACAGGCTCGTGTCCGCATGGGTGCTTGTCAATGGGCTACTCATGACGCCGGTGTGGCTCTCGGGTGCCGTGACGGGCGCTCCGGCGCCCGCCTGGCTTTCCCTGGAAGCGGTCCTGGTCGTGGGCGGGATGGCGCTTCTGCCACGGCGGCCGTGGAGCCGCGGGCTGGCCTGGATCTTGGCTGCGGGTGTCGTCCTGTACGTGGTCGTTGCACTTGCGGATCTCGTTTTCCGGGTGAGCCTGGGCCGCCCGCTCAACCTCTCCCTGGACCTGTACCTGCTGAGTGCCGTGTACCGCCTCGCGGTGGGCAATTCGGGCCTCTTCCGGACGCTTCTCGGGTTCGGGGCGATCTCGGTTGCGTTCGGCCTGTCGGCGTTCGCGACGGCCCGGCTCCTGACGCCAGCCCCGGCGGGCCAGGGGAAGCGGTTCTCGCGACTCGTACCCCGGGTGGGAGGAGGGGTCATCGTGGCCACGCTCGTGATTGCCCTGATCGGCCAAAGGGTGCACGCCGTCAGACATCGACTGGCCACACCCGCCACGCGGCTCGTCCTCCAGCAAGCCAATCAGCTTCGGGCGACCCGGAGGGAGCGGGAGGCGTTCGCGGATGAGCTTGAGAATCGACCGGACGGATTCGCAGACCTGCCGGGGCTGCTCTCCAGGCTGAAGGGACGCAACGTGATGGTGACCTACATCGAGTCCTATGGTAAAGCAGCCCTCGAGGACCCCGAGTTTGCCACGACCATCCGGCCACGCCTGGAGACGGTTGCGGCACGAATCGAGAGAGCTGGCCTTCATATGGCGACGGGTGAGCTCGTCTCCCCAACCGTGGGGGGCCAGTCGTGGTACGCGCATGGGACCCTGCTCAGCGGGCTCTGGGTCGAGAATCAACTGCGCTACGACCTCCTGATCGCCAGCGCGCGGGAGACGCTGGTGGACGACTTCCGCCGGGCCGGTTATCACACCGCAACCGTGATGCCCGCCATCACTACGAGTTGGCCCGAGGGGCTTCGACTCGGCTACGACGACGTGTACACGAGGCCCTCCATCCCATACGCGGGCCCTCCCCTCTACTGGGTCACGATGCCGGACCAGTTCACATGGTCGTTCCTCGGGGAGATCGTTCAGCAGGCGACGGCCCCGCTGTTCGTCGAGGCGGCGATGGTGAGTAGCCACGCGCCCTGGACGCCCGTCTTGCCCCTCGTCGACTGGGACTCCGTTGGGGACGGAGCGATTTTCGATTCTCACCGACAGGATGGGCATCCTCCCGAAGAGCTGTGGTGGGACACGCGGGTTCTGCGCGAGAGCTACACTCGCTCGCTCGACTATTCGTTGCAGGCGATGAGCGAGTTCGCCGAGCGGTTCGTGGACGAGCGCACTCTCCTGATCGTGCTCGGGGATCACCAGGCGGCCCCCTGGGTGACAGAGGCTAGCGGCCCCGAAGTTCCGATACACGTGATCGCACGTGATGCCACTCTGCTCGAGCCGTTCGTCGAGTGGGGGTTCCGCCCGGGCGCCTTCCCAGATGCCAAAGGCTCACCCCCCCGAATGGACGAGTTCCGCGCATGGTTCATGCGGGCGTTCAGCGGAGACAGCTCCGGCACCGGCGTCGCGACTCACTCGACTAAGGAGGGAAGTTGACTATCCGTTTCGGCGCGGGAGCCCGGCTCTTCCACTGGTTGGTCGTGGCACTCCTGCTCGTGCAGATCCCTGCGGGGATCGCGATGATCGCGCCCGGACTCGAGCAAGGGTCGATCGACCGGTTGTTCGTCTTGCACAAGGGGCTCGGCGTGGTGCTGCTCGTGGTCGTCCTTTCCCGAGTGCTCTGGCGGCTGACCCATCCGGCGCCGCCGATGTCGGAGGCGATCCCGGAGCGGGAGCGAAGCATCGCCGTCACCGTGCATTGGGTCATCTACGTGTTGCTGGTCGTGATTCCGGTGAGCGGGTACGTACACGTCGTGGGGGGCGGCTTCCCCATCGAGATGATGGACGTGCTCGGGTTGCCGACGATGTTGCCCGTGATGCCGGAGGTCGCGGCATGGGCGTCGCTGGTGCACCGGTTCTCGACCTTCCTGCTGGTCGCACTGTTGGCGGTTCATGTCGCGGAGGTTCTGCGACACCAACTGGTGGTGCGGGACGAGACGTTGGCCCGCATGTGGCCACCAGTGGGAGGCCGGAGCGTCGAACTTCCGTCGGAACCAAGCCAGGAACCCAACGAGGAGGAGGATCCCGGTGGTGTGGCGCCGCGTTGAGCGGTGGCTCGGCCTGGTCCGCTCGCTGATCATCTATTGGCGGCCGGGCCGGCAGCGCGGGCTTCGGGGGTTATACCGCCCCTTCATCGGGGCGGGGGATTTAGCCTTCGACGTGGGGGCGCATCTGGGCGACCGTACGGCGGCGTTCCGGGGGTTGGGCGCGCGGGTGGTGACCCTGGAGCCCCAGCCCGCCGTGCGGCGCTGGCGGGTGTGGTTGGTAGGACGCAGCCCTGATGTCTCGGTAAGGGCTGAGGCGGTGGGGCGCACGGTCGGCACCGCCCGCTTGGCCCTGAGCCACCGCACGCCGAGTATGTCCTCCCTGGCCGAGGACTGGCCCGGCGCCCTGTCCCGACGGAACCCTGACTTCCGGGGTGTACGCTGGGACGACTCGGTTACGGTGCCGGTTACGACGCTGGACGCGCTGATCGAACAGTATGGCCTCCCGCGCTTCTGCAAGATCGACGTTGAGGGATACGAAGCCGAGGTGCTGGCGGGTTTGAGTCACCGGATCCCGGCACTGTCCGTCGAGTTCGTGGTAGGCGCTCTGGACGTCGCAGAGGCGTGCGTGCGGAGGCTCGAAACACTGGGTGGGTACGAGTTCAACGTGGTGGAAGGAGAGGAGAGGAGTTTCATGTCGAAGCGGTGGCTCGCAGCCGATGACATGGTCGGCTGGCTGAGGGGTGGAGGGGTGAGTGTTACTTCGGGGGACGTGTACGCCAGACTGACGCCCGATGCCGCGCGGGACGGTGAGCCCGACGTCGGCGCCGCCCGAGGCAGAGGTTCCGATCCGGGCACAGGTGGCTCGAACGATGGCTGACCGGACGGTCCGGTGGTGGCAGACGCTTACGACGGTGGAGGCTGGCAGGGTCGCACTGGCTGATCCGGTGGTCGTCCTGTCCGTCGCCGCAATCGAGCAACACGGACCCCACCTGCCCCTCTCGACTGACCTCGACATCGGGCTGGGCTTGCTCTCGGAGGCCTTCGGGCGGATCCCGGAAGATTTTCCGGCCTGGGCTTTGCCGCCGCAAGCGATCGGCTGCAGCCGGGAACACGCGCGCTTTGCTGGGACACTCTCCGTCGAGCCGGAGCAGCTCTCGGCCCTGATCGAAGCAACGGGCGAGGTCCTAGCCCACATCGGAGTGCGGCGGCTCGTGCTGAGCAACAGCCACGGCGGGAATCGACACGCGTTGGAGGCCGCGGGTCTCCGGCTGCGCGATGAGCTGGGAATGCTGGTCGTAAACGCGAGTTGGTTCCGGTTTCCCCGGCCCGAGGACGTGGACCTCCCGGAGGGGGAGTGGCGTCACGGCCTCCACGGCGGCGCGGTGGAGACCGCCATGATGATGCATCTCCGACCGGATCTGGTGCGCACGTCCGAGGTGGTTCGGGCTCCCTCCCTCGGTGAGGAACTAGCGGAGACGCTTCGGCGGATAGGCCCGGAGGGAGCGGCCTCGTTCTCTTGGCTTGCCGGCGATCTCAACCCCGACGGTGTGGTCGGGGATGCGACCCTGGCCGATGCCGATCTCGGGGCACATCTCGTGTCCCACTACGGGGAAGTCCTTGGTGAAGTGATCGAAGAGGCTCGGGCGTTCCCGATAGGCCGGCTGAAGGAAGAGGACGGGGGGTGAGCAGGTTCGACGAAGCCGCAGCCTGGGCGTTGGTGCGCCGTGCCGTTCCGAGCGGAGTCCCCGGACCCGGGCTTCGGCGCGTGGCTCATCCCACGCGTCCGGAGCTCTGGCTGGAGCTGGGCGACTCGGGGGGCTGGCAGGCCTCAGTCCCGCCCACGGCGGCCGCTCGGGATCTGCTGGACCTTTATCTGCCGCTCGCCCGTAGGCCCGACCTCGTCATCGGGCAGCTCGGCCAGAGCCTGGACGGCCGCATCTCGACGGTGAGCGGGCGGTCTCACTACATCACGGGCCCGGAGGACATTCTCCGCCTCCACCGACTTCGGGCTCTGGTCGACGCCGTGATCGTGGGGGCTGAAACGGTGGCGCACGACGACCCGCAGCTCACCGTGCGAGAGGTGGACGGGGAGAATCCGGTCCGGGTCGTGCTCGATCCGGACGGTCGCCTCGGCCAGGACCGCCGAGTTTTTTCGGACCGAGCGGTCCGGACGCTGGTGGTGCGGCGGGCGACGCCCCCCCCCGACGGCCCCCGTACAGCGGAGGCCCCTGAAGAGGCCCCTGAAGTCGTAACGCTTCCCTCCGCCGATGCGGCGGGCTTCGAGCCGGGGGCGGTGCTGGAAGCCCTCCGTGGACGCGGGTTTCGGAGGATGTTGGTGGAGGGGGGAGGGGTCACGGTGTCGAGGTTCCTTGAGGCCGGGTTCCTCGACCGCCTCCACCTGACGGTTGCGCCCATCTTGATGGGCTCCGGCCGTCGGGGGATCACCCTGCCGCCGATCGAGACGTTGGACCAGGCGCTGCGACCTCCGTGCCGTCACTTCTCCTTGGGAGACGACCTTCTCTTCGATATGGACCTGAGCTCAGCAGGGTGAGGGCTGCGCAACTTGCCGAGGCGGGGCCGTCGGAGTAAGGATGTCACCGTCCCTTTCCACCAGCCCCGGCACCGATCCCGGCTCCAACCCCGGCCAAGCCATGATCAGACCTCTGCGCTCCTTCGCGACGCTCTTCCTTGTGTGCGTGACGTTAGCCATGAGACCCGCATTGTCAGAGTCCCAGGAGGCGCGCCGCCGGTGGGAACGCATGTGCCAGATTCGGGCCGAGAAGTTCGATCTCGTGCTCCCCGGGGCCATGGCGGACAACGATATCGATATGTGGATCGTGGTCATGCGGGAGGGGCTCCTCGACCCCCTCTGGGAGGCGCTGGGACGCGGCTATGTGGGTGCCTGGGCGTATTACGTCTTCAGTGCCGAGGGAGAGAGGGTCCATCGTTCGGCGTTCGGCGTTGGTGGCTACATGCTGGAGCAGTGCGGCGTCTACGATGAATTTACGGGGGCGGGCGCCCTCGCAGACTTCGTTCGGGACCGTGACCCGATGCGCATCGGCGTGAACATGTCGGCCAGTATCGGAGGTGCAGACGGACTATCGCATACCTCCCTGGGTCATCTGCAAGAGGTTCTGGGGTCTCCTTACGCCGACCGCCTCGTGTCGGCGGAGAAGCTGGTTTCCGATTTCCGCTCCACGCGGGTGGCCACCGAGATCGCCGCCTTCGCCGAGGCGGGTGAGATCTCCCGGGAGATAGCAGAACGCGCCTTCTCCAACGAGGTCGTCACGCCGGGGATCACTACGCTGGAGGACGTCGCTTGGTGGATGTCGGATCAGCTCCTGGCGCGGGGCCTTGATTCCTCTTTCGACATGCCGTCGGTCTACATCACCGGCCCGGGCGGAATCCTTGCCACGTCCTCGGACCGCATCATCCAGCGCGGTGATCTTCTCATGCTCGACTGGGGTGTGGGCTTCCTCGACTTCTATACGGACATGAAGCGCGTGGCGTACGTTCTCCGCGAAGGCGAGATCGACGCTCCTCCGGGGATTCGGCATGCGTTCTCGCAAGCGCTTCGCGTGAGAGACGTCATGAAGGCGTCCATCAAGCCCGCGCCGACGGCCCAGCAGGCGCTGGACCAGACCTGGGAGGCGCTCGGGAGCGCAGGTTTCAACCGTGTCGAGTTCAATCAGCCCTCCGACGACCCGACCGTCACCGATGTGGTCATCGGTCCCCACTCGGTGGGGAATTGGGGGCATGGGTTAGGACCGTCGCTGGCGTTCTTCAACCCGACGCGCCTGACTTACGAGTTACGCCCCGGGACTCTGATTTCCGTCGAGCTCTTCGCCTTCACCTCCGTACCCGAGTGGGGTGGTGCCAAGGCGCGCATTCCGCTGGAGGACGATGCGGTCGTGACGGAACGGGGCGTGGAGTGGCTGTATCCGGCCAATCGACGGCTGCTACTCATCAAGTAGAGTCGTCACATCCTGCCATTTTATCGCCCCGGAAAGCGAGCCCAATTACGAAGGCGCCAAACTCGATGAGGTGATCGGTGAGGTGCCGATGCTGGCGGGAAATCTCATGCACGACACTGAGACCGCGGTTCTCATGCGAGAGCATGGTATCCGCCGTATCTGCACCCGCGACACGGACTTTCATCGCTTCCCATTCCTGGAGCCCATCGAACCCGGCGAGGCGGCCGAGATCGCCACTCCGTCCACCACTGTGAGTCCGACGGCGCCCCAGGAGGGCCGCGGCGGTCGCCTCGCGCACCCCCCATCCCGCCACCGTTGCCGGTACGAGCATGCTGAGCAGCACGGGAGCGACGAGAGGCAGGAGT
>JAYZBT010000233.1:0-13032 GCA_036338615.1 Gemmatimonadota bacterium
TGGAGTCCTATACCGGCGGCTTCGCGACCCTCACGGGGGGCTCCGGCGCGGTCGCGGTGCTCGTCAGCGACGGGTCGTTCGGTAACTCGACCTCGCATCGTGTTCTGGGAGGGGCCCAGCGCGCCGCGCCGCAGCACCACAATCTGTGCCGATGGGGCCTGACGGACGCATCCACGCTGCACCCCACCGTGCCCGTACCCCAGATGATGTACACCGATGCCGCCTCGGTTCTCGAGTACGGCGTACCCTTGGGCAAGCAGACCTGGCAAGACTTTCTGGACCAGATGGGGTGGGGCGCCGAAGACGTGGATCGCGTGATCTGCCACCAGGTGGGTGCGGCTCACCGGGACAAGATTCTGCGCTCCATCGGGGTCGCGCCCGAGAAGGACTTCTCGACCTTCCCGTACCTGGGCAACATCGGCACCGTGTCGTTGCCCACCACCGCGGCTTTGGCGGACGAACGAGGAGCACTCGAACCGGGTGACCGGGTCGCATTCCTGGGAATCGGGAGTGGTCTGAATTGCATGATGCTCGGAGTGGAGTGGTAAGCGTGACGACCCCCTTCGAGGATTACCCCTTCGAGGGACACTTCCTCGATCTCGACGGCGTCCGCATGCACTACCTGGACGAGGGCACCGGTCCGCCCGTGGTCATGGTGCACGGGAACCCCACGTGGTCCTACTACTACCGCCATTTGGTCCTCAGGCTGCGCCGCAGCCACCGGGTGATCGTACCCGACCACGTAGGCTGCGGACTCTCGGACAAGCCGGGAGAGGACGCTTATTCCTACCGACTCGAGCGCCGCCGGGAAGACCTCGAACTCCTGCTCGAGACCGTGGCGCTGGACGGAAAGATCACGCTCGTCGTACACGACTGGGGAGGCCTGATCGGCATGGCCTGGGCCGCGAGGCACCCCGAGCGGATCGAGCGGCTGGTGATCCTCAACACGGCGGCGTTCCACTTGCCCGCGGGCAAACGGGTGCCGCTTTCCTTGCTGCTGTCGCGGTCGGTACTGGGCGCATTCCTGGTGCGCGGGCTCAACCTGTTCAGTCGCGGCGCACTCCGGTATTGCGCCACGAAGCGGCGTCTCACGGAAGGCGAGCAGAATGCATACCTCGCTCCCTACGACTCGTGGCACCACCGGCTCGCGGTGCACCGTTTCATCCAGGACATCCCGCTTCGGCCCACCGACCCCGGGTACGACATCGTGAGCGAGGCCCAGGCGGGGCTCGAACACTTCCGGCAGACACCGACTCTGCTGCTCTGGGGCATCCGCGACTTCGTATTCGACGCGGACTACCTCGAGGAGTGGCGTCGTCGAATGCCACACGCCGAGACCCATCGGTACGAGCAGTCGGGCCACTACGTGCTGGAGGACGCCCGAGACGAGATTCTCGCGCGCGTCGAGGCATTCGTATCCGAGGCGGCAGCGACCGAGTCGGCGCCCGAATCGGCGTGAAGCAGACCACCACCAACATCGCGTCGGCCTTGCCGGAGATGGCGGCGCGTCAGCCCGATACCATGGCCATCGCTTGGCCGGACGGGCGGGGCGGATTCTCCCAGCGCAGCTTCCGCGAGCTCGATGAGGACAGCAGCCGGCTCGCGGCGGCCCTCACGGCCTACGGGATCGGGCGGGGCATGCGCACGGTGGTCATGGTACCACCGAGCCTCGACCTCTTCGCGCTCACGTTCGGGCTTTTCAAGGCGGGCATCGTGCCTGTGATGGTGGACCCCGGCATGGGCCTGAAGAGCCTGAAAGCGTGCCTCGCCGAGGCGGAGCCGGAGGCGTTCATCGGAATCGCCAAGGCCCACGCGGCGCGCGTCATGCTCGGATGGAGCCGGGACACCATCCGGCTGCGCGTGACCGCCGGCGCCCGCCTCTTTTGGGGTGGTACGACCCTCGCCAAGCTCCGCTCTGAAAGTGCTCGACTGAGCGCAGCGGACATGGAGCCGGTGGAGACGAGACCGGACGACGTGGCGGCAATCCTCTTCACGAGCGGTTCGACGGGCGTACCCAAGGGCGCCGTCTACACGCACGGCAACTTTCTCGCCCAGGTGGAGCGCCTGAAGGACACGTATGGGATCGAACCGGGTGAGGTCGACCTGCCCACCTTCCCTCTCTTCGCACTCTTCGACCCGGCACTCGGCATGAGCGCCGTCATTCCCGAGATGGATCCGACCCGCCCGGCAAACGTCGATCCGGTCAAGATCCTGGACGCCATCCAGAAGTTCGGTGTCACGAACACGTTCGGGTCTCCCGCGCTGCTGCACCGCGTCGGCAGCTACGGTGCCGCCAAGGGCGTGAAGCTGCCCACGCTGCGACGGGTCATCTCCGCGGGCGCTCCCGCGCAGCCCACGATCCTAGAGCGCTTTGCCACCATGCTGCCCGAGGGTACGGAGATCCACACTCCCTACGGCGCCACCGAGGCTCTGCCGGTCAGCTCCATTGGCAGCCGGACGATACTGGCCGAAACCGGCCCCCAGACGGCGCTGGGTCGTGGGGTTTGTGTTGGCGTTCCGGTACGACGCATGCAGGTGCGGGTCATCAAGATCGACGACGGTCCCATCGAGACGTGGTCGGACGATCTGGTCGTGCCCGACGGCGAAGTGGGAGAATTCGCGGTCAAAGGCCCGCTGGTCACCCGCTCGTACTACGGAAGAGACGAAGCCACCGCGCTCGCAAAGATCATGGATCCGACGGACCCCGCCGAGGAATCAGGCTTTTGGCACCGGATGGGGGACGTGGGATACCTCGACGGCCAGGGGCGCCTCTGGTTCTGCGGCCGCAAGGCCCACCGGGTCCAGCTCGAGCAGGAGACCCTATACACAATCCAGTGCGAGGGTGTCTTCAATGCACATGAGGACGTGTACCGCACGGCGTTGGTGGGGGTGCAGCAGGGCGGATCCACGCTCCCGGTGCTATGCGTGGAGCTGCACAAGGACCGCACGGTGGACCGACCCAAGATCCAGACCGAACTGCGCGCCCGAGCGGCGGCCAACGAGCTGACCGGCCGCATCGACACCTTCCTCTTCCACAACGACTTCCCCGTAGACATCCGCCACAACGCCAAGATCTTCCGCGAGAAGCTGGCGGCCTGGGCCACTACTCAGCTCCCATGAGGGCTCTGGTCACCGGGGGAGGAGGCTTTCTGGGTCTCGCGATCGTCAAGAAGCTGCGGGCGCGGGGCGACGAAGTGCGCAGCTTTTCGCGAGGGGCCCACCCCGCCCTCGGCGAGCTCGGCGCGGAGAGCGTACGAGGAGACCTGGCCGACGCCGCGGCCGTGCTCCAGGCGGCACGCGCATGCGACATCGTCTTCCACGTCGCCGCGAAGGCCGGTGTGTGGGGCTCGGCTGATTCGTACCATCGCGCCAATGTCGTGGGCACGAGCAACGTTCTGGATGCGTGCAAGGAAGCGGGGATCTCGCGGCTCGTATTCACCAGCACGCCCAGCGTCACCTTCGCCGGCCGCGACCAGATCGCCGTGGACGAGAGCGCGCCGTACGCGCGGTCCTACCTGTGCGATTACCCCCGCACGAAGTCGATCGCCGAGCGCCACGTGCTCGCGAGCAACGGACCCGAATTGGCTACGGTGGCGCTGCGCCCCCACCTCATCTGGGGCCCGGGCGACCCGCATCTCGTGCCGCGCCTGCTCGACCGCGCTCGCTCGGGCAGGCTGCGCCTGCTGGGCGACCGGCCCAACGAGGTGGACTCGGTTTATGTGGACAACGCCGCCGACGCGCACCTGCTCGCCGCCGATCGCCTAACACCCGACTCGGCGATCGCAGGCAAGGCGTATTTCATCAGCCAGGGCGAGCCCTTACCGCTGGCCGAGCTGATCAACCGCATTCTGGCGGCGGGAGGCCTACCGCCCGTGCAGCGGCGCATTCCGTCGGGGGCCGCCTACGCCCTGGGCGCCATTCTGGAAGCAGCCTACTGGCTCCTGGGCATCGAAAACGAGCCACCCATGACCCGCTTCGTGGCGCGACAGCTCTCCACGGCACACTGGTTCGACATTTCGGCGGCCCGGCGCGACCTGGGCTACTCCCCGGCGATCAGCTTGGACGAAGGCATGGAGCGGCTCGCGAAGTCGCTGCGCTAACCCCTACGCGTCGGCCTTGGCCGACCGATCACGGCCCAGATACGGGCTCGTTCTGCCCGGCGGCACCCTCGGCTGCCATGGCTTCGCCGCGCGCCCCGAGCTTGAGTGCGGCAATCGCCCAGACGGCAGCCACGGGGGCCGCGATCAGCGCGATGACGCCGAGTGAAAGGCCCACCCAGGCGAGGCCCGCATAGACCCAGCCACTGACGAGATCACCACCGCGATACACTCCGGCATCGATGAAGGCCTTGGACTTGTACTTCTCCTCGCGCGATACGACCGTGAAAAGCACTTCGCGCGCCGGCTTGGTGATGCCATATCGGCCGACGCGGTACACCACCTGAACGACCACCAGCGTCGCCAACGTCGGGTAGAGGCCCAGGGCGACGAATCCCACCGCTACCGCCACCGGGATCATTGCCAGAGCCACACCCACGTTCAGCCAGCGGATGATCCGGGCGGTCAGATAGACCTGGAAGAGAATCGTGAACGAGTTCACCGTGAGGTCGATCTTGGCCAGGAACGCGGTGCGTTCGCCGCGGTCGGTCATCGCCTCGTATACGAGGTCCGACTGCGCGAAATAGAGGATGGTCGACGCGAACGTCATCAGGGCGATGAATCCCGCGATGCCAGCCAGATATGGTGAAGCGAAGACCGCTTTCATCCCCGATATCGCGTCTCCAGCGAGCGGACGTTCGGACTCGCCGACACCGGCGATGGCACCCGTGCCGAATCTTCGGTGCAGCGCGCCAGCAAACCAGGAGGCGACCTCGAGCGGCAGGCACGCAATGAGGAGCAGGTAGAAGACTGGAACCTGTTCCGCCAGCCAGATGGTCAAGCCAGAGCCGACGACGCCCCCGACGGAAGCGCCTACCGTTATGAACGCGAACAGCCTCTTCCCCTGCTCGTTCGTGAAACAGTCCGCCACCAGTCCCCAGAAGACCGTCACCACAAACAGCGCAAAAACGCTCGCCCACACGTAGAAGACTCGGTCGATCCACGGTCGGGCGGCCTCGGGCAGGAAGACCAGGCTCGCCCAGAACCCGATCAAGCACGCGATGAAGAAGCGGTTCACGAGCGGCACGAAAACGCCGCGCGAAAACCGGGACGCGATCCACGAATAGGCGGGGACCGCGACGAACACCATCACGAAGAATACGGCGGTCCAGAGGATCTGAAGGTTCCCCCGGTCCTCCGCGGAAATCTCGTCCCGCACGGCTCGGAGAATGTAGGAACCCACCATGATCAGGAACCCGTAGGCCGCCGCCCAAAGCATTCCCCTAAGTTCGTCGTCGTCCTTGAAGTCGACGAACCAGCCGATCACGACCTTGAGCACGTACTCCTCCAACGGGTGGGGCGGGATTCTTCCTCTCTTGGACACCGCAATAGAGCCGTCCGCTGGTCGAGGGCAAGGGCAACGGCCCCCAAAAGCCTTGCAAAAATAGGCACCGCCAGCCAACGCTTTGCAGCGCCTTCCCGTTCCACGAGCCCCGCAGAATGAAGCGGTTCCCCGTCATCGCCGCGCTATGCGCTTCCCTGGTCCTCGGGATCGTTGCGTCCTGCGTCGATGGTGACTCGGTCCTGGTGACCCCCACCGTGACAACGGCGGCCGCGGACACGCCCACGATCTTTGGGTCGAGCTCCGACACTACGGTGGCCAAAATCCACAGTACAGGAGTCGAGCGCGCGCGCGGCGATCCGACGGGAGTCCGGGTCCTAACCTTCTTGCCCTGATGGACGGGACTCGCGCATGTTGAGCCGGCCGGAAGCATCCCCACCACGTCCTCGGCAACGGAGCATCAAATGACCAGACGGCACTTCTCAGGCGTACTGCTGCTGGCCGTCGGTCTGGTGCTCTCATCGTGCGGCGGCGGGGGCTCGTCGATGGGCTCCGCGACGACAAGCGGTATCGCGTCCCCGTCCGGAGACGGCGCGTACGAGGTCATGACGTACACCGACTTCCCGGACGTGCCCGAATTCGGCGACGCCACCATCTACTATCCCGCCAATACGAGCGCACCGGTCGGCGGAGTGGCGATCGCGCCGGGCTTCACCGAGCGTCAGAGCCACGTGGAGTGGTGGGGACATCGTCTGGCCTCCCACGGCTACGCGGTCCTGGTGCTGGACACCAACGATACGCGGGACCGACCCAACTTGCGGGCGGACGCCTTGATCGCAGCGGTGACCACGCTACGCGCCGAGGGCAACCGCGGCGGAAGCCCTCTGGCCGGCCGGATCGACCCCGACAAGATGGCGATCATGGGCCATTCCATGGGCGGTGGCGGCGTGCTCATCGCCGCAAACGAACACAGTGACTTGATCCAGGCGGCAATCCCCTTCACGCCTTGGGAGCCCGGGGGGCCCTTCGACAAGGTCACGGTCCCCACGCTGGTCATGGCCGGCTCCGCGGACCGGATCGCCAACGTGACCGAGCACGCCTGGCGCCACTTCCAGTCGATCCCCGAATCGACGACCAAGGTCTACATGGAGATCGAGGGCGGCAATCACTACATCGCCGACTCGGATCGCGGTCCGGATCTGACCACCATCGGCCGATACGGAATCGCTTGGCTCAAGCTCTACCTCGACGGAGACGAGCGGTATCGCGGCTTCATCTATGGCGAGCAGCACGAGGCCGACGCGGCGCTGTTCTCCCGCTACGTGGTTTCCTCCTGAGCCTCTTCCTGAATCGCCTCGTAGCGGCGCACCTGCCCCGGCTCCCTGTCGGACGCTAGCAGGTCCATCCACGCCGGGTACTCGACCGCGAGCTCGCTGACCTCGTTCAGCGCATTCAACTCGTGCTCGGACAGCGTGAGGTCCACCGAACCGAGGTTGTCTTCGAGCTGACTGAGCTTCCGCGCGCCGATGATTACGCTCGTCACCGCACGCTTCGAAAGCACCCACGCGATCGCGACTTGCGCGATGCTGGCGTCGTGTTCCTCCGCGATCTTCCGCATCACGTCGACGGTATCGAAGGCCCTTTCCTTGTCGATGGGCGGGAAGTCGAACGAAGCGCGTCGACCCTCGGCGTCCGTCGTGTCTCGCGTGAATTTTCCGGTCAGGAATCCGCCAGCCAGAGGGCTCCAGACGAGCAGCCCCAAGCCTTGGTCCTCCAAAAGCGGAATCATCTCCCGCTCCAACTCTCGCCCGGCCAGTGAGTAGTAGGACTGTGTGCACTTGAAGTGCTCCAGCCCTTCTGCCCGCGAGATGCCGATCGCCTGCATCAACTGCCAGGTCATAAGGTTCGAGCACCCGATGTAGCGAACTTTGCCCTGGCGCACGAGATCGTCCAGCGCGCGCAGCGTGTCTTCGATCGCCGTAAACGGATCGCCCCTGTGGATCTGGTAGAGATCGATGTAGTCCGTGCCCAGGCGCTTCAGGCTCGCCTCGACGCCCTCCATGATGTGGAGCCGTGAGAGCCCCACTTCATTCGGCCCCGTGCCCATGCGACCGCGCACCTTGGTGGCCAACACGACCTCGTGCCTTCGGCCTTGGAGGGCCTTCCCGACCATCTCCTCCGACTCACCCGAAGAGTACACATCCGCGGTATCGATGAAGTTGATACCTCCCTCGAGCGCGCGACCCACGATCGCGTCAGCCGAATTCTCGTCCAGCCCCCCGATCACCTGCCAGATCTGGCCGCGGCCCCCGAACGTCATCGCGCCGAGACAGAGTTCCGAAACGAACACACCCGTGTCTCCAAGTGCCCGATACTTCATGGGACCTCCCTATGACGCTGTTAGAAAACCCTCCAGTCGTCCGCAAATGATCTCGTCGGCCTCCGCCATGATTCGATCGATCAGCTCTTTGCAGGTCGGCACGTCGTGAATGAGCCCGGTCACCATGCCGCAGCTGAACACACCCGCGTCCATCACCCCTTCCTGGAGCACCTTTCGGCCGCCGGCGCCCGCAACCAGATGGCGGATATCCTCGATGTCGACGTCGCTTCCCTTCTCTCGCTCGATCTCTAGAACCTCTTGGACGGCGTTGTTGTTCAAGACGCGCTCGGTATTCCTCAGCGGACGCATGATGAGCCGTGTCTGGAGTTCGTCGGCATCCACGAGCGCCTGCTTCACGTTGTCGTGCACCGGCGCCTCATGCGTGGCGATGAAGCGCGTCCCCATGTTCATGCCATCGGCGCCCATCGCCAACGAGGCCACCAAGCTGCGCCCGTCGGCCATACCACCGGACGCGACGAACGGGATCGTCAATTCTTCCGCGGCCCGCGGAAGCAGGACCATGTTCGGAATGTCATCCTCGCCTGGGTGACCGCCGCATTCGAACCCGTCCACGCTCACGGCGTCGCAGCCGATGCGCTCGGCCTTGAGCGAGTGCCGAACGGACGTGCACTTGTGGATCACCTTGATCCCGGCCGCCTTGAAGGCCGGCATGAAAGGCTCCGGGTTGCGCCCCGCGGTTTCGACGATCTTGACCCCGCCGTCCACCACCGCCGCGATGTACTCCGCGTACGGCACCGCCTTGAACATCGGCAGCATGGTGACGTTCACCGCGATCGGCTTGTCAGTCATCTCCTTGCACTTCGCGATCTCCTTCGCCAGGTCCTCCGGCGTCGGCTGCGTCAGCGCGGTGATGATGCCGAGGCCGCCGGCGTTCGAGACCGCGGCGGCGAGCCCGGCGAAGCCGACATAGTGCATGCCGCCTTGGATGATCGGATGTTCGATGCCGAAGAGCTCGGTGATCCGTGTTTTCATGTGCCCGACGTGTGGGTTGGACTGGATTAGGACGAGGGCACGAAGTGTAGTACTTCGTGCGGAATATGGCGCGCCTGGTCGATCGACCGCATGATCCGAGGCACACGAATAGAAAAGGGGAGCCACGCTCCATGTCCATGATCCGTCTCGCCGCCGCCGCGCTCTTGATCGCCACCCCTGGTTACGCGCAAACTCCGGGCGATCCTTTCCCGAATCCCATCGAGACGTCCAACGATGTCATCGTGGTCGGGTTCCAGGAGTTCGCCGCGCTACCCGATATCGACGGTTCGGCCGCGCGCCCCATGCTGCTCGTCGACGAGCCCGGCACGGCTCGCCTCTTCGTCAACGACATGCGCGGACCCATCTACGGCGTGACCTACGATGGCGAAGTAACCCTCTACCTCGACATCAACGATGCACGGTGGCGCGTGCCGGTGGAGTCGTCGGGCAGGGAGCGAGGAATGCAGAGTTTCGCGTTCCATCCGCAGTTCAACCAGCCGGGCACCGCCGGCTACGGCCGGTTCTACACCTGGACCGACACACAGGACAAGGACCCCGAACCCGACTTCGTCTCCGGCGGTGGTCAGGACTCCCATGACACCGTCCTGCTCGAGTGGGCCGCCCTCGATCCGTCCGCGCCGACATACGACGGGGGTCTACCCAGACATGTACTGCGTGTGGAGCAGCCCTTCGGCAACCATAACGGCGGTCACATCGCCTTCAATCCGACCTCGTCGCCCAGGAACCTGGACTTCGGCCGGCTCTACGTCGGCGTCGCCGATGGAGGGAGCGGCGGCGACCCCATGGATTTGGCACAGAATCTCGGATCCTTGTTCGGCAAGCTGATCCGCATCCAGCCGCTCGGCTCGAACAGCGTGAACGGCCGCTACGGCGTTCCCGCCGAGAACCCATATGCGGCAGACGGGAACGAGCAGACCCTGGGCGAGATCTACGCCTCGGGCGTCCGCAATCCGCAGCGCTTCGGTTGGGACTCCGCGAACGAGAATCTATTCCTCGCCGATATCGGCCAGAACATCGTCGAATACCTCAGCCTGGTGACGGAAGGCGCCGACCTGGGATGGAACTCCTGGGAGGGCAGCTACCGATTCATCAGCCGCCAGGCTGTCGACCTCTCCGACCCGCGCGGGGAGCCCGGGATCACGTATCCCGTGGCCGAATACGGACAGCTGGACCCCCTGCTCCAGCGCCAGTCAGCGATCACCGGCGTGGTCGCGTACCGCGACCGTAGAATCCCTCAGCTCGAAGACATGGTGCTCTTCGGTGACTTCCCGAGCGGCGAGGTCTTCTACGTGCCGGCCGACGACCTACCCCAGGGCGGGCAGAACGGGATTCGCAGAATTCTCTTCCGTGACGGGGGACAGACGAGCACGCTGCTCGACCTCGTTCAGGCGAAGAACTCCGAGCAGGGCCGCGAGCGGGCTACGCGCGTCGATCTTCGCTTCGGCACGGGACCGGAGGGCCGCGTCTTCGTACTGAACAAGCAGGACGGGGTGATCCGGGAGTTGGTGCGCTGAGAGCGGCGGCTAGCGGCCTGCTCGGGCGACCTCGGCCTCAACCGCAGAATAGGGCACCCACCACAGGTCCTTGTTTCCGTACCCGCCTTCCCGCTCGGAGTCGAAGTAGAAGATTCCGTAGTCGGGAGAAAACGCCGGGCATCGGTCATGGGCGGGCGAGTTCACAACCGGCCCCAGGTTCACCAAGGGGCCCCACGCTCCGCTGTCCCGCCGTGCGGTGACGTAGATGTCCTCGCCCCCGTATCCGTCGGGGCGACCCGACGTCACATAGAGCGACTTCCCGTCCTCGGACGGAAGCGAGTGATGCTCGCTGGCGGCCGAGTTGACGTCGGGGCCGAGGTTCACCGCCTCCTGCCAAACACCATCGACGCGGCGGGACGTCCAGATGTCGTTGCCCCCGTAGCCGCCGGGGCGCGTGGAGGTCCAGTACGCGACATCCCAGTTCTGCCCCGCGAAGTAGAGGCAATGATCCGCACTCGGGGAATTGATCGGCGCGCCCAGATTCTCGGGTCGGCTCCAGCCGTCCTCGGTCCTTTCGCTCACCCAGATGTCCATGCTGCCCAGGCCACCGGGCCTGTTGCTCATGATGTAGAGCTGCATCCCATCGGGAGACAGCAACGGCTCCACCTCGACGTACTCCGCGGTGCTGACCGCCTCGACGATCTCCGGCTCGGCCCACGCTCCGTCGATCAGGTCCGACACACAGATGTCGCTCCCCGTGCGACCCTGCCGCTCGAAGCAGTTGAAGTACATGGTTCCGCCGTCGGCGGTGAACGTGGGCTCGGCGTCCCGCGCCCCCGAGTTGATGACCGGACCCATGTTCACGGGTGCGGTTGGAGCCCCCGACGGGAGCCCTGGAGCCTCGGGCGACGCTCCATTGCCGGTGCCGCCGCAGGCGGCCAGAAAGGCCGTCACGAGGCCAGTGGCTATGCCAGTGACTATGCCGGTGGTGGCCCTCGCGGGGCCGGTCAGGGTCACGTCCGGCACGATGAGAACCGAATCATCAGTGTAATCCTCCATCATGGCGTCGATATCGCCTGCGGAGAACGCTTCCAGATGATGATTGAGAACGGCCTCGGTGGACATTGTCTCTCCTTCCTGTCCGAGGTGAAATGCTCCCGCTGTCCGAGGTGAAATGCTCCCGATAGTCTACCGCACCTTCATGTACTTTTGGAGCTTCCGCGGACGGGGCTCCCCACCATACATGTTGCCGTCGCGATCAACCGCGACGAATTCCGCACCGTTTCCGGCCCTGTCACGCGGATCGCCCCACGGATAGATCACGAAATCAGTGACCCACCCGGTTTCGACGTTCCCGATCCGGATCCCCATCTCCCAACCCGGATTTTCGATGTCGTCCGATTCGGAGTCGGCCACGAAGATCTGGCCGTTCCCGTCGAAGAAGATCCCGCTCGGGCGCCCGAACTGCGTCCAGGTGGCCAGGTGCGTGCCTTGCTGGTCGAAAATTTGGATGCGGTTGTTGCTGCGGTCGCCCACAAAGATCCGCCCGCTGGCGTCCATATCGATGGCGTGGAGCGCCCGGAACTCACCCGGGGCGTAGCCGGTCTGGCCCCAAGACATGATGAAGTCCCCCGCACTGGAGTACTTCTTGACCCGGTTGTTGCCGATGGCGTTGTGGCCGTCCGCGATGAACACGGTGCCGTCGGGCGCCACCACGACGTCGGCCGGCGAGTTGAAGCCGTCGGGACCGCTGCCCGCGACCCCCGGCGTTCCTAGCTTCATCAGCACCTCCCCCGTCGGACTGAACTTGATGACCTGATGGCCTCGGGTGTCGCCCTCGGGGATGTTGACCGAGCTCACGGCGTCGGTGACCCACACGTTGCCGTCGGCGTCGACATCGATGCCGTGCGGCCAAATGAACATGCCGCCGCCAAAGCTCTCCACGACCTTGCCGTCGAGGTCGAACTTCACGACCGGGTCGAGCTCGGAGTCCCTGCACTCGCTCCCGAATCGATCTCCGCCCGCGTCGCATCGGATGACCGCCCACACGTGTTCGCCATCAGTGTCGATCGTGACCTTGCCGACCGCACCCATCTCGCGCCCGTCGGGGAGCTGGGCCCAATCGTCCACCGTGCGATAGGGGCTGCGGCCCGACTGGGCGGAGAGCGGCCCACCAGCAGCCAGCAATGCGATCCCGAGGAGGGCGGTGAACAGCGCTGAAGGACTTCGAACCGACATGATCGCACCTCGTGTAGATAATGAGCCCAACGACCTCCCCGACACCGTCAACCCACCGCGGTCAACCGTAGGCCGCGTGATTTCGCCCGGCAAGGTCTGGCGAACCGAGGCGTGGCATGACGCGAATATTGCCGTCGCCGCCGCAGTCACTCATCCTCCGACAAATGGCTGACAATCCCGATCTACAATTCCTGGCGCTTCAGGAGTCGCTCGTCGGCCGATACTCGCTCATCGAGGAACTCGGCCGCGGCGGCATGGGCATCGTGTATCTGGCCCACGAGATCGCGCTCGACCGTCCGGTAGCGCTCAAACTGCTTCCGCCCGAGCACGCTGCGCAGCCCGCCTTGAAGGACCGCTTTCTTCGTGAGGCGAAGACGGCAGCGAAACTCTCCCACCCGAACATCGTGCCGATCTACTCGGTGGACGAAATCGATGAGTTCGTGTTCTTCGCAATGGCGTACATCGAGGGAGAGACCCTCGGGGAGC
>JAYZBT010000234.1:0-7474 GCA_036338615.1 Gemmatimonadota bacterium
AAGCCGCTGGAACGTTGAAGGGAGGGCTATGTCGGGCCCCCTGGACGGGGCCCGCGCCTGCTACCCATCGAGCAGACCCACACGGCCTTCTGGGGTGCGTGGGCGGCGTTCCATCCAAAGACCCGCCTGTGGCAGTAGCGCAAGCGGTCGCCTACGCGCGTGCGCGCGAAAACGGGCCCGGGGGCGATGCCCCGGGCCCGTTTCGTCAGGCTGCTCGGAGTAGTTGCGGTCCGATCAGTTGAACTTCGGAGCCTGGCTACCCGGCAAGCTGGTGCACCCAGTGCCGCGAGCATCTTCCCCGCCCAATGCTTCGAAATACGGATTCAGGATGTACTCGTCGCCGGCAAACAACTGGCGAACCGCACCCAACAACGCGTATCCCTGGAACGGGGTGTCACCCTGACGCCGTGGGAACCAGAGGATGTCCGTGTTCTGGATCTTGGTCGACCAGTAACGCGCTCCTTCGGCGAAAAACTCCCTTCTCCGTTCCTCCATCAGCATTGCGCGAACCGCAGTGCCGTCCGCCAAGAGCGTGGCTTCATACGCCCCAGAAATGCGCGGTAGGCCGTGCGAATCCCGGAGCCTGTTCACGAACGCGATCGCACCCGCGAAGTTGCCCTGGGAGTGCGCCATACCGGCCTCGATCAAACGCATCTCTTCCCAACTCGAGTACGGGACATCGTTGTCATTCGCCGAGTACCGGTCGGGCACTTCCTCCGGCACCGGGCCCTGGATGGGCTGTATGTGGTGCAGGACCCGAGTATCCGCTACCGCGCCGTTGTTCAGCGAGATCGGATTGTCACTGCCGTCCCGAGTCTCCTCCGCCCACCTGACCGGAAGGTTCCCGGCTTCCAGAGTCCGTCCGTCATCCATGATACCCAGGAAAATGTATCCCGTGAACGGGATGGGATCGGGCCACGGCTGGCCTGTCACCGGATTGGGCCGGCGGATCGCCGAATTCCACCAGTTGTTGACCCCGAGCATGCCCGAGAATCCCACCTCGGTCGCGGAGTGATAGATCTTGTTCCTCCGCGTGGCACCGGCCTCACGCGTCACCCAGGCCGTGAAGCCGTCGGGAATCGTCGCGGCGTCGGCCGCGGCACCCGATAGGTTGCCGCTCGCCCAGCGGATTCGCGCCCGGATCGACATCGCCATCGACGTGGCGCTGCTCGCGGCACCGTTGGGCATCTCGAAGTCGCCGTAAGAGGCGATATGTCCGAGCGCATTGTTCGTGATCCAGCCTTCCGCCAAGCTCAGCATCTGCGTCGGCGTGATCATGTCGCTTTCGTCCAGGGACATCTCACAGAGAAACTCCCCCATGTGGGCTAGGCTGGCCGCCATGTAGATCGAGGCGATGGCCGAAAGTCTCTCCCCAGCCGAACCCAACTCCCATTCGTCCTGAATCCGGTCATAGACGCCCCTCCCCGCTCCGGTCCCCGAGGCGACGAGTCGGTCGGGCGATGTCGAGATCAGGGACCGGGTGCCCATGATCTGATCAAACCAGCTATCGCTCGACGAACTCCCGTCACAACCACCAGTATCGGGCGTGTCGTCGTACACGTGCATGCCACCAGCCACACCCGCGATCGACTGCATGGCGTCCTCGGCGCCCATTCCCATGAGTCCGAAGGCGGTATATCCGCATTCAAAGAGCGCCATCGCCGAGTTGATCTGCGTCGCGGCCGTCGCCTCTCCTTCGATCGCGGCATCCGTGAGTAGGTGAGGTAAATTCACATCGAGTAAGTCCTCGCAAGCGCCCAGGGCGCCCAGCGACAGGCCGAGGGCGAGGCCGACCGCACCCCTGCCCCAGCGCTTCGACTGCCTAGCATAATCGCTCATTCGTGTCAGCCCCATCATCAGAAGGTGACCCGCATCGTCAAGTTCAAGCTCGTAAGCGGTGGTGTCTCCCAATAGTTGCTGGTGCCACTGAGAGAGGACGCTCCGTACTCGGGATCCGCGAGAGCAGCCCCGTAGATGTCGGTCTGCTTCCGCCAGATCGACAAGATGTTGCGGGCCGAGAACGCCAGAGATGCGCGCGACGCGCCAATCCCGTCTACCCACGCCTGTGGCAACGAGAAGCGTGCGCCGACCTCACGCAGCTTCCAGAAGTCCGCGTCGAAGTAGGCCTTCGTCCGCGTGAACGAACCACCTGGATTGACCTTGTCGCTGTAGGTCCAGATGGGGTCGTTCTCCAGCCTGGAGTTCTTGGAGTTGTTGTAGACGTGGCCCCACTGCGAGCCGTTGTCGGTGTGCAGCTTGCCGTACTTGCCCTCGGCCAGCGCGAAAATCTGCAACTGGTTGTCCAGCAGGCTGATTCGCGGTGCTATGCTGAAGGTGTGCGTAAAGAACGACCGTCCGACGTAGAGGTTTTGGTTCGGAATGTCTCCGCAGGGCTTGAGCTCACCACCCTCGATCCTTCCCCACGCTTCGGGGTCGAGGTCGCCCTCGGGCGCCAAGCTGACGCCCTCGTCGCACATCGCGCTGATCGCCTGTCCAAAGGCGTTGTTGCGGTCGCCAAGGGGATCGAACTGCGCGGACACCACGTAATCGCCTTCGTTGTGGTTGGGATACGGCAGTCCGAGCGCGATGCGGGTCGTACCAGGATAATCGCCCAACGTCATGATCTTGTTGTTGGTGTAATCGGCAGAGAGATCGAGGTCGAACGACCACGTCGAGTTGTCGACGATCCGCGCACCAACGATCGCCTCCCAGCCCCAGTTGTCGATCCGCCCCAGGTTGGTCGAGACTGAACCAGGGAAGCCGAAGCTCGACGGAATCGGAATCGAGAGCAGTGCGTTCTCGTCCTGCCGCCAATAGTGGGTGACCTCGGCCGAGATGCGGTCATCGAACATGGCCAGGTCGAAGCCCACCTCGAGCTCCGTGCTCACCTCAGGCTCGATCGCCGGGTTGCCCGGGCTCGCAGGCCGGATGGCCGAGGCGCCGCCCGGCCCCGGAATCGCCACGTAGATGTTCTGGCCGGAGGTGGCGGACGGCTGGCGTCCCGCTTGTCCCCAGGCTCCCCGCAAGCGCAGCGAGTTGACCGCGTCGAAGTTCCAGAAGCTTTCCTCGGACACGACCCATGTGCCCGCAAGCTTCGGGTATTGCTGAGCAGGCGCGTCGGTACCGAACGACGAGTTGTCGTCGAAGCGCATAGCACCGGTTAGGAAGAGTCGGTCGTTCCAACTCACCTCTTCCTGGATATAAAAGCCCAGGGACTTGTTCTGGACGAGCGAGTAGGCCGTCGTGACCGTGGCCGGCGACAACTGGTTGATCGTGGTCGACAGCGGTGAAGCGAAACCGGTTCCGTTGCTCGCGAAGTAGTCGTTTTCGTCGGAGTAGTACTGCGCCCCGAAAGACGTATTAAATCCCCACGCATCGCCCACGTCGGTGTCCAGCGTGAGCGAGTAGTCGAAGCTGAGGTTCTGCTGGACGGGCCTTTCATAATACATCGTCCCGTCAACCGTCTCGGAATAGACCGACGCCCAACTGCTCTTAAAGTCAGCCAAGTTCTCCGGGACGGGCCCCGCCTCCAACGGGAACAGCTGCCGGTCGGTGTCCCACCCCTTGTCGATTCCGAGGACGAGCCGCTGGGTGAGCGAACTGGTGATACCCACAAAGTCGAAGTCGCCGCTCCTGAAGTTCAGCGTGGCGGCTCCCGTGAAGCGTGTGTAGTCGCGCGTCGCCTCAACGTCCGCCACGTCCGAAGGCAAGTGCTCCTGGAAGCCACCGAGACGCGCGTTGGAGCCAGGCTTGTCGAACGAATTGACGCGGTCGAGATAGTACCCGTTAGACCAAAGCAGGTCCTGCCAGATTCCACCGTCCGAGCGGGTCGGAGCCGCGAACCTCGTATAGCCATCCACGAATCCCGTGGAGACATCGAGCGAGAACTTGTCCGAGAAGACTACTCCGACGTTGCCTCGAATTCGGAACGTCTCGTCTTTGTTGTACCAGACGATGCCCTCTTCGTCCTCATAATTCGTGGAGAGGAAGTAACGGATGTTCTGCGTACCACCCCGTACATCCATGTTGTAGCTCTGGCTGAGCCCATTCTGATAGAGGTTCTTGGTGGGCCAAGGGAAATATCCCTCGGCGATATACCGAGTCCCCTCGTCGTACATCAGGTAGCGCTCGAGGTCGCCTTCGCTCTGGCAATCCGTCGGGCCTGGGCCCGGATCGGTCGGGCACGTGAACTTCTCGCCCAGCCTGCCTTGAGGGTCGCTCAAGTAGTTGGTCCCCTGTTTGACCGAGAAGTTGAACTGGGGCGCGCCTTCGTTCCCTTTCTTGGTGATAATCTGGATCACACCGGCCGACGCCTCGGTTCCGTACAGGCTCGCCGCCGCCGGTCCCTTGATGATCTCGATGCTCTCGATGTCGTTGGGATTGAAGTCGTCGAGCACGTTCACGTTGTCCCCGTTACCGAGGTTGGGGCCCGCCTCCGGGTCGTTGTTGACCCGGACGCCGTCCACGTACACCAGGGGCTGATTGCGCGTGAAGCTGAAGCTGCCTACGCCCCGGATCGTGATCGGCGCGCCGGTCCCCACGTTTCCGCTCAGTCGAGCGAACTGCAAGCCGGGGGTTCGTCCCGCCAGCAGGTCCTGCATGTTCGAGATCGCTACGTTCTCAACGATGGTACTCGCGTCCACGGTGGTGACCGTGTTCCCGATGGCCCGCCGCTGAGTACCTCCAGGCGTTCCGGTAACGATGATCTCGTCGAGGCTGAGCGCTTCTTCTATAATCTGGAAGTTCTGCGCCGCCGTCTCGCCCGCTCCCACCGTCACCTCAGCTGTGAGGACACGGTACCCGATGCGTTGGACCGTCACGGTGTGCGTACCGATCGGGACATTGAGCAAGAGGTAGGAGCCGTTCTGCCGTGATAGCCCGCCTTGATCCAGATCCGCGATGAAGACCTGCGCGGCGGAAACCGGGTTGCCGGTCTGGCTGTCGGTCACCCGGCCGGTGATCGAGCCGCCCTGAGCTGCTAGATCAGGCGGCGAGAGCAGCACAACAGCCGCAAGCACCCCCAGAGCTAGTGTCGTACGCGAACGGACGTGTCGAAACATTGTTAGTCCTCCGGCTTGAGGGCGGACCCCCAGCGCGGCCTCGCTACCTGGAGCAGGCAGCACAGCACCGTAGCTGGTAGGGCACACTTCATCAGTTACACCTCGTCATACGACATGCGACCACTGATGGATTGGCAAGAGAGAGGCTCTCCGTGGAGCCCCGAGTACAGCGTACGGCGCGGGGACAGGGCATGCAAGTACAGACGGTTAACACTCGTTACTACTGCCGCGTTGAAGGCGCGCTAGCCTCCCACCCGTCGACGCACTAGTCTGGCTCAGGTTTAAGAGTCGGATCGGGAGGGTCGAAATGCAGTGGTGGCGTCCGTCGGTAGCGTTCGTGAGTGCCACCCTGTTGTTGGCGGCGTCGAGCCAAGCGCAGGTGATCCCCCTCGAGGGGCGGGCCTTCAACGAACAGCTGTTGCGGCCCACGGGCCAGCACGTCGTGCCCCTCTTCGAGGGCTGGTATGAGAACCCCGACGGTTCTTACGGGATCTGCTTCGGCTACTTCAACCTCAATACGGAAGAGGCGATGGATCTTCCTCTCGGCCCCGACAACCACATAGAACCGAGCGAGTTCGACGGCCTGCAGCCTACGCACTTCGACCCTGTGCCAAAAGCGAACTACCGACGGCACTTTTGCGTGTTCACGGTTACGGTGCCCCCAGACTTCGGACAGAAGCGCGTCGTCTGGACGCTACGTACCCACGGGGAAGACCTCTCCACGCCGGGCAAGCTGATCCCGCCGTATTATCTGGACGAACCGGAAACGGGGGGACGCGGCGTAGTCGCGCCGGTGCTCAAGCTCGAAGCGGACGGGCTGGAGTTTCAGGGTCGAACCGGCTTCACCACCTCACCACGTACCGTGGCCGTGGGGGCGCCGCTCGATCTCTCGGTCTGGGTCGACCACCCCGCGCCGACGAGTTGGGTGGGTTGGACGCAACACCAAGGGCCCGGGAGGGTCGACTTCGCACAGGCGGAAATGCAGGTGGATCGAGCGGCGGGCATGGCCCGCACGAGCGCACGATTCAGCGAGCCTGGAGAATACCTCGTGCGCGTGCAGTCGATCTATTCGATAGCGTCCTTCGAATACCATTGCTGCTGGACGAACGGCTACGTGCCGGTCACGGTTACGCGATAGGGAGTATGTCATGAAAAGGGAAACAACGAGCCGCATCCTGAGCGGGCGCCGCCTCGCCACCCACTTTGCGGCCGCCGCGATCGTAGCGACTGTCTTCGCCTCCCCTGCTCACGCGCAGGAAGTCACGTTCGCGAAGCACGTGGCACCGATCCTCTACGAGAACTGCGTGAGCTGCCACCGTCCGAACGCTCAAGCGCCGATGTCGTTGATGACCTATGAGGACGCGAGGAGGTATGCGCCCCGCATCCGGTCGCGGGTCGCGGCCCGCATCATGCCGCCCTGGCACGTCGACAAAACGGTGGGAATCCAGGACTACGAGAACGATGTCTCATTGAGCAACGAGGAGATCGAAACGATCGTGCGCTGGGTGGATGAGGGCGCCCCCCAGGGTGACGAAGCCGACATGCCTCCGGCGCCCGCCCTCCTGGAGGGCGGCGCGTGGCAGCTCGAGCAGGAGTTCGGCCGCCCACCCGACCTGATCGTCTCTTCGACACCCTATGATGTCGTGGACAACGGTCAGGACCAGTGGTGGGCCCCGAGTGTGCCGTTCGCCGGGCTCGACCGAGATCGCTGGATCAAAGCATACGAGTTCAAGCCGGCATGGCCGCTGGGGCTGAGGGTCGTGCACCACGGCCACGCGTATCTACGGGCGGGGGGCCGACAGATCGGGCTCGCGCACTACGGGGTGGGAAAACGCTACGAGACGTTCCCCGAAGACGTCGGCATGCTCTTTCCGGCCGGTGAGGCGAATGTGACGTGGAACCTCCACTACTTCCCTGTAGGAACCAGCGTCCCTCAGGACGTCGTGGACGTCGGCGTGTGGTTCTACCCGGAGGGCGAAACGCCCAGGGTCGAGACCAGAGGCGAGGTGCTGTTGCGGGCGGACAGAATGGGCGGCATGCCGAGGGGTGGTGACATTCTCGTGCCTCCGCACGGACAGCAGGTGCTTCAGGGTGTGCACGTGCTCGACCAGCCGACGCTGATCAGCAGCTTCCGGCCCCACATGCACATGAGGGGCAAGGAGATGTCGCTGGAGGCGATCTATCCCGACGGTCGGCGGGAGGTGCTCGGCAAGGTCGCCGACTACAAGCACATCTGGCAGATCGCCTATCAATTTTCGGCGGACGCGAAGCCGCTGCTGCCCAAGGGGACGATGCTCCTCCTGACTTCCGTGTTCGACAACACCGCGGCCAACCCGCTCAATCCCGATCCAGAGCAGTGGGTCGTATTCGGCAGACGGGGCGTCGATGAGATGTCGCACATGTGGGTCGGCATT